>CBIHOS010000136.1:0-13956 GCA_966211945.1 uncultured bacterium
GACGACGTCACGAGCGCGGCGGCGTACATCCAGGTCTCGCGGCGGGCGCGTGCCGTCACGAGCCCGACGACGGCCAGCACGATCGCGATCACACCCGGGAACAGTCGTCCCTCGGGCGCTCCGAACGACGCCGTGGCCGCACCATAGAGCCGGTTCTCGGGGGGCGCGGCCAGGAAGCTGCCGGGCCGTGCGCTCCACGTGTCGATCTCCCACGCCGCACGTCCGCCGAATGCCTGCTGGTTGGCGCGGTACGGTGCGCTGTAGGCGACGAGGATCGGGCCGGTCAGCACCGCGCCGACGATGACCGCGACGGCGATGCGTCGGAGCGCCGCCCGCTGCCGCGTCAGGAGCAGCCACGGCGCCGCCGCCGCCAGCACCAGCACCAGAAAGATCCCGTAGTAGATGCAGCTGAGGAACTGGCACAGCACGAACACGGCGGTCAGCACGCCGTCGGCGATGCGGCCGCGGCGCACCGTGCGGTGCAGCGCCCAGCACGAGAGGGGCATCCACTGCGACCACTGCAGCTCGAGGTGCATGATGTGCTCGAGCCGATAGGGCAGCAGGCCGAAGATGACCGCGCCGATCAGGGCCGGCCACCACACCGCGGGACCGTTCGCGGCCGTTCGGTTCCCGTGCGCACGCGTCGCAGCGCCGTCGTCGTCCACCGGCAGGAGCAGCGACCGGATCAACAGATACGTGCCGAGCGCCGACAGCCACGGACCCGCGAGCAGGAGCAGGTTGTAGGTCGGCAGGATCGGCGCGCCGGCGAGCAGGGCGGGCGTCGCCACGAGGCCCTGCAGCAGCACCGCGTCCGAGTACGCGAGCGTACGTAGTTCCGGATGGAAGATCGGCGCATCGAACAGGCGGGTCGGCTGATGCGTCAGCGCCTCGGCAATCCACGAGAGGCGCCACATGCTGAAGAGCGCATCGTGATGCTCGTGAGCGTGGGTCGTGAGGACCGCCGCCTGCGGCCATGTGACGATCGCGGTGAGAGCGGCGAGCACGAGCGCGACGCCGACGCATTCGGCAAGCTGGAGATGGCGCGCGCGTCGGCCGGGTGGCATCCGGAGCAGGGTACTATCTCGCGCATGCCGCCGACGCGCCGCGCGTTTCTGCACCAGTCGCTTGCCGCCCCGCTGGCCGCGAGCGGACTTGCCGCCCAGGCGCCGGCTCGTCCGCCGGCATCACCACCCGCAGCGGCGCAGTCACGCACGGCGCCATCAGGCGTGCGCAAGCCGCGCCGGCTCCGGCCCGGCAGCGTGGTCGGCGTGATCGATCCCGCTTCGGCCCTGTGGGACCCGGTCGACGTCGACATCGTCGTCGAGTCGCTGGCGGCGCTGGGGCTGAAGGCCAAGCTCGGCGCGCACCTGCTCGACCGTCGAGGCTATCTCGCGGGACGGGACGAGGACCGTGCCGCCGACGTGATGGCGATGTTCGCCGACCCGGACGTGTCGGCGGTGCATGCGTTGCGCGGGGGGTGGGGCTGCGCGCGCCTGCTGCCACATCTGGACTTCGAGACGATCGGCCGCAACCCGAAGATCCTGCTCGGCTACTCGGACATCACCGCGCTGCTGCTGCCGGTCGTCGCGCGAGGCGGATTTGTCACGTTCCACGGCATGAACGGCGCGTCGGAGTGGAACCGGTTCAACGTCGACTGGTTTCGCCGCGTGCTGATGCAGGGCGAACTGGTGACGATGACCAACCCTCAGTCGGCTGGCGATCAGCTCGTGCCGACGGTCAACCGCACCCGGACGATCACGCCGGGCCGCGCGCGCGGCCGCCTGCTCGGCGGCAATCTCACCGTGCTCACGACGATCATCGGCTCGGGGCTGCTCCCCGACTTCACCGACGCCATCCTCTTCATCGAGGACGTTCAGGAAGCGCCGTACCGCATCGACCGGATGTTCATGCAGCTGAAGCTCGCGGGCATCCTGGACCAGGTGAAGGGCGTGATCTGGGGCCGCTGCACCAAGTGCTCGCCTGGGGAAGGCTACGGTTCGCTGACGATCGGCGACATCCTCGACGACTACGTCAAGCCGCTGAACGTGCCGGCGTGGGAAGGTGCGCAGATCGGTCACATCGACCGGCAGTTCATCATGCCGCTCGGCGTGCAGGCCGAGATCGACGCCGAGCGCGGCAGCATCCGCCTGCTCGAGGCAGCGGTCACCTAGCCTCGATGATGGCCTTGACCCGTTCGCCCACCGTCATCGGATCGAACGGTTTGAAGACGACGCCTCGGGCGCCGGCGGCCAGCGCCTCGGCCTCGGCCCCGTCGTGCGAGGCGCCGGTCAGGAAGACGATCGGCACGCGCGTCCAGTCCGGATCGTTCATCAGCGCGCGGCAGACGTCGATGCCGTCCATCTCCGGCAACTGCCAGTCCAGCACGATCGCGTCGTAGTGCGTCCGGCGCGCCTCGGCCAGCGCCTTGGCGCCATCGTCCACGATCGTCACCGTGCAGCCGGCGCGACGCAGTCCGAGCCGTGCCACCATCGCGATCGATTCGTCGTCGTCTGCCAACAGAAGGTTCATCGTCGATCGTCTCCGGAGCCCGATCAGTAGACCTTCAGGTACCGCTGTATCTCCCAGGCGCTGACCTGCTGCAGGTACTCGAACCACTCGCGGCGCTTCGCCTCGATGAAGTGCTCGAAGATGTGGTCGCCGAGCGTGTCGCGCATGAGCGCGCTGCGTTCGAGCTGGTCGAGGGCGGCGTCCAGGTTGTGCGGCAGTTCGTCGATGCGCAGCGATCGCCGTTCGCGCTGCGACATCTTGTAGATGTTCTTGCTGACCGGCGCGCCCGGGTCGAGGTCGTTGTCGATGCCGTCGAGGCCGGCGCGCAGCATCGCCGCGAACGCGAGGTACGGGTTGCACGACGGATCGGGCATGCGCAGTTCGATGCGCGTCGCGTCGCCGCGGGTCGCCGGAATACGGATGAGCGGGCTGCGGTTGCGCTCGGACCAGGCGATGTGGGTGGGCGCTTCGTACCCCGGCACCAGCCGCTTGTACGAGTTCACCAGCGGGTTGGTGATGGCGCAGAACGCCTCGGCGTGCTGCAGCAGGCCGCCGATGTAGTTCATGCAGGTGCGGCTCAACTCGAACGGGCCGTCGGCGTCGTGGAACGCGTTGGCGCCGTCGCGGAGCAGCGACTGGTGCGTGTGCATGCCAGAGCCGTTGACGCCGAACACCGGCTTGGGCATGAACGTCGCGTGCACGCCGTTGCGGCGGGCGACGTTCTTGACCACGAACCTGAAGGTGGTGACGTTGTCGGCCGCCCGGAGGACGTCGTCGTAGCGGAAGTCGATCTCGTGCTGGCCCCACGCCACCTCGTGGTGGGCCGCCTCGACCTCGAAGCCCATCTGCTCGAGCATCAGGACGATCTGGCGCCGGACGTCCTCGCCCTGGTCCACGGGCGTGAGGTCGAAGTAGCCGGCCGCATCGTGCGTTTCGGTCGTCGGCTCGTCGTCGCGCGTCTGGAAGAGGAAGAACTCCGCTTCCGGCCCGACGTTCATCGTGAAGCCGCGCTGGTGGGCCTGCGCGATGGCGCGCTTGAGGGTCTGGCGCGGGCAGCCAGTGAACGGCGTCCCGTCGATGTTGGTGATGTCGCAGATGAGGCGGGCGACCTTCTCTCCCGACGGATCCACCCACGGGAAGACCCGGAAGGTGGAGAGGTCGGGCGTGAGGTACATGTCCGACTCTTCGATGCGGACGAAACCCTCGATCGAGGATCCGTCGAACATCACCTTCCCTTCGAGGGCCGTGGCGAACTGCCGGTCCGGGACCTCGACGTTCTTGACGACTCCGAGGATGTCGGTGAACTGCAACCGCAGGAACTTGACGCCGGCAGCCTCGGCCTCGGCAAGGATCTGCCGCTTCCTGGCGTCGAGGGCCGGGCCCTGTGCTTGGTCGCTCAAAGCGCTCTCCGTGACGTGGCGGCCGCCCCTGCCGCCTCGCCGGGCCACTCTCGGCCCGTTCGTTCGATGCCCGTGCCGCGCAAACGTGCGGCGAGGGCTGGTGCGATGGGCACCAGTGTAATCCTCCAGCCGGACAACCTTCCGCTCGCGCTTGCCGTCTCATATGCCACCAGCGACCCTCGTGCGCGCCCGGCGGGCCCTCGCGGACCGGCACCAGGCACGCCCGGGCGGCCCGCCCCGAAGTGCCATCGCCGCGATCCCGCGACCGGCGCCGATCGCGGCACAGGAGGAACTCGTATGCAGACTCGCTACTGGCTCGCAGGCACGGCCGCGGCGGCGGTTGTCGCCGCTGGCGCCATTGCCGCCAGCCCCACCGTTCACGGACAGAGCAGCCCGCGCGCAGCCGCCCAGGCGCACTCGCCTGCCACTGCGCGCGCCTCGGCCCACGACGTCCACGACATCTCGAAGGAGATCGACCAGGCGGTTCACGACGCCCTCGACGAGGCCGGCGTCCACGAGGCGCTCGACATCGACGACGAGGTGCGCCGGGCCGTCGAGGAAGCGACCCGGACGGCGCAGGAGGTCGTCGCCGACCTCGACGTCGACGGGATGGTCGGCGATGCGATGCAGGGCCTGTCGGGACTGTCGTCGCTCGGCGGGCAGCCGCGACTGGGCGTGAGCACGCGCGACGTCACGGCGGACGAGGCGAAGACGGCCGGCCTTTCCGGAATCACCGGGGCTTTCGTCAGCGACGTGAGCCGCGACTCGGCCGCCGCCAAGGCAGGCCTGCAGGCCGGGGACATCATCGTCACCGTGGACGGCGAGACGGTGCGGAGTGCCCGCCACCTCGCGCGGCTCATCTCGGAAACGCCGGAAGGCCGGGCGCTCCAGGTCGCCTATGTGCGAGGCGCCACGAAGAACACGGTCACCGTCACGCCGGAGACGCGCAACTTCAGCTTCCGCATGAACCGACCGCGGCCCGACGGGCCGCAAGTCCGTCGCTTCGAGCGCCGGGCACCGGAGGTGAAGGAGTTCTTCTTCCGCGGCGGTCCCGAAGGCCGCGCGCGCATCTGGGTGGGCCGCGGGCGCCTCGGGGTCATGGGACAACCGCTGGGCGACCAACTCGCCAGCTACTTCGGCGTCAAGGAAGGCCTGCTCGTCTCGTCGGTCGACGAGAACACGCCAGCCGCCAAGGCCGGCATCAAGGCCGGCGACGTGATCACGGCCATCAACGGCAAGCCCGTGAAGGACGCGGGCGACGTCATGGATCACCTGCAGGGCGTCGAAGGTGGCAAGTCCGTGCCGGTGGAGATCACCCGCGACAAGAAGAGTCAGACGGTGACCGTCACGATCGAGACACCGTCCAACACGTCCGGCGACCGACCCGTCATCCGGAAGCCCCGGTTCACGGCATAGGCTCGCCGGCGACCGAACCGGCGACGCCGTTTCAACGTCTACTTGCGACGTCGCACACGTGTCCCCCGGCTGTCGAACGCAGCCGGGGGTCCGTGTTTCCCGCGGACGTGGCCCGCACCCGAGGAGTCCGTCGTGATGCTTTCCGCCCTCCGGCTTGCCCTTGGCGCCTCCGCCATCGCGACAGCGATGGTCGTCACCGTCGCGCACGCGGCTACCCCCATCTCGCTGCCGCTGCAGGACCTCGGCCTCGAGACCGCCGCGGGCATCGACCTGCCGGTCCCGCCTCCTCCGCAGGTGGTGCGTCCGTCCACGACGCAGATCCAGCTGGTGATCAAGCGCCAGATCAGCGGCGGATGCCAGGCCGAGGGGCGCAAGACCAGCGTCGAACGGCGGCAGGTCTCGCAGCCCGTTCGGGCGGCCGATCCCTGGGCTACGACGCCGGTGTGGTTTCGGTTGGGATGAGCACGGCCAGCTGCGCCGCCACGATCTGCGCAAGCGCGCGGGTCGCCACTGCGGCTTCCCGCCCGTGGCCGATCTCGGCCGCCAGCACACCCACGCACCCCTGAGGCACGAGTAGCGGCACGGCGATCGCGCCCGGCGCCGAGTCGGTCGCGTCGACGACGTGCGTCACGGCGTCGCGCCACGCGGCGGCCGTCGCGTTGTCGGCGTCGCGCGGCAGCGTCGGAATCCGGCGCAGCGCCTCTTCGGGATAGCCATACGTCAGCAGCGGCTTCAGCGATTTGCCGCCGGCCTCGGTCACCCAGACGATCACGCCCGACGCATCCAGCAGGCGCGCGGCCCGGCCGAGGGCGTCGCGCAGTTCGTCGGCGTCCTTCACGCGGGCCAGATCCGTGCACACCTTGGCCGTCGCGTCGAGCGCTTCGTCACCGACGACCGCCGATCCGCGACGCGTGTCGGCCGTCGCAGCGGCAACTGGCGAAGGGGCCGGCGAGGGAGCTGGCGTCGGGAGCGGCACCGGCGCGGCCACGGCCGGGGCCGTACGCGACGCGATTGACGACGTCGGGGGCGACGACTCAGCGCGTGCGGTCGTGGTCGAGACGCTGCCACGCATCGTGTCGGCGGCATCGGCGCGCATCGTCACGGCCTCGCCGCGCGGCTGCCGTTCGCCCAGATGCAGGCTGCCTTCGGGCGCGTGCAACTCGACGGCGGGTTCGGCGCGGCGACCGGTCGGCAGCAGGAGCAGCGAGACGAGGATCCCGGCGCCGGCCGCGCCGGCGGCGATCATGTACTGCAATCGACGCTCGTCGTAGCCGGTGCGGGCCGGTCCGACCAGGGCGGCATGCGCCTGCTCGACGCTCGATCGGATGACGCCGGCCGTCTTGAGGCCGTCCTCGTAGACGGCGTCGGCGGCCATCAGTGTCGTGTCGTCCTCGACGAAGCCGCGAATCTTGCGGTCGACGCCTTCGTAGACCTTGAGCGCCCGGTCGGCGGCATCGAGCGCCTCGATCGCCGACGGCTGGCCCTCGGCACTCGCCCGCAGCGCCGCCAGACCTTGCGTCACGCCGGCGAGCGCTTCGGCGAACTTCGCTTCCCAGAAATCGAGGCCCTGGCCCTCGGCGAGGTAGGCCTGCTGCGCGGTGCGCGAGTCGTCGATGGCCCGCAGCACGTCGTCGCGGAGCGTGTCCAGCGACACCTGTTGGCCGAGTGCGGCGAGGCGGCGCTTCTCGATGACGTACAACTGCCAGGCCGCCACGCCGACTCCTGCGATCAGCAGCAGCACCAGCACGATGCGCACTGCCGGGCGAGTCATCGTCGGGTAGCTCCGCGCGGCCACGCGCGTCGCGCGCGCAGCGTCGCCCGGGGGCAGGTCGCATCGCGGAGCGCCATCGAGTGCATGCGGTCGGTACTATAGCATCCGGCTCCGTCGCCGCTGCGTGCAGCGCCGGCCGGTTTGCAGCCGCGAGAATGACCGTCGATCTCATCGTGAATCCGGCGGCCGGCCCCGTCACGGGCGGTCTGGCGCGCGGCGATCGACTCGCCTTCGTAAGCGCGCGGTTGCGCGCGCTCGGCGTGCGCGACGTGCGCCCGACGCAGACCTGCGGCATCGGCGACGCCGCCCGGGCCGCACTGGAGGCCCGACGCCTCGGATCCGATCGCGTCGTGGTCTGGGGCGGCGACGGCACGCTCAACGAGGTGGCGGCGGCGCTGCTCGACACCGGCGTGCCGATGGGCATCGTGCCCGGCGGATCGGGCAACGGGTTGGCCCGCGGGCTCGGCCTGCCGCTCACGGCAGAGGCCGCGCTGCGCGTCGCGGTACACGGCACCGCCTGGTCGATCGACACCGGCCGCGTCGGCGGGCGCGTCTTCCTCAACCTGGCCGGCGTCGGCTTCGACGCCGCCGTGGCGCACCGCTTCAATACGCGCAACGAGCACCGCGGCCTGCGCCCATACGTCAGCGCCATCTTTCGCGAGTGGCGGGTGTTCGAACCGCAGTCGTTCACGCTGTGGCTCGACGATGGGCCGCCCGTGGTGCGGGAGGCGTACATGGTGGCGGTGTGCAACGGCCAGCAGTACGGTCACGGCGCACGGGTGGCGCCGGCCGCGGCCTTCGACGATGGGTGGTTCGACGTCGTCGTGGTGCCGGAGATCACGGCGTGGCGCCTGGCGCGGCACGGATGGCGGCTGTTCGACGGCACGCTGGCGCGCGTGCCGGGCGTGATCGTCGCGCGGGCGCAACGCGTCCGCGTGTCGCATCGGTCACCGCTGCCGATTCATCTGGATGGGGAAGTCGTGCAAGGTGAGACCTCGCACGACTTCGAGATGCGCCCGCACAGCCTGCGGGTGATGCGGGCAACGTAGGTGTGGACGGCTCGGAGAGCCGTCCTGCCGCCAGCACGCGTCACCGGCGACGAACCGCCGGCACTGCCTGTGGACGCACGTCGACGACGAAGCCGCCGCTGTTGTCGCCCACTTCGTCGTCGTTGACGCCGAGGAACAGCTCCCCGGCCGCCGGCATCGGCACCGACGTCTGGTTGCCGATCCCGAACGGAGCGCCGTTGCCGATCCTCCCGATGAGCGCACCGGCCAGCGCGCTGGGAATCGGGGCGGCATCGGCGCGGCGGCCCTTGGCGGAGCCGGCGGCCGTGGCGCGATCGTCGGCCGCTGTACTCAATTGCGCTTCGCCCTGGACCGTGAAGAGGACCGTCTGCCCTTCCACCACCCGAATGCCTGTCGGCACCCAGCGCTGGTTGGCCGGAACGCGCACGCCCGACGCCGAGTCCGGCATCTCGAGCTTGCCTCCGCCCGACGAGCCTGCCGACGCCCCGGGGAACTGCCCCATGTAGACGCGGCCGACCTGCTCGGCGGGAATGCGCCGCTCCTCGCCCGCCGACGTCCTGAAGACGTAGACGCGCCGCTCGTTCTCCTTGTCGGACCCGACGCCGCCCTCGATGTCCACGAGGCGGCCCGGTACCATCTGGCTGTTGCGCAGCACCACGACGTGATCGGCGCCGGCCGCGGGCCCTGTCTCGGACTCGGGCAGACCCTGGGCGCCACCGACGTAGTCGATGAGCGCGACCTGCGCAACAGGCAGCTTGCGCTGGTCGGACGGGCTGACACGCACGAACAGCGTGCCGTTGGCGAGATCTTCGAGCCGCCCGGAAATGCGCTCGCCCGAGCGCAGCATCACGGTGACATCATCGGATCCCTGCGCCGACAGCGCGGAACTGCCCACGACCGCCGCCGCCAGGGCGGCCGCTGCGGCCAAGTTCTTGAGCGTGAACGGATTGGTCACGTAAGCCTCCTCACACACGACAACGTTGTGCGAAGAAGCTGCAAGCCTCGGGCCAGACCAGAAGCGCAGCTGGCGTAGCCGTGGCCACGGCGGACCTGCGTATGGGTTCGGTACGCAGTGCGAACAAGAGGGCACCAGGCGGTGCCCCCCGATCCGTGGACTCGATCAGTCGACCTTGCGCAGCGGGATGACGTCGCCGGCTGGCCTGGGCTTCAGCATGTCGGCGAACTTCACCGGTGGCAGGTCCTGGAACAGCGTGTCCCACTTGACCCGCTCGGAGGCGTTGCTGCTCTGCAGCCAGTGCGACGCCGCCCGCGCCTGGCCGAAGGCGGCCTCCGCAATGCCGCGCAGGCCCGGCTCCTCCGGCAGGACCTCGGCGATTGCCGCCCGGATCGCTGCGCCTGACCCGTAGCCGAGGTCGTGCCCGGTCGCCTTGGCCACCTTCAGCACGATCAGCGCATCGTCCTGCGCCTCGCCCGGCGCGGGGAAGGCCCGCGAAGCGAACTGCAGGCGCCCCTGGTAGTTGGTGTACGACGCGTCCTTCTCGATGAAGGCGGCGCCCGGCAGGACGATGTCGGCGGCGGCGGCGAGCGGAGTCATCGACACGCCCTGCACGATGAGCGTGCCGATGCGGCCGGCCTTGCGGGCCTCGACGATCCACCTCGTGTCGCCAATCGAGCCCTGCGGACCCGGGTCGAACACGTAGAGGGCCTTGACGGCTCCGTCGGCGACAGCCTGCTCGAGCGCCGCGAGGTCGGGCGCGCCAGCCGTCTCACCCACCAGACCGAGCATCTTGGCGCCGGCGACGTTGGGCGCATTGACGGGCGGGACGACGAACTTCGTGTTCGGCGGCTGCGGCTTGGCGCTCACGGTCCAGGCGACCTCCAACGCGTCGCGGGCCGCGTCGCCGAGCAGCGCCTGCCCGAAGCGGGCGAACACGAACAGCTCCTCGTGGCTGGCGTGCGCCGACAGCAGGAAGCGGACCTGACCCTGCGCGCCAACCAGTACGTCGCGGACGCGATCGAGCGCCTGGTTCCAGGTCGCCGTCGCCTGGCCGCCCTCCGCGTCGGCGACGATCGGGCGCGTGAGCCGCTGGTCGCTCTCGATCCAGTGGTACTCGAAGCGGCCGATGTCGCACATCCAGAACTGATTGACGTCGGGATTGAGGCGCGGCGTGAAGCGGACGAGCGTGGCGCCCTTGGCCCATTCGGGCTTGGCGCGCAGCCACGCGGTCGTGTTGCAGCCCTTCTCGCAGTACGTGCAGATCGTGTCGACGGCGTTGGGGTTGTCCCAGGGTCGCGACTTGAACCGGTAGTCGCGCGTCGTGATGGCGCCGACCGGGCACACGTCCATCAGGTTGCCGGACAGGATCGAGTGGATGCCTTGTTCCTCGAACGTCGCGATCTCGCTCGAGTTGCCGCGCGCGAGGACGCCGATCTGGGCGTCGCCATCGACCTCGCGCATGAACCGGATGCAGCGGGTGCACATGATGCAGCGGTTGCGGTTCAGCATCAGCGTCGGACCGAAGTCGACGTCGGCCTTGACGCCCTCGCCGTCGAACACCCGGCGCGGAAATTCGTTGCGGCTGGCGTCGGGGCCGAAGCTGTACGAGAAGTCCTGCAGCGGGCACTCGCCGCCCTTGTCGCACACGGGGCAGTCCAGCGGATGGTTCAGGAGCAGGAACTCGAACACGCCGGCCCGCGCCTTGACGACGTCGGGCGTCTGGGTGTGGACGATCATGCCGTCCGACGCCGAGATCGAGCACGACACCTGCAGCTTCGGCATCTTCTCGATCTTGACCAGGCAGACCCGGCAGTTGCCATCGACGCCGAGACCGGGGTGATAGCAGTAGTACGGGACGTTGATCCCGCTCTCGATCGCGGCCTGCAGCACCGGCGTGCCCTTGGCCACGGTGACCTCGCGGCCGTCGATGGTGAGAGTGACAGTGTCCATATCGATGAATGAGGACCAGGGTTGCCGATACCGGGTACCGGGTACCGGGTACCGGGTACGCAGATTCAGCGAGATAAACCGTCGTCCCCGGCGGCCGGCGAAAGCCGGCGAAAGGTGGGCGACAACCCGCGGATCATAGCAGAGCGGGTCATCCGGACCGGCGGCGGCGAGGTGCGGGAACCGCCTAGCGGCGGTCGCGTTCGACGCGCACGAGGGCCCCGAAGTCCTCGTTGAAGCGCAGCTCTCGAATGCGACCAGTGACCGGCAACTCGACCTGCGTCACCTGGTCGCGAGCGACGACCAGGGCCTGCTCGCTGCGGCCGTCGAGGTATTGCACGGTAACGGTCACCGGCACGTCGTGGACGAGCCCGGCCTGCTCGAGAACGAGGCGCACGGCGTCGCTGCCGGGAGCCTGCCCGTCGGCTCCCGCCGTTGCCGGTTCGACGGTCTCCCAGCGGGCGCGCAGCGTCGGCACGGCAGCCCCGTAGACCCAGCGCTCGAAGAAGCGTTCGAGCGATTGCCCGGCCTCGGCCTCGAACGCCTCGCGGAGCTGGTCGGTGCCGACCCGCCGGAACCGGCTGGCGCCGTAGAAGCGCTGGAGCCCGCGCGTGAACGCGTCTTCGCCCACCAGCCGGCGGAGCATGTGCAGGACGAGCGCGCCCTTGTTGTAGACGGTCGCGCGGAACACCCTCGAGTCGCCCTTCAGGTGGCCGAGACGATAGCCGAGCCAGATGGGCCCCTGATCGCTGGCGTCCACCGCCGACCGGTACATCTGCCGGAGGATGCCGTTGGCCACGTCGCGCGGCCGGACCTTCTCGGCGTAGAGATACGCGAAGTACTGCGCGAAGCCCTCGCTGAGCCACTGCTCGTGATAGTTCTCGCCGGCCACGGCCTGGCCCCAGAACTGGTGGGCGAGCTCGTGGGCGAGGAAGAACTGCGGGAAGTCGTCGAACGCCACCGGGTCGCGCCCCCAGGTGAAGGGCGTGCCCGGGAGCGGCTGATGGACGATGGCGAAGTACGCCGGGCTGTGGCCGCCGGGCAGCGTGTCCTCGACGAGCGCGAGCCTGAAGGTCGGATACGGCAGGTCGTCGACCAGGTCGCCGTAGAACTCGAGGATCTCCGTGGTGGTCGGGGCGATGTCGCGGGCGCGCCCTGTCTGGCGCGGTTGCGCCCACACTTCGACCGTCGTGCTGTCGTAGAAGACACCGGGCCCGGCGCGCGACAGCCGGCCGGACGTGCCCGGGCCGGCGGCACTCGGCGCCGTTCGCGTCACCTCGGTGCTCACCACCCGGGTGAACCGGCTCACTGCCATCGACAGGTACCGGGCGGGCTGCAGGGCCCTGAAGACGAAGGCACGCCGCGCCTTGCCCGAGTCGTTGGACGCCGGCACCGCCTCGGGCGGGTCGGGAATGCCCGTCGCGATGACGGTGAAGTCCTCCGGCACGCTGATCCGCAGCCGTGCCGTCGCGTAGCCGGAGACCGTGCTCTGGGGATACCAGTACGAGCGGGTGCTGTACACGTAGCGCGGTTCTGGCTCCAGCGCCAGCTCGGACACCATCGGCTGTCCGAGCGCAAGGGCTTCGCGGTCGGGCACCATCGGCGGCAGCCGGCCGCCATAGGACACGCGCAGCCGGATCCGCTGCCCTTCGCGCAAGGAGTCCGGCAGGTTGACGACGATGTTGTTCTGCCCGCGCACGCGCAGTGCCAGCAGCCGGCCGAGTTCGTCGGACGTCACCGACCGCAGCGCGAGCGGCTCGGCGAGCCTCAGCGTGATCGTCTGCGCGGCGGCCGCCGTCACGACCAGGTCGAGATCGGCGCGGCCTTCGAGCCAGAGGCGATGCGGGTCGTAGGTCACGTCGACGGCGTAGTGATCGATCCGGTAGTCGATCTGCCGCTCGTCGCTGTACGCCCGCGTACCACGGCGGGCCAGTCGATCCTTCGACGTGTAGACCGAGATGTTCTTGCGCCTGCGGCGATCGAAGAGCGACACGTCCTCGGCGTCGCCGCCGCTCCTGGCGTACGACAGCAATCCGAACTTCGGCAGGTCCATGTCGACGAGCAGATCGCCGATGGGCGGCACCAGGTTCCAGGAGTCGCGGCTCAGGTCGCTGAGGTCCAGGCTGTAGGACAACCCCACCTGATCGGTGAAGAAACGACGGGCCCGATCCAGCTGCCCACGATCGGTCTCGGCCGGCCGCAGCGCATCGAGCGTGATCCGGTGAGGCGCGTCCACCGGATTGACCCGCAGGAAGAAGCGGGACACGCGCGTCCGCAGCACGTCCGCGTCGGCAAACAGCCGGAGCTGCCCCTTCTCGGAGTCCGGCGCCGGCGAGAAGACCACGTCGCCATCGCCGATGACGACCAGTCCGGTCATGTTGCCGTTGACTTCGGACAGGTACGCGATGCCGGACGGGACCGTCACGGTGAGGTCCTCGCCGCGAATCCGGAGGTTCTGCACGGCGTACTGCTTGTCGGAGAGCGAGAGACGCACCAACCCGTCGACCACGCTCAGGCGGGCGGCCGCCGTGATCGCCACGCTGTCGTCGGCGGCAGGGCCGATGTCGAAACGCCAGGTCGTGACACGCGCCATCGCCGCCGTCTCCACGAGCACGTCGGCGATGATGCGGGCGCCGCCGGACGGCAGTTCGGTGCGATCGCGCTCGCGAACGACCGCGCGACTCGTGCGCTCGCGCGCCGACTCGGCGATCAGCGCGTCGACCTGCGAGGTCTCGATGCCGGGCGCGAACAGCGGAGGGAGGGTGCCAGGGTCGCCCGATCCGAGCGCCTGCTCGATGCGAACCACCAGCGCGCTGATCGAATCAGCCGGCTGCGCCGTGGCTGGCGACGCACTGAGCAAGGCCACGACGATGAGGAACCACGCGTAGCGACGCACGAGGGGCACGGGCGGCCATGCGGCCGGCTCGG
>CBIHOS010000137.1:0-13866 GCA_966211945.1 uncultured bacterium
TCGAACGCCTGTTGCTCCAGTGCCGCATGGAATCTCTCGCGCGAGTTGACGAGCACGATGTCGCACGAGACGCCACCCTGGTTCAGCCGGTGACTGATGATCTCTGCATCACGAGGGTTGTCCTCCAGGTGCAGCAGGCGAACAAGGCGTCTCGGCGTCTGGCTTTCTGTCATGCCGTGCTCCTCCGGGTCAGGAGCCGTGGGGCTGGTGGCGGCCGAGGCTGCCGGGAGGCGGCTCGTTGAGCACCGCCCAGAATGCGCCGACTTGACCGACCGCCTCCACGAAGTTCTGGAAGTTCACGGGCTTGACGACGTAGGCATTCACGCCCAGCTTGTAGCTGTTGAGGACGTCCTGCTCCTCACGCGACGAGGTCATCATGACCACCGGGATCAGGTTCAGCGCCGGGTCCCCCTTGATCTGGCGCAGCACCTCGATGCCGTCCACCTTGGGCATCTTCAGATCCAGCAGAATCACCGCCGGCTGGCCGAACGGGCGCTCAGCGAACGTCCCACGCCTGTACAGATAGTCGAGCGCTTCGGCGCCATCGCGAAGGGCGACGACTTCGTTCGCCAGACGGTGGACCCGCAGCGCCACGAGGGCGAGTTCCGTGTCACGCGGGCTGTCATCGACCAGCAGGATCCGTTTCAAGGCTTCCATTGTCGTTCCGTTGTGCAAGGGTCAGGAGTCGAGAGGCGGCAGTGTGAAGTAGACGGTAGCGCCCTTGTCGACCGCGCCCTCGGCCCACGTGCGGCCGCCGTGGCGCGTGACGATCCGCCGAACCGTGGCCAACCCGATGCCAGTGCCTTCGAACTCGTCGCTTCTATGCAGCCGCTGGAAGACACCGAACAACTTGTGCGCGTACTGCATGTCGAAGCCGGCACCGTTGTCGCGTACGAACAGCACATGCTGCCCATCGTCTTCGCCGGCGCATCCGATCTCGATCTCGGCCGGGTCGCGCTGCCTTGTGTACTTGATCGCATTGTGTAGCAGATTGACGTAGACCTGCTTGAGCATCGACGGATCGCCGATGACTGTCGGCAGTGGGCCGGTCTGCCAGCGAATCCTTCGGCCTCGTGTCGACGGCTCCAGGCCGACGAGGGTGTCCTGCACCAATGCCTCCAACGAGACGGCCCCCTCGGACATGTGGACGCGTGCCATGCGCGAGAACGCGAGCAGATCGTCGATCAGTTGCCCCATCTCGAGGGTCGCATCGGTGATCGTCCGAAGGTAACGCTGGACCTGCTCGGACAACTGGCCCTCGGCGGCCACGGTCACCATCTCGACGTAACCCTGCACGTGCCGGAGCGGCGCGCGCAGATCGTGCGAGACGGAATACGAGAACGATTCCAGCTCCTGATTGGCGGCTTCGAGTTGTGCGGTGCGGGCCTGCACGCGCTCCTCCAGTTCGGCATTCAGCGCCTCGAGTGCCTCCTGGTCTCGCCGCGCGTCGTCGATGTCCGTGATCGTCCCCACCCAGATGAGAATCGCACCATTCTCGTTCGTCAAGGGAGCGGCGCGCCCGGTGTGCCATCGATACGCGCCGTCGGCCCGCTTCAACCGGTGCGTGACCTTGTACGCACCGCCGGTTTCCAGGGCCTCGTTCCAGCGATCCAGCGTCTCCTGGAGGTCATCGGGGTGCACCACGAGCTGCCAGGCGGCCCCCGCTGCCATGTTCGCGAGGCTCAGGCCGGTGTAGTCCATCCATCGATGGTTGTGATAGGTAGCCCGCCCATCGGGCTGCGCGGTCCAGACGATGTGCGGCATGGCTTCGGCCATGCCGCGAAACAGGGATTCGCTCGCCTCCAGCGCACGCTGGGCCCGCAGGCGCTCCGTCACGTCGTGCCCCAGCACGACACGGGTCTGGCGACCGTCCAGAACGAGGGCGTGCGACGAGACTTCCACGTCGATGACTGAGCCGTCGCGTCTCAGGTGCCTCCACACGCCGGAGAGACTGGCGGGCGACGCGCTGCTCTGCAGGTTGGCCAGCAGTGCCGGCACATCGTCGCTGGGGCGGAGATCCTTGATCGTCATGGCAAGGAACTCGTCCCGCGAGTAGCCGTAGTGCGCCACCGCCATGTCGTTGACGTCGACGAACCGAAGCGTCTCCAGGTCGTAGACCCACATCGGGTGCGGGTTGCTCGCGAACAAGCGCCGATAGTTGTCCTCCGACCGCCGCAGCGCACCCGTCGCGGCCGTGATGCCGGTGACCATCGCGTTGAACGTACGACCGAGCTGTCCAATCTCGTCCCGCCTTGTCGTGGTCACCGGCCGCGCGTACTCGCCAACGGCGAACGCGGCGGCCGCGGCACTGATCTCGGACAGCGGCCCGGTGATGCGATGGGCCAGCGCCGTGGACAGAGCCGCCGCAGCCGCCACGAACATCAGCGTGATCGAGATCATGCCCGTCAGGAAATTGCGGCTTGGGGCAAGAACACTGGCCAGCGGAAACTCCACCCACGCCGACCACGGTGTGCCGCTTATGGGAGCGACAGCCCCGAGGCGCGTCACACCGGTGCCGTCGCGATACTGTGCGGAACCAGGACGCGCCAGGTCCACGGGCAGGGCGGGCGTGACGCGTAAGAAGTCGGTCCACAGCCCGCCGGACCGGTTCGCCACACGGACCACCGCCTCGGGGCCGACGAGCCGACCGAAGATGCCGGGAGGACTCTCGGTAAAGGTGGAACGAACCCGCACGTAGCCCAGGACCTCGCCCGGTCGGTCGGGATGCCTTGGCGCAATCGCGCCCACCGTGTCGGTGAACACGATGCCGCCTTCGGCCTTCAGCGGGCCTATGCCGAGAACAGGCGGGCCGGAGGCAAGTGGGGGCATCCGCGGTAACGGCGCGCCGCCCAGGGACTCGGATTCTGCGGACGACACGACCAGCAGACGCGAGCCGGCTGCGTCCCAGAGCTCGATATGCCGTGCACTCGCTCTCGTCAGCGCCGCCAACCGCGCCCGCGCCGCCTCGCGGTCGTCGTCACTGCGGGTCTCCAGGAATTGTCGGAGACGCGCGTCGGCGGCCAGCTGGCCCAGTTGTTGGATCGTTCGCTGCCCGTCGAGCAGACTGGCAACCAGGTCGGCGGCGCGTTGGGCCCGTTCACCCGCTGTCTGTATCAGTGTCGCCTGCACGCTGTGGTACGCCGCCCACAGGAACGTGGTCAACACCACCGTGACGAGGCAGGAGATCAGGAAAGGCAGGCGCCAGCGCAGGGAATGGCGTCGGGAGAGGCGAGCAGGTGGTTGCGGTGTGTTCATCGTGTTGCAGCACGGCGCCGACGCCGACGTTCCCTCCGTGACAATCCCGTGATCACCCTATCGGCCGCGTCGCCCGCGCCGATAGGCACACTAGACCACATGCTCGAACCGCCCGTCACCCCGGCCTTCCCGTACGTTCGCCACGCCGCCCTCGCCTGCCTCCTCCTCGGCGCGCTGGTGAGCGTGAGCGCACTCACCGCCGCGACAGTGCGGGCGCAGACGATTGACGCCGTGCTTGTCGGATCCGTTACAGATGAGCTAGGCGCCCCGCTTGTTGGCGTGACACTGCTCGCAACGCCAGGCGCCACGGGCGTCACCCGTTCCACAGTCACTGATGCGGAGGGCCGCTACGTGTTCCTCACGCTGCCGGCGGGTACGTACGACATCCGAGCGACCTTGGACGGTTTCGCGCCCAGCATCCGCCAGGCCCAAACGCTGTACGTCGGGACCAGGGTGCGCATCGATTTCTCGCTGCCGTTTGCCGGGCTCGCCGAGCGCGTCACGGTTCGCGGGACGCTGCCCCTCTTGCAGACGAGCGCGCACAGCCTCACGCGTCTCGTGCAGACGGCCGAGATTGATGCGCTGCCACTCGTCTCGCGCAACTTCAACGACCTCGCGGCCCTGGCACCTGGCGTGACGAAGACCGGCGTGTACGGTGGCGTCGACATCAACGGGCGATCGGACTTCCAGAATGCGTATTACGTGGATGGCGTCTCGGCCGAACGTCACCACCTCGGCGATCAACGAGTGCCCTACGCGCAGGACTGGATCCAGGAGTTCCAGGTCATCACGGGCCAGTTCGGTTCGGAGTTCGGGCAAGCGGCCGGTGGGGTGCTGAACGTGATTACGCGATCCGGCAGCAATGACGTGGCTGGACGCGTGTACGGATTCGTGCGCGACGACTCGTGGGACGCGACACCCGCACTCGTCGACCGCGCGCCGCCGTTGCGCGAGTATCGGCTGGGGGCCACCGTGGGCGGCCCCCTCGTGACGAACCGCCTGTTCTACTTCGCCGGGATCGAGCGCTTCGACAACGCCTCGAGCAGCGTGGTGACTTCGTCGTTTCCTGCCGAAAACGGTGTGTTTCCATTCACCGATCAGCAGACGCTCGGGCTGGCCAAGCTGGATCTGGTGGCAAGCCCGAACCAGCAGGTCCGCGTGCGCTACAACGGGCAGCGCGCGCGCACAACCGGCGCCGCCATCGGCGGCACCGGCACGCGTGAGCATGGGCGCTTTTCCGACACGCGCGCCAGCGACACGGCTGTCAACTGGACATGGGTGACCTCGCCATCAGCCTTGAACGAGGTGCGCGCCGCCTGGAGCGCCGCCACGCCTCGAGGAGGCTGCAACTACGCGACAGATCATCCTCCCGGCACGTGGTTCGAGCGCGCGTACCCGGCGGCGCAGTTCGGCTGCCCCGTGAACTTCGGGACCATCGCCGAGAACCAACTGCAACTGATTCACAACCTGACGTGGACGCACGGCAGGCACGAGATCAAGGTCGGCACGCAGGCGTATTGGACGCGCTCGTTCGGCGACTTCCGGAACTTCCGCGACGGCCAGTACACATTCGATCGGGACCGCCCCTTCCGCCTCGAGGACACGGCCAGCTACCCCTTCCAGTTCGTGGCCATCGAAGGGGCGTCGACGTGGGATGTCTCGAGCTGGTCGGGTGCCCTGTTCGTGCAGGACCGGTGGCGCGTGGCGGAAGACGTCACGCTCACGTCGGGCGTGCGCTACGACGTGGATGGGACGCTCACGGCCTTGAATTCGCTCCTGCGTCGTCGCGAAGGCCGGCACCGGATCGACACCGACCTGAACAACGTCGCACCGCGGCTCGGCGTGGCGTGGACGCCCTTCGGAGCGGACTCGCACACGGTGATCAGGGGCGGCGTCGGCCTGTTCTACGACCAGAACCACAACAATGTCACGACGACGGTCCTCCTGAACAACATCCTCGTCGACCGCATCGTGGCCGTGAACGCCAACAGCCCGCTGCTCAATCCATTCTGGCCGGACATCGCGGCGGCCCGGCGTCTGCTGGCGGAGTCCCTGAATCGGGGTGAGGTTCCGGAACGCTCCGCACTCGGCAGCATCCCGGCCTCGATCAACGACGTCGATCGGTCGCTGCAGATTCCCGGAACATGGCAGTACACCGCAGGCGTCGCCCGCGAGTTCGGGGAGCGTGTTCACGTCTCGGCGGATGTCGTGGGCGTGCAAGGGTTCGACCTGCACGTCATCCGCAACGTCAACGTGGATCCGATGACGTACCAGCGGCTCGACCCCGAGTACAGCGCGATCAACGCCTACGGCAACGGCGGCTGGAGCGTGTACAAGGCGCTCCAGATCCAGGCCACTGTCATGCCCGCCGCTGGCCGGCTGCTGAAGGTGGCGTACACACTCGCCACACACCGGACCAACACGCACACGACGCTCAGCGCCGGGACGGCCACCAATCCGTTCGACTTCTCCGAGGACGAAGGGCCAGCGAACAACGACGTTCGACACACGATCGCGGTCAGCGGATCCCTGGTTGCCCCGCTTGGCATCCAGGTATCCGGCATCTGGTCCTACCGAAGCGCCCTGCCCTATAGCGCCGTGACGAGCGCGCCTCGTCCGGACGGCAAGCCGTTCAGCTTCCGGCCCGAACCACCGAATGCACGACGCGGCGACAGCGCCCAGTCGCTCGATGTACGGCTCGCGAAGGCCGTCACGCTCGGCACGGTGGTCAAGGCCAGCGCGTTCCTGGAGGTGTTCAACCTGACCAACCAGGTGAACTACGGCGACTACATCGGCGCTGTCACGTCGACGCTGTTTGGCCAGCCCACCAGTGCGGGCCCCAAGCGGCGAAGCCAACTCGGGCTGCGGCTCGAGTTCTAGCCGGTGCTGTACCAAGGCGGCGCGAATCGCCGGCAGACAGTGATGAACGCCGTCATCCGGTCCCATTCGCCGTTCATGCCTGATCGAAGGCGTCGCCACCGTGCCAGTGCCCGGCGCGGCCGCGCCGGCCCCAACATGCGACGACTCGCACCTATCAACGCGTTCACGTTCCCCGAATCTTTTGTGTTCATGTCATGACCAGCGTCGCCGATTGCACCGCCATGCGTGTGGTGGTCGTCGACGATGACAACGGCGTACGGGCATTCGTGAAGCGCGTGCTTGAAAGAGCGGGGCACAGTGTCGAGGAATGCCACGACGGCGCGACTTTGGTTTCGCGCGTCGAGGCGGTTGCACCTGACGTGATCGTGACCGATATCTTCATGCCCGATGTGGACGGTTATCAGGTACTGCGCCAGCTCGCGGCGACGCGTCCGGAGTTGCCCGTGGTGGTGATCTCAGGCGGGCATGCCAGCATGGGCGACCAGCACATGAAAGTCGCGCAGTTGCTCAACGCTACGCGAGTGCTGCCCAAGCCGTTCAGCGCTGCCGCCCTGCTCAACGCCGTGACCGAGGCGGCGCCCACCTCTGTGCTTTGCTCCCACAGAGACCAGTGATACTGACCGCCTGAGAATACCGCTCGACTCCGGCGCGAGCGAACTTGCCGGTCGGCTCACAGCAGACCGCGCGAGGGCGACTCCTCGTTCGACGCCCAGTGCCTGCTGACCTGCCACCGCTGATTCGGCACACGTAGAACGTGAGTCCTCCGTTTACTGATACCGCTGAAGCGGAGCAAGTTCTGCGACGAACAGATCCTGGCGATCGTGCGCGAAGGCGGCGCAGGTCGAAGGAGGTCGACGTCTGCCGCGCGGACGGCATCACCGAGCCGTGTCGCACGGCCGTCACGCAGAGACTCTCTCAAGCCTCCCAAGAGACTGAGGTCGCCTGTGGTCAAGCTTAGCTATAGCTAGCGGCGCTTCGACCGAAATCGACTGGAAAGGGTGTGTCGCTGCATACGAGGCCGCCGCTGCGTCTTCGCCGGTGCGGGGCGCTGCTGAAGCTTCATGCCGGTCGTGTCGATTTGCTTAATGTGACGCGAACACTGCTCGTTGTGGACGATGACACCCAGGTCCGACAGCTCGTACGGCGAGTTGTCCGAAAGGACTTCGACGCGGAACTGCTCGACGCGGAGCACGGCTTGGCGGCGATCGACGTGTTGATGTCCACCAGGGTCGACCTGATGCTGCTGGACATCTCCATGCCAATCATGGATGGGCTAGAGACGCTCAGCGCGATCCGGCGAGTCCCTCAGCTGATCGATCTGCCCACTCTCGTCCTGGCAGGACAGGCCGAAGGGGAGCAAGTGCAGCAACTGATTCGCCTGGGTATCGCCGGCTTCCTCGTTAAGCCGTTCCGCCCCAGCCTTCTCAGCGAGCGTCTCGGCGCGATTCTCACGCACATCCCGGTCCTCCCTGCTCTGCCAGCACGTCCGGGAATCGGCGGGTTGTCCCTGGATCTCGACAGTCACGTCCTCCTGCTTGACGACAACCGCGAGTTCTGCGAGGTGTTCACGAGTGAGCTCTCGCGCTTCTGCAACGTCACAATAGCGAAGGGAGCGACCGACGCACTCGAACGATGCACGAGGAACCATTTCGATGGCATCTTCGTTGGTTCACTTGAAATGGGGCTTCACGCAGAGCTGTTCGCGCGAAAGGCGCGCCTCGCTTCCCGAGGAGCTCCCATCGTTGCACTGGCCAGCGTCGGGCAGTGTGAAGCCGTCGAAGCCGGCGGGCTCTACGAGTTCACCATTCTGCGGAGTTTCTTGCCGGACGTCCTGCGGACCGCCCTGCGGAGCATTATGGCGCCCCGAACGATTGCGCGTTGGGTCCTGGCACCTACAGCACCGACCGCCGAGGCGTTCGCGGACGCCGCCGCCACCCACATGGCCCATCTAATCGGACATGACGTGGGGGTCGCCTCGCGCGGGTTCGTGAAGGGCCGGCGCGTACGAGCAGTGAGCGAAGTTCAGGTGCATGGCCTGTCCTGGCGCCTGTCGGCCGAGTTGCCATACGCGTCGGCGCTCGCGATCGCCGAGGCAGAACTGAAGTTGCCGGTCGATCAGATCAGCCAAGCGCATGCCGTGACCGCGGTCACTTCGCTTGGCGCCATGCTAGGCGAAGCACTCGTGGCCACGACAGGGCGCGAACTGCCGCTGGAGCTGACCCCACCCACCGTGGAGATCCTCGAGTTGCCGGGCCGAGATGTCCCAGATGACGCAGGGATCAGCAGTTGGATGCTCAGCTGGGGTGCAGCGGGCCGCCTCGCGGTTTCCCTCGTGCCGCTTGCCGCACGCCAGCCGCACTGACGAGCACAGTCGATGGGAGGCGCGGTGGTCGAACGACAGGTGGCCGAGCTCTTCGATGATCAAAACTCGGGCTTCGGAGAACGTCAGGCGCTCGGCCCGCTGCTCTCGTCCTGTGCCTTGATGGGCATTGCGTTGACCGGTTCGCGCTGGTGAAGAGCCCGACGCTGACGGTCGCGGCCGCGTGCGCTCTCAGCGTGACGGCTTTCGCGGATCCGCCCTCGGATCGAGATACGTCGTGCCCGACGGCCCCACACCGCTGATCTGAAGGATGACGCCCCCATCGCGCGTCTCGGCGAAGTGCGCGCGGTTGGGTGGCTCGGTGTAGAAGCTGCCAACGGGCAACGCCTCGAGCGCTGCCGCGTCGAAGACCTCGCCATAGCCGAAGTACCAGGTGCCGGACACGACCGTGGCGACGCGGTCGTCCGGATGATCGTGGGCCGCGATGCGGGTGTTCGGCGGCACCGACAGGACGATCGTATAGAGGCCGGGCGAGTCGGGATCACCCTTCAGCACGACGGTTCGTATACCTGTCACCGACGACGTGCCGGTCCCGCCGGCGAT
Source organism: uncultured bacterium (assembly GCA_966211945.1). GTDB lineage: Bacteria > Acidobacteriota > Vicinamibacteria > Vicinamibacterales > Vicinamibacteraceae > Luteitalea. The sequence goes on from CBIHOS010000137.1 coordinate 9,059, forward strand.
GCCGCCACCGAACTCGAGCTCCTCGAGCGACGTTCGACGCTCGCCGCTGTCCGACGGCCGATCGACGAGAAAATCGCGCACGAGCGCAACCGTGAACGGCGCGTTCTCTTCCATCAGCCAATGGCCGGCGCCAGGCACGATCGCCTCCGAGACGTCGGACGCGACGTTGCGCATGATCACGCCCATGACCGCGCCGAACGACTTCTCGCCGCCGACCGCGAGCACGGGCATCGTCAGCGGGATGCGCTGGGAGATCCTGTTGGCCTCGGCGTCCGTGGAGAAAGCGGCAAACTGCGCGAACCCGGACCGCATCGCGCCAGGCTGCGCATACAGGGCTGCGTAGTGGGCGCGCGTGGCCTCGTCGATCTTCGAGGGATCGGCGGCGAACTCGTTCCAGAACCGATCGAGGAAGACCCGCTCACGCCCCTGCACCAGGCGCTCCGCGTCGGGTCCACCGAACGAGAAGTGCCAGAGCGCCGGATTGCGGATCAGCTCGTCCCACGGATCGATGCCGGGAATCGGCGCATCCATCAGGACGAGGCGATCGACCTTGCCTCGATATCTCGCCGCGTAAGCGTAGGCGACCATGTTGCCGATGTCGTGCGCCACGACGGCAGCGTGGTCGTGGCCCAGCGTCGTCAACACGGCCCGGATGTCCGCGGCCTGCGTGTGCTTGTCATAGCCCGTCGCAGGATGCGACGACCGGCCCATGCCCCGTAGATCGGGCACGACGACGGTGTGCGTCTTCGAGAGCGCGGCCGCGAGCGGGCCCCACATGTCGCCGGTGTCGCCATAGCCGTGGATCAGGACCACCGCCGGGCCCGAACCACCTGACCTGACGAAGATGTCGGCACCGGCGGCCGTCGTGATCGTCCGAGTCGTGAACGTCGACGGCATCGACGGCTGTGCCACGGCTGTTACGGCGCCCGAAGCGACGCCGAGTGCGATGGCGAGAAGCAGTGTTCGCGGTGTGACTGCCATGTCTGTTGCCCCTGCAGCGCTGGCGTCGTCTGCGACACCAACGCGTTCGGCGGGATTGGAGTCCCGTGCTCGCCGTGCTCCACAGCAAGCGGGAGGCCGCCTCTCAGGGGCTGTATTTCCGAGGAGTGCTCCGGCGGGCCATGGCGAGATCTCGCCGTTTGGCGGAATCTCGCCACTCGCGCAGGCGCGGACCGGGAGGCAGGGACGGCTTCCGGAGAACGCCTGCACGCTGGTGCGCCCTGGCGGCAATCCGCCGCGTCAGGCGGTTCTGAAGCGGTGCTTGTCGACCCGCAGCGAGCGGATCCTGGACTCGAGCGTGGACCTCGGGATGCCCAGCCTGGCGGCCGCGCCGGTGGGTCCGGAGACGCGCCCCCTGCTTTCGGTGAGGGCGGCTTCGACCCGCGCTCGCTCGTGCGCGAGCAGATCCACGTCCAGCGGGGACGGCGCGACGCGCCCTGCCGCTTCCGACTTCACCAGCCATCGCTCGTCGACAACGAGCGCGCCGCCTTCCCCGACGATCAGGGCCCGCTCGATGACGTTCTGCAGCTCGCGGATGTTGCCGGGCCAGGGATAGGCCTGCAGCAGCGTCAACGTCCGGTGGTCGATCGCGGCGAGCGTCTTCCCCTGGCGCCTGGCGAGCCGGTGGGAGAAGTACTCGACGAGCAGCGGAATGTCCGCCGATCTGTCGCGCAGCGCCGGCATGTCGATCGGGAACACGTTCAGCCGGTAGAACAGGTCGGATCGGAACGACTTGTCGGCGATGGCGGCCTGCAAGTCGCGGTTGGTAGCCGCAATCACGCGAACGTCGACGCGGATGCGCCTGGTGCCACCGACGCGCTCGAACTCCCGCTCCTGCAGCACGCGCAACAGCGCCACCTGCGTGTCGAGCGGCAGTTCGCCCACCTCGTCGAGGAAGATCGTGCCGCCGTCGGCCAGTTCGAACCTGCCCTGGCGGCGCTGCAGCGCGCCGGTGAATGCGCCACGCTCGTGTCCGAAGAGCTCGGAGGCGATGAGCGACGGCGGGATGGCGGCGCAGTTGATCGTGACGAACGCGCGGGCCGCACGCGGCGATCGCCGGTGAATCGCCCGGGCGACCAGCTCCTTTCCCGTTCCAGTCTCTCCGGTGATGAGCACGGTCGAATCGGTCGGCGCAACCTGACCCACGTGGCGCAGCACCACCTTCAGCGCTGCCGACGTGCCGACGATCTCCTCGAACATCGACGTCCGATCGACTTCCTCGCGCAGGATCGCGTTCTCGTTCCGCATCCGCTCTTCGTTGCGCTTCCGATCGTCGATGTCGGTGCCGGTGACGTACCAGCGGGCGACGCGCCGCTCGTCGAAGACCGGCCGGCTGTAGATCTGGAACCATCGAAAGACGCCGTCGTGGCGGCGCGCGCGTGCCTCCGACTCGAACGGGACGGCGCCGCGCAAGCCGCGCTCGCGCTCCTCCTTCAGCCTGTGGAAGTCGTCCGGGTGAAAGAGGCGCGAACCCTCGGCGATGTCTTCGAAGCTGAGACCGCTGTAGTCGAACACCGATCGGTTGGCGTACACCACCGTGCCGTCCTGGCTGAGGGCGGTGATGAGCAGCGGGATGGCATCGAGGATCTGTCGATGCTCGCGTTCGCTGCGTTCGATCCTCGCCGCGGCCAGCCTGGACTCGGTCACATCGGAGATCGCGCCGACGAATTCGAGTGGTCCGTCATCGGCCACGGCACGGGCGCGGCAATGGAGATGCCTGACCGAGCCGTCCGGCAGCAGAATGCGCAGCTCGAAGTCGAGGTCTGCACTCTCGCGCACCGCCCTGGCCACGACATCCTCGACCGATGAGCGATCGTCGGGGTGAACGCGCCCGTAGATCTGGTCGGGGGTCGGCGCGAGGCTCTCGTCGAACTGGAAGATCGCGTAAGTGACTGGCGACCAGAGGATCGCGCCGGTGGACACGTTCCAACAGAAGCTGCCGGTGCGGCTGAGCGTCTGCGCGGCGGCCAGATACGACTCGGTCCGTCGCAGATCCTGCTCGGCGCCCTTGCGATCGTCGATGTCGGTGTTGGTCCCGAGCCACTCGACGATCGTGCCCGCCTCGTCCCGGCGGGGCACGGCCCGGATCAGGAACCATCTGTAGACGCCATCGTGGCGGCGTACGCGTGCCTCGGCTTCGATCGGCTGCTTGCTGGCCAGCGCGTCGCGCCAGGTCTCGATCAGGCCTGGCAGGTCGGCGGGATGGAAGACGTCCCCTCGCGTCCAGCCCCAGCCCAGCGCGTCCTCGAGGTCGAGACCGGTGTAATCGAGCCGTTGTCGATTGACATAGGTAATCGCGCCATCAGGCGATGCCATCCAGACCTGCGTCGGAATCGCGTCGATCAGGAACTGGCGGTCGGGAGCGGCACCTACGGGAGGCATTCGGGTCAACAGCCGGGAAGCGGAGCGGTGTGAACTGCTGGAGTGTCTCAGATTTCTCTGCGACGTAACCCACATTTAACGCACACGTCACGACCGGGAAACGGCCAGCCCGTACCGTCATCGTGACGCCAGCCGTTCCGGCCGGTGTCACGGACTGGCTGCTTCAAGGAGCATTGCGTGACGTTGGCCCACTCGCCCGGCCCCGCGCCGGCGGCATGGACACCACACGGCAGCACCACCTCCGCGACAACGCGGATCCTCGTGGTGGAGGACGAACAGGACATCGCCGGGCTGATCAAGCACACGCTGGAACGCGAATCGGGCACCCGCGTCGACATGGTCGCGAGTGGCGACGCCGCACTCAAGGCGGTGGCCGACGAGGCGCCGCACCTCATCATCCTCGACCTCAACCTGCCGGTGCTCTCCGGCTTCGAAGTGTGCCGCATCCTGCGATCGCGGCCCGCCACGCGGCACATCCCGATCATCATGCTGACGGCGCGCACGACCGAGGTCGATCGCGTCTCCGGTCTCGACCTCGGCGCCGACGACTATGTGACCAAGCCGTTCAGCCTGCGTGAACTCGCGGCTCGCGTCCGGGCCGTCCTGCGCCGCCCGCAGAGCGCCCCACAGGTCGCGGCGCCCTCGACGCTGTACCGGGGCCGCCACCTCACCGCCGACTTCGATGCCGTCGCCATCCACGTCGACGGCGAGGCCATCCGCCTGACACGACGCGAGTTCGAACTGCTCGAGTGCCTGGTCGAGAACAAGAGCCGCGTGCTGTCGCGCGATCGCCTGCTCGAACGCGTCTGGGGATACGACCGGCTGATCGAGACCCGATCGGTGGACGTGCACATCGGCCGGCTGCGCGCCAAACTCGGCGTCGCCGGTGATCAGATCGAGACCGTCGTCGGCCTCGGCTACCGGTTCATCGACTAGGACACGCGGAAGCAGGGGGCGTGGCGACAGCGGTCGGCGCCCGGCTCGCCGCCGCACTTTGCCGCGCCAAGGCTGACGTTCAGGCCTGCCAACCGCGATCGAGCATCGATCCGTACATGTGGCGGCTCGCTTCGTCAGCGCCCGCCTCGGTGGGCTCGATCGTCGTCCGGAGCGTGTCGCCGTTGACGTCGACCCGCAACTGGAAGCCGTGCGTGTGCCGTCGCCGCCAGCAGACGGCAAGCCGGGTTCCGTTCCTCAACTCCCACAGCTTCTCGTCGGCCGGCGGCGTGGCGCCGGCTGGCAGTCCTGGCAGCGGCATCGAACCTCGTGACTCGCGTTCGCGCCCGTGCGCCCGGGCGGCGCAGGCGGACGACACGTCATCGTAGTCGAACGCACCGCGTTCGCGTCCGGCCCGAAGGTGCGCCACGCGTACGGCGTGGCGCGCCGACCTGCCGTTCACCGCACACCGTCGCCGTCAGGGCGCCTCGGGG
>CBIHOS010000138.1:0-13766 GCA_966211945.1 uncultured bacterium
TCGTGCTTCTGCGGACGCAGCATCAACGCCTCGGCAGCGCCCATCGGGTGCACGCGGCCGGCCAGCACGGCCGCCATCTGCGACGCGATCGGCAATTCGACGCCGGCCGCGCCGCCGAGTGCCAGCACGGCTTCGGCAGTGTTGACGCCTTCGGCGACCATGCGCGTCGACGCCAGGATCTCGGGCAGCGATCGGCCCCGACCGAGTTCCTCGCCGAGGTGGTGGTTGCGGCTCGCCGCGCCGGTACAGGTGAGGACGAGGTCGCCGAGCCCGCTCAACCCCGCGAGCGTCTCCTGGCGCCCGCCGAGCGCCAGCGCAAGTCGCGACATCTCCGCGAGCCCGCGGGTCACGAGCCCGGCCAGCGCGTTGTGCCCGAGGCCGAGCCCCTCGACGACGCCCGCCGCGATCGCGATCACGTTCTTGTAGGCCCCGCCCACCTCGACGCCAACCACGTCGTCGGTCGTGTAGAGGCGGAAACGCTTGCCCCGGAACGTCTCGAGCACCTGCGACCCGGCCGCCGGATCGGTCGTTGCCGCGACGACGGCGGTCGGCAGTTCGCGGGCGACCTCGTGGGCAAAGCTGGGGCCAGACAGCACGACGACCGGGCAGCCGGCCGGCAGTTCCGCGGCGAGCACTTCGGACATCCGCGTCCACGAGCCGCGCTCGAGGCCCTTTGTCGCACTGACGACCGTCGTGCCGGGCCGGACCCGCGGCGCCATCCGCTGCGCCGTTTCGCGCGTGCCGTGCGAGGGCACCGCCCAGATGATCGCCGCCGCGGCGGCGACCGCCGCTCCGGCATCGTCGGTCGGCTCGACTGCCTCGGGAAGGACGACGCCCGGCAGGTACGTGTCGTTCTCGCGCCGATCCCGCATGCGGGCCGCGAGCGCGGCGTCGCGCGCGCAGAGATCGACCTCGTGACCCACGCGGGCGAGGTGCACCGCGAGGGCCGTGCCCCACGATCCGGCGCCGATCACGGCGATCCTCACAGGCGTTGCCCCAGGCGGCGTTCGGTGCCGTGCCACAGCCGCCGCACGTTGCCGCGGTGCGTGTGGACCACGAGCGCGGTGGCGGCGCAGGCGCCCGCAAGCACCGCCGGCGGCGCACCGAACCACGCGGTGAGCGGCGGCAAGGCCGCCATCGCGCCGAGCGAGCCGAGCGACACGTAGCGCGACAACGCGATGACAGCGAGGAAGAGCACTGTCGCGACGGCCGTCGCGGCCGGCGCCAGGACGGCGAAGACGCCGGCTGTCGTCGCCATGCCCTTGCCGCCGCGGAACCCGAGCCACGGCGGGTACACGTGCCCCGCCACCGCGGCGAGCCCGGCGACGACCGCCACGCCGCCGTGCCGGCTCACCGTCTCGGCCAGCCACACCGCGAGGCTGCCCTTGGTGGCATCCAGCGCCAGCACGGTCATCGCGGTGGTCGGCGACGACACCCTGAGCACGTTGGTCGCGCCGACGTTGCCCGAGCCCACGGTCCGCAGATCGATGCCGCGCCGCCGCGTGAACAGGTAAGGAAACGGTATCGACCCGATGAGGAAGGCGGCGCCGATCACGGCTGCGGCTGCCAGCGCGGTCATCGCGGCAACTCCGCCGGATCGTGGCCCGTCAGCGCCAGCCGGATCATGTCGAGCGCGGCCGAGACCGACTGCTGGCGCACCACGCCGCGATCGCCGACGAAACGCGCGCGGCGGCAGCCCGCACCCTCGGGCGTGTCGATCGCGATGTAGACGGTGCCGACGGGTTTGTCCTCCGAGCCGCCATCCGGACCAGCGACGCCGGTGATGCCAAGCCCCACTTCGGTGCCGCCGGCGCGGCGCGCGCCGGCCGCGAGCGCGAGCGCGACCGGCTCACTGACCGCGCCGTGGCGTGCCATCGACTCCGGCGACACGCCGGCCAGCGAGGTCTTCAGCGCGTTGCTGTAGACGATGACGCCCCCCTCGAACCACGACGAACTGCCGGGCACGTCGGTCAGACGGGTGCCGAGCAGCCCGCCGGTACACGATTCGGCGACGGCGACGCGCCAGCCGCGCTCGCGCAGCAGGCGGCCGGCGACCTCTTCCAGCGTCTCGTCGGCGGTGCTGTAGACCGCCGTCCCGAGCACCCCGGCAGCCTCGGCGATGGCCGCGTCCAGCACGACACTCGCCCGCTCCGCGTCGTCGCTCCGCGCGAACAGGTGCAGTTCGATCCGCCCGAGCGCGGCGAGGATGGTCACGTCCAGCGGCGGGGCCAGCGCGCGCCAGCGTTCGTACAGCGGCAGCAGGGTCGCCTCGACCGCCGACTCGCTTCGGCCGGCCACGCACAGGCCGCGACGGTACGTGCGGGCGCGGCCCGACCGCGCGCCCAGCGGCCCCGTGACCAGCGCGTCCAGCATCGGCACCATCTCGCGCGGCGGGCCAGGCAGCAGGGCCACGGCCTGCGCGCCCAGATCGATCCACTGCCCTGGCGCGGTGCCGTTGAGGTTGTCGAGGCGCACGGCGCCGTCGATCACCATCGCCTGGCGGCGGTTGATCTCGGGCATCGGGATGCCCCGCTTCGCAAAGCGGTCCATCATGCGCGCGACCTGCCCGGCGTCCTCGGTCATGCCACGTCCGAGCGCCTGCGCCGTGGCCTGCCGCGTCAGGTCGTCGTCGGTCGGGCCGAGACCGCCCGTGACGAGCACGACGTCGGCGCGCTGCAGCGCGGTGCGCAGGGCGATCTCGAGGTGCGTGATCTGATCGCCGACCACCGATCGCGCGACCAGGTCGATGCCGAGCGTTGCGAGCCGCCCGGCGATCACGCCGGAGTTGGTATCGACCCGGCCGAGCGCGAGCATCTCGCTGCCGACGGCAATGATCTCGGCCCGCGCAAACGGCGCCGGCGTCATGCCAGCATCCAGGCCGGCGCCACCCACACGAGCCCGCGCACGCACAGGTGCGAGTAGATCGCGGCCATCAGGTCGTCGGTCATCACGCCCCATCCTCCGGGCAGCTTCTCGAGCGCGTTGCACGGCGGCGGCTTGATGACGTCGAAGACACGAAACAGCACGAAGCCGACCAGCGCGCCGGTGAACGATACCGGCACCAGCGCGAGCGTCACGAGCATCCCGAGAACTTCGTCCACGACGACCGGCCCGGGGTCGATGTGGCCGAAGTGTGATTCAGCCTGCGTCGCGGCCCAGGCTCCGGCGAAATAGACCACGAGGATGGCGGCGAGTTCGGCCGCGGGCGTTCCCGCCAGGCGAACGCCGGCGTACACCGCGAGACCCGCGAGCGATCCGAACGTGCCGGGGGCGAATGGCACGTACCCGACGCCGAACGCCGTGGCGACGGCGAGGGAGAGCGACTTCACGCAGGGGACTCCTCAGGCAGACGGCACCACGCGGGTGCCGGCGAGACGATCGTGCAGGCCGCGCCGCGCGCCGTCGAGGAACAGCGGCAGCAGGCCGAGACCGAAGGGGATGGCGCAGGCCAGGACGACAACGCTGCGCAGGACCGCGTGGCCGAACGGCACGCGCCCGTGATCGCCGTACACCACGCGCACGCCGGAGAGCATCTTGCCGATCGTCTGGCCCGACGCCGCCGTGAACGTCACCAGATAGGCGGTGTCGAGCAGGAACAGGAAGCCGAGCAACGGCACGGGCGGCAGGATCCGCCACTCGTCCGGACGGACGCCGGCGACGCGAAACGTGAGCCACAGCACCACGGCATCGATGCCGAGCAACAGGACGGCGTCGATCACGCCGGCGCGGACGCGCGCCCCGATGCCATCGCTGGCGTCGTCCACGGACGTGTCGGGCGGCGGCGCCTCCGCTGCTGGCGGCGGCGGGGCCGGTTCGTCCGGCCAGTCGAAGGCAGGTGTCCCGGGGTGCCCGGCCAGCGGTTCCTGCTCGTCGATCGGGCCGGTGCGTACCGGCGGCCTGGTGACTTCGACCGTGCGACGGACCGACAGCGGAGGCCCAGCAGGCGGAATCGCGACGGGCGGCGGTTCGGGCACCGCGGACTCCCCGAACAGGGGCAGGTCGAGCGCCGCCCCTTCGGCCGGCGGCGTCGTGTCGAGCCCCGGCACGCGGCGGCGGCGCGACGGCTCCCACGACCGCCGTTCGTGCTCCGGGTCCACGACCAGCGGGACGTCAGGCTCGCGCGGGCTGGCAGCCAGCGCGAAGTCGTAGCCGCAATTGCGGCACCGCTCCACGTCGTCGTAACTGAGGTAACTGCACTTGGGGCACCGCATCGATCACATCGCGAACATTGGCAGTCTCGACCGCCGCGCCCCCCGCGCGGCCGTATCGGGCACCAGGTTAAACCGCCATAGGGGGTTGGAACCGAACCGCGCCAACGCGGGTCTCGCGCCCGGTGCGGGCGCTGCCGAACGCCTTCATCTTGCGGTACAGGTTGCTGCGCTCGACGCCGAGCACCTCGGCGGTGCGTGAGATGTTTCCCTGCTGCGCGGCGAGGGTCCGGACGATGTAGTCGCGTTCGAAGCGCTCGCGCGCCTCGTGCAGCGGCATCGTCGGCCCGGTTGCGACGTCGGCCGGCGCCTCCGACGCCTGTCCGCCCTGGAGGAACGTCAGGTGCCGGACCTCGACCACCTCACCGGGAACCATGATCAGCAGGCGCTCGACGACGTTGCGCAGTTCACGGACGTTGCCGGGCCAGGAATAGCGCCGCAGCACGTCCATCGCCTCCGGCTCGATCAGGCGGGGACGGCGGCCGTGCTCGCGCGACAGTTCCTGCATGAAGTGCGCGATCAGCCTCGGGATGTCCTCCTCGCGGTCGCGCAGCGGCGGCACGAAGATCGGGATGACGTTGAGGCGGAAATACAGGTCCTCGCGGAAGCGGCCGGCCCGGATCTCCGCGGTCAGGTCCTTGTTCGTCGCGGCCAGGACGCGTACGTCCACCTTCACGCTGTCGTGTCCCCCGACCGGATCGACGACCTGCTCCTGCAGCACGCGCAGCACCTTCGCCTGCGTCTTCAGGCTCATGTCGGCAACCTCGTCGAGGAAGATCGTGCCTTCATCGGCGAGTTCGAAGCGGCCGCGCCGGTCCGACACGGCGCCGGTGAACGCCCCGCGCACGTGGCCGAAGAGTTCGCTCTCGATCAGCTCCTCGGGGATGGCGGCGCAATTGACTTCGACGAACGGGCCGCTCCGCCGCCGGCTCAACGCGTGGATGCTGCGCGCCACCAGCTCCTTGCCGGTGCCGTTCTCGCCGAAGATCAGCACGCGGCCGTTGGTCGGCGCCGACATCGCAATCTGCTCGCGCAGCGAGCGCATCACATAGCTCTCGCCGACCATCACGAAGCGCCGGTCGACGTGCTCGCGCAGGGCGCGGTTCTCGGCCTCCAGCTGCCGCTGGCGCAGCGCGTTGCGCACCACGTGCAGCGTCTTGTCGATCGACAGCGGCTTCTCGACGAAATCGAAGGCGCCGATCTTCACGGCACGCACCGCCGACTCGATGTTGCCGTGCCCCGAGATGACCACGACCGCCGCATCCACGTGCCGGTCGCGCAGGCGCGACAGCGTCAGCAGCCCGTCGATGCCGGGCAGCCACACGTCGAGCAGGATGACGTCGAAGTGGCGGCCGGGGGCAATCTCGAGGCAGGCCTCGCCCGAAGGGACCGTGTCCACCTCGAAGCCCTCGTCGCGCAGCACACCCGACAGGGCGGACCGCACGCCGGCTTCGTCGTCGACGATCAGCACGCTCGGGCGCATGGCTAGGCCGGGAGCTCCATGGCGAAGGCGGCGCCGTGCGGCGCGCGATCGGTGGCCTCGATGGTGCCGCCGTGTTCGACGACGATACGGCGGACGATGGCGAGCCCGAGCCCGCTGTCGCGGCCCTTCGTCGAGTAGTACGGCAGGAACAGCTTGGTGCGGTCGGCGACGCCGAGCCCGGGGCCATCATCGGCGATGACCAGCCGCGCCAGCCGGTGGCCGTCGTCCCAGGCGGTCTGCACGGTGATGGTGCCGGCGGCGCTGGCCGGCAGGCCGTCGTACTCGGAGGCGAGCGCCTCGACGGCGTTGTCCACCAGGTTGATCACCACGCGCTTGAACTGTTCGGGGTCCACCCGGACGACCGGCATCGACGGATCGTACTCGCGGACGACGCTGAGGCGCGGCAGGCCGGTGTACAGCGCCAGCGCTTCGTCGAGCAGCGCGTGCAGGTCGGACGGCACCGCCTTGGGAGCCGGCATGCGGGCGAACTGCGAGAACTCGTCGACCAGCCCCTTCAGCGATTCGACCGCGCCGATGATGTTGGTCGAGCACTCGTCGACAAGTTCGCGAGTCGGCACCGGGGCGGTCGTGAAATGCCGGCGGATGCGCTCGGCACTCAATTGGATCGGCGTGAGCGGGTTCTTGATCTCGTGGGCGAGGCGGCGCGCGACGTCGCGCCAGGCCGACACCCGCTGGGCGCGGATCAGCGGCGTGACGTCGTCGAACACCAGCACGGTGCCCTCGGAACTCGCCTCGTCGCGCAAGGGCGTCGCGGCCACTGCCAGGTGCAGGTCGCGGCCGTCGCGCACGAGCGTGATCTCGTGGCCGGCCGTGCCGCCGCGCGTCCGGGCCGCGGCATGCGGGATCGACAGGAGCGGACGCAGGTCGGGGCGGGCGAAGACTTCGTCGAACATCTGTCCGACGGCCGACTGATCGAGCCCGAGCAGGCGCGCTGCGGCGCTGTTCATCGTGTTGATGCGGCCGCGAGCGTCGAGCGAGATCACGCCGGTGGCGATGCGCTTGAGGATCGTCTCGATGTAGCGGCTGCGTCCCTCGACCTCACGGCTCTTGCGCTGGACCTCGGCCCGCGATTGTTCGAGTTCGCCGGCCATCGTGTTGAAGGCCTCGACGAGCTGGCCGAACTCGTCGGCGGTCTCGGGTTCGATGCGGTACTCGAAGTGCCCTTGGCCGATGGCGCGCGCCCCGGCCGCCAGTAGGCCGATCGGCCGCGTGATGCGCTTGGCCGTGTACAGGCCGAGCCAGGTCGCGCTGACCAGGATGAACAGCGTCATCATCAGGAAGAACGAGAGGTAGACGCCTTCGATCGGACGCCGCAGCACCCTCAGCTGCTGATAGCCCTCGTAGGCCTCGACGATCCGCCGGCTGTGCTGCGCCAGCGTGCCCGACAGGTGTTCGCTGACGATCACGACGCCGACCGGCGCCATCCCGTCGGGCAGCCGCACGAGCGCCGCCGATCGCACGAGTTCGCCGCCGCTGCCGAGTGGTTCGATCACCCGCGTATCGGCGCTGCCGCTGGCGACGCGCGCGGCGAGACGATCGGCCGAGGCGCGCGGGACGTCGCGCGGCACGGCGGGCGCCGCCACGTCGAACAGCGCCTGCACCTCGCGCGGATCGCTGTCGGCGACGATGCGGTACACCTCGATGAGCGTCGAGCGGCCGGAGGCGACCTCCGGCGAGACGCGGGCCCGGATCGTCGCGACGTCGCCGCGCTCGACGCCGGCCGTCGCCAGCAGGCGGGCCAGCCGCACCGCCTGGCGGCTCGTCTGCACCTGCGTGTCCTGGTAGTAGTCGCTGGCGATCTCGCGGGCGGCGCTGAGAACGTCGTCGATCGGCGGCGCGAACCAGCGGCTCGCGCTGTTGCGAATCAGCTCGCTGCCGACGATCAGCACGAGCACCGCCGGCACCAGCGCCAGGCCGAGCATCGCCGCGACCAGCTTGGCGCGGAAGCGTGCAAACGGCAGTGCGCGCCGGCGCTCGACGAGCAGCTTGATGACGTTGCGCGCCAGCACGAAGGCCAGCGCGCCGAGCATCGTGAGGTCCACCGCGACCAGCGCGTAGAGCACGACCTCGCTGAGCAACGCCGGCGACAGGCCGGTGGACCGATCGGCGAGCGTGACCAGCGCGACCAGCGCCGCCACCAGCAGGCCGATGGCCAGCAGGACGAAGATCGGGTTGTCGCGCAGCGGACGGGGCGGGCCGGGCGGCGACCCGACCGGCGCGCGGTCGGCGATGGGCCGCGCCTCGGCCAGGGGCGCGTCGTTCAGGCGGGTGAAGATGGCCACGTCACGGGCGGAATCGGAAACTCACGCTGCCGAGCACGGCGCCGGGGTTCCACGGCCACAGCCAGCCGAGCAGCCGCGGCCGCGTCTGGGCCTTGACCCGGACGTAGTAGTCGCCGCTGCTCACGAGCCGGTGCGACGAGAGGCGGCGGGCGCGGAACGTCGTCATCCACTGTGACGCCGTCGCCTCGTCGTCGGTCGTCCGCACTTCCTCGACGCGGCCGTCCTCGATGAACGTGATCTGGTAGCGCCGCGTCAGGTTGTCGTACTTCACGACGGCCGACACACGCGTGTAGGCGATGGTGCGATCGAACCACCAGGCCGAAGCCTCCTGCAGCGTCACGTCGTAGGCGAAGGTCGTGACGAGGCCGCTCTGGATGGCGGCTCGCACCGACTCCGAGATGGCGTCGGTGACCTGGAAGCTCACGCGCACTTCGCCCTCGTGCAGCGTCGTCTCGACGCGCACCGACGGATCGGCCCAGGCCGTTGTCGTCAGCCCCAGCAGGCAGGCCAGCAGCAGCATCACACGCAGCCGCATCGTCAGTCCTTCGACTTGATCAGATCCTCGAGCTCGGTCATGAACTCGCCGATGTCGCGGAAGTGGCGGTACACCGACGCAAAGCGCACATAGGCGACCTTGTCCAGCTGCCGCAGTTCCTGCATGACGTGCTGCCCGATCTCGGTGGTGCTGATCTCCTTGTCCGGGCGCTCCTGCAGCGCCGACTCGACCCGGTCGGCGACTGCCTCGAGCGCGTTGACGCGCACCGGCCGCTTCTCGCACGCCTTGAGCAGGCCTGCAATCAGCTTCTGCCGGTCGAAGCGTTCCCGGCGGCCGTCCTTCTTGACGACCATGTACGGGATTTCGTCCACCCGTTCGTAGGACGTGAAGCGGCGCCCACACTCCAGGCATTCACGCCGGCGCCGGATGACTTCGCCCTCGCGGCTCTCGCGAGAGTCCACGACCTTGTCCTGCAGGTGCCCGCAATACGGACACTTCATCCGGCGTCACTCCCCTCCACGAGCCGCACGCCCGACGGCGGAACGGCGGTTCGTGAGATGTCCCCGATTCGCCGCAGCGTCAGTCCCTCGCGCGCCACGAGCACGAGCGTCACGAGCGAGACCGGGACGAACGACAGCGCGTGCAGCGCCACGGCATAGGCCACGGTGCGATCGTTGTCGGCGGCGTAGAGCGAGACGAGCGCCAGGCGCACCGACTCGTGGAACGCGCCGACCGCCCCCGGCGTCGGCACCGACACGCCCACCGCCATGAACATCAGCACCGTGAAGGTCCCGACAAAGGGCAGCGGCAGCTCGAAGGCCCGCGCCATCGCCCACGTCGTGAGTGCGATCGACAGCCAGACGGCAATCGACCACACGAACGCGAGCCCCAGGGCGGCTGGCGACCTGAGGACGGCGAAGCCCTGCCCGAACGCCGCGACCACCTTGACCGCCAGCCGGCTGGCCCGGGCCGGCAAGCGGCGGGTCAGGCGTTCGGTGATCACGCCGACCCGTTCGGCATGCCCCGCGAAGAGGAACGCGACGGCCAGGCCGCCGAGGGCGGCGCCGGCCGCCAGCATGCCGCCGAACTGAACCGCGCGGAGGGTTTGTCCGTCAGTGACTGCGAACCCCGGCTCGAGGAACGCCACCGATCCGGCAAACAGCACCAGCAGCGTGATGATGTCGAGGGCCCGCTCCAGGACGATGGTGGCAAACGTCGCGGTGGGATCCAGGCTGACGGTCCGCGCGAGCCAGTACGGGCGGATCACTTCGCCGACGCGCCCCGGCAGCATCGCGTTGGCGCCAAAGCCGATGACGGTGGCGCGCAGGGCCGGACCGAAAGGCACCGCACCAGCAGGCAGCAACAGGTATTGCCAGCGAAACGTGCGAAAGACGAAGGTCCCGACCGAGGCGAGCAACGCGATGACGATGCCGCCGGGATGGGCGTGAGACAGCTCCCGCGCCACGGCCGCGAGATCGGCCTGCCGCAGGAAGAGCGCGAGAAGCGCTACGGTGACGAGCAGAATACTGGCGTGCTTGATGTAGCCCGTCATGCGCCGTTGGGCTGTTCGGGCGCGACTGTACTATAGGTTGGGTTTCTGAGGCTATGGGAAAGCGCGAACTGCTACTGCTGGTGGTCTTCGTCGTCCTCGGCGTGGGCGTGTACCAGGTCACCGCCCCGGCCGCCACGACCGAGTCCAAGGGCTTTTCGATCAGCCGGATGTTCCAGTTCGCCAAGGCGCACCTCCAGGGGCGCCAGGCCAGACGGACGGTGACCCGCACGGCCACGCTGACGCCTGCCGCCGGCGTCGAGACCCTGGTCATCGGCGAGATCCGCGGCGCCATCGTCGTCGAGGGCACCGACAAGCCCGACATCGAGGTCCGGCTCGAGGCCAGCCTGTCCGGGATCGACGAGGAGGACCTGGCGGCCCAGGACAAGGTGCTGGCACTCGAAGTCGTGAACGAGGGCGCGAACGCCGCGGTGAACCTGGAATTCGAGCACCACGGCAACCGGCCGCGCCACGAGATGCGCATCTCGGTGCCCAGGCACTTGAAGGTCCAGCTGACCGGGCGGGCAACCGCCGAAGTGCGAGGCGTGGCCGGGCTGCACCTCGAGTCGTTCGGCGGGGAGTTGGAGGTCGAGGATCTGGCCGGCCCCGTCACCGGCGACACCGAGCGCCTGCAGGCCAATTTCGCACCCGGCGCCGTCCTGCAGTTCTCGTCGCACGAGGGTCGCATCCGCGCCGACGCCCCGCGCGAGGTGCGCCTGACCTGCGAGCGCACGACGGTCGAAGTCGTCGATCCGACCGGACCAGTGACATTCACCGAGGACTACTGCCGCATGGACGTGCGTCGATCCGGCGGGCCGATCAAGATCACCGGCGAGGGTGGCACGGTCGAACTGCGGCAGATCACGCACCCCTTGACGATCCAGGCCGAGCGCCTCACCGTGAGCGCCGAACTCGAGACCGCCGTGCCCACCACGATCCAGGTCGAGGAGGACAACGTCGAAGTCACGCTGCCGCGCGATGGCGGCATCGACCTCGAGGCCGTCACGACCGATGGTGACCTCCGGGCGCCCTCGGAGTTCACGGTCACGGCGCGCGAGAACGGCTCGACGTTGAAGCAGGCGCTCAACGGCGGCGGCGTGCCTGTCACGCTGGAGATCAAGCGCGGCTGGCTGCGGCTGCGTACGCGCGGCGCCGCCGGCACGTAGACGACCACGGCGCCCCGTGATCGGTTCGTCCAGTCCACTGCCGACCGCCGACTCCCGACTGCCGAGATCGTCCGCCGATCCGCGTGCTACGCTTTCTCCCCGCGTGGCCGCTCCCCTTCTCGACATCACCGGCGTACCGTTGCCGCTCGTTCGCCGCGGCAAGGTCCGCGACGTGTTCGCGGTGGACGACGATCACCTGTTGATCGTCGCCAGCGACCGCATCTCGGCGTTCGATCACGTGCTCGGCTCCGGCATCCCCGACAAGGGCCGCATCCTCACCCAGCTGTCCGCGTTCTGGTTCGCGACGCTGGCGCCGCTGACCGCGCATCACCTGGTGTCGACCGACGTCGGCGACTTCCCCGCGGCCGCACTGGCTGCGGCCGTCGATCTCGCGGGCCGCTCCATGCTCGTGCGCCGCACGCGACCGCTGCCGGTCGAGTGCGTGGCGCGCGGTTACCTCGAAGGCTCCGGCTGGAAGGACTATCAGGCGACCGGGACGATCTGCGGGCACCAGCTGCCGGCCGGTCTCCGTCAGTGCGACAGGCTGCCAGAGCCGATCTTCACACCGGCGACGAAAGCCGAGTCCGGCCACGACGAGAACATCAGTGAAACGGAGGCCGCACGCCTGCTCGGCGACGACGTCTTCGCGCGCGTGAAGGCGCTGACGCTGGCGCTCTACCGGGCCGGGGCGGAGCACGCCGCAGCACACGGCATTCTCGTTGCCGACACGAAGTTCGAGTTCGGCCTGGTGGGCGACGGCGAGCGCGCACAGGTGCTGCTCATCGACGAGGTGCTGACGCCCGATTCGTCGCGGTTCTGGCCGGCCGATCAGTACGTGCCGGGCCGGCCCCAGCCCAGCTTCGACAAGCAGTACGTGCGCGAATATCTCGAGCGGATCCAGTGGGACAAGCAGCCGCCGGTGCCGTCGCTGCCCGACGAGGTCGTGGCCCGGACGCGCGAGAAGTACCTGGACGCCTACGCGCGTCTCACCGGCGCCACGCTCGCCTGACGCGGGTTCCGCAGCCATGCACCGTGACCTGGACCGACTCGTGGCCGAGATGGTGAACAAGGGCATTCACTACCCCGACGCCGCCCGCGAGTTCGAGCGCCGCTTCCTCGAGCACGCGCTCAAGGCCGTCGACGGCAGCCTCACCCGCTGCGCCGCGTTGACCGGCCTGCACCGCAACACCCTGGCCCGCAAGATCGCCGAGCACCGGCTGAAGTAGCGGCCGCGGCGGTTTAGCAGTCCTCCCCCTTGACTGCCAATCGAGAGCGCATATACTTAGCAGTCGTCTACCGGGAGTGCTAACGCTCCATGGGGACTCGACAGTTTTCTGGGGAGCGGGCGCGGCCCGCAGAACATCACATCAGGAGTGGACCAAACCATGAACCTCCGACCTCTACACGATCGGCTCATCGTCGAACGTATCGAAGAAGGGGAGCAGCAGGTCAACGGCATCATCATCCCCGACTCGGCCAAGGAAAAGCCGCAGCAGGGGAAGGTCGTGGCCGTCGGCAACGGCAAGGTGAAGGACGACGGCAAGGTGACGCCCCTCGACGTCAAGCAGGGCGACACGATTCTCTTCGGCAAGTACTCGGGCCAGGAGATCAAGGTCGATGGCAAGGAGTACCTGATCATGCGTGAGGACGAAGTCCTTGCGGTGATGGCGTAAGAGGGAGCGACAACATGGCAAAGCAAATCGTCTACGGTGCGGACTCGCGGCAGGCCATCCTCCGCGGCGTCAATCACCTCGCCGACGCGGTGAAGGTGACCCTCGGCCCCAAGGGCCGCAACGTCGTCCTCGACAAGAAGTTCGGTTCGCCCACGATCACCAAGGACGGCGTCACCGTCGCCAAGGAGATCGAGCTGAAGGATCCGCTCGAGAACATGGGCGCGCAGATGGTGCGTGAAGTCGCCAGCAAGACCAGCGACATCGCCGGCGACGGCACCACCACCGCCACCGTGCTCGCGCAGGCCATCTACCGCGAAGGCGCCAAGAACGTCGTGGCCGGCGCCAACCCGATGGAAGTCAAGCGCGGCATCGACAAGGCCGTCGAGGTCGTGATCGAGCAGCTCAAGACCTTCGCCAAGCCGGTGAGCGGCAACGCCATCGCCCAGGTCGGCACCATCTCCGCCAACAGCGACGCGACGATCGGCACGATCATCGCGGAAGCGATGGAGAAGGTCGGCAAGGACGGCGTGATCACGGTCGAGGAAGCCAAGTCCATGGAGACCTCGCTCGAGGTCGTCGAGGGCATGCAGTTCGACCGCGGTTACCTCTCGCCCTACTTCGTGACCGACCCGGACCGCATGGAAGTGGTCCTCGAGAACCCGGTCATCCTGATCCACGAGAAGAAGATCTCGTCGATGAAGGACCTCCTGCCGGTGCTCGAGCAGGTGGCCCGTGGCGGCCGTCCGCTGCTGATCATCGCCGAGGACATCGAGGGCGAGGCGCTGGCCACCCTCGTGGTCAACAAGCTGCGTGGCACGCTGCAGGCCGCCGCCGTCAAGGCGCCGGGCTTCGGTGATCGCCGCAAGGCGATGCTCGAGGACATCGCGA
>CBIHOS010000139.1:0-13718 GCA_966211945.1 uncultured bacterium
CTGCATGCCGCTGTAGCCGCCGCCGGCTGCGTACGCCGGTCGCGACGCCGTCGCACGCGCCGCCGTCCGGCGCTGCGCCAGCCGCATCGGCTGTCCCTGCGGCACCAGACGCCGTGTCGGACGCCGCGGTGCAGGCGGCCGCCAACGTCGATTTCGCCCGCGACGTGATGCCGATCCTCGAGCAGACGTGCGTCGAGTGCCACGGCCCCGACAAGGTCAAGGCCCGCTTACGCATGGACTCGATCGCCGGGCTGCAGAAAGGCGGCAAGAACGGTCCGCTCTTCAAGGCCGGTGACGCCGAGAACAGCCTGATCATGCGTCGCGTGCTCGGCCTCGACGGCGAGGATCAGATGCCGCTCGACAAGGATCCGCTCACCGAGGCGCAGATCGACACGCTGCGCCGCTGGATTGCCGCCGGCGCCTCGTTCGGCGCGGCGGGATCGCAGTAGTGCCCGTCGGTCACCGCGGCTCGAACACGATCGCGAGGTCGGCCGATGCATCCGGGAGCGGCACGTTCTCGGGATGCCTGGTGCCGGGTTCGAGCGGGTAGGTGGCGATTTCCACCGAGCGGTTCAGGTCGATGACGCGGGCCAGCATGCGCTGGCGCACCCGCACGCCGATGCGCGCGTCGGCCCGCGTGTTGCGCACGTAGAACACCGACTTGGTCGGGCCGCTCCACTGCTGCAGCCAGGCGGCGTTCCACACGCCGCGCAGCGAGACCAGCGCCCCGGCCG
This sequence comes from uncultured bacterium, assembly GCA_966211945.1. Lineage (GTDB taxonomy): Bacteria > Acidobacteriota > Vicinamibacteria > Vicinamibacterales > Vicinamibacteraceae > Luteitalea. Next base: position 735 of record CBIHOS010000139.1, read on the forward strand.
GCTCCGCGAAATCCAGCCCGCGGATCAACTGTCGCATCGTCGCCACGGCGGGCGTTTGGCGCGACCACGTGCGATCGGCCTGGACGATCGGGAACGCCGGGCGCAGGGGTTCGATGAGGAACAGGTACCCGGCGCCGGTCGCGGTGCGGTTCGCGTAACAGAATCGTTGCGCGTCGAAGCACTCGTCGGGCGGGTCGTCCTGCGGCAGGCAGTGCACCGGCCACAGCCCTTCGTAGAGCAGCACCTTCTGGCAGTCCGGCGTCGCCGCCGGCACCACCGGCGGCTCGACGTGCGAGACCCGTTCGGCGAACACTTCCGGCCGCGGGTCGCTCCACATCGGATGCCGGGTCCACAGCCAGCGCGCCAGCGGCGTCGGCTCGAGATGCCCCTCGGGGCGCGACGGCGGGAACGCCACCAGGGTCCACACGGCGGAGAGGGCGGCGAGGCCGAGGCCAATCGGCGCCACGACCGCGCTGGCACTCGTCCCTGCCTGCTGCAGCAGCGGCAGCGCCAGCGGCATGAGCCAGAGCGCGTAGCGGCTCAGGTCGGGGCTGCCGCCGTGGTTCTGGCTCACGGGTTGGCCGACGGCCCACAACAGCGCGACCGCCGCCAGGCCGCTCGTCGCGACGAACGGATCCCTGAGCCGCGACAGCTCCCGCCACGCGAGCCACCCGGCCGCGACGATCACCGCCAGCACGTACGGCGGGTAGCGGACGATCAGCCCCATCGTGACGTCGGTCAACGGGAACAGCGCGTCGACCATGCCCGGCCAGCGGGTCGCGGTGGAGGCGGCGAGCGGCGACGGAATGCCGAGCCGCCACAGGTAGTACGCGGGCGGCAGGATCGTCAGCAGCGCCGCCACCAGCAGGCCGGTGCGCCAGCGCCGGCACAGCAGCCGCGCCGGCCGCTCGATCGAACCCCACGCCGCAAACAGCGCCACCACGAGGATGAGTCCGGGGTTCTGGCTGGCGCCGACGCCGAGCAGCACGAGCGCGACGCCGGGGCGGGTCGTCCAGAGCAGCATCGCGCCGGCCAGGCAGCTCACCAGCATGAGGTCGGTCGAGGGCTTGTCGAGCCACCACACGAGCGGACTCAGCACGAGCAGTGCCGTCCACGTCGGCGCCGGTCCGGTCACGATGAGGCCGATGAGCGCCCCCATCAGCACGACGTGCAGCGCGACGAAGCCCCAGAGCGGCGACACGCCGGCCAGCAGCGCGACCTTGACGAAGGGCGTCGCCAGCAGCGGGTAGAGCCAGAAATGCGGGACGTCCTGCCGGCCGTCCCGGCCGACGAGATCGGGGGATCGCAGCGTCGCCCGTGCGAAAGAGGGACCGAGGGCCCGGAGTTCGGCTTCGAGAGAAGGAATCTGGTCAGGCGCGAGCGATGGCCCGTGCCCGCGCGCAAGGCTGATGGCGACGGCCACGTGTTCGTGCCCATCGCCCACGCGCACCGGATTGGCTTGCCACAGTGCCACCCCGAGCCAGGCCACGAGGCAGATCGCCCATGCGTGCCGGCTCACGGCCGTTGATCATACCCGCGCTCGGTGCTGCCGGGCTCCGGACGCAGCCGGGCGCGACCCGCGTGCGTTCGGCGGCCGGGACGATTAGAGTGCGCACCATGCGGGTCTACGAGCAGGTGGTGGGGCCTCACACCGTGTCGGTCACCGAGACGGGCGAGGGCGCGGCGGTGGTCTTCCTGCACGCGTTCCCGCTCAGCGCGCGCATGTGGGACCGGCAACTGGCGGCGATGCCGGCCGGCTGGCGCGCCGTGGCAGCGGACTTCCGGGGGCTCGGCCGGTCGGCGCGCGGCGTCCCGCCGGCGCGCGCCGTACGCGACCACGCGCAGGACGTGTGGGCGCTCGTCGACGCCCTGCGCCTCGGGCCGGTCGTGCTCGCCGGACTGTCGATGGGCGGCTACGTCGCGTTGGAAGCCTGGCGGCAGCGCCCTGCGGCCGTCCGCGGACTCGTCCTCGCCGATACGCGGGCCGAAGCGGACACCGACGATGCCCGCACCAAACGGCGGACGATGCAGGACAAGGCGCGGCAGGAGGGCGTCCTCGCAGTGATCGACGCGATGCTGCCTGGCATGCTCGGAGCGACCACGCAGACGGCCGACCCGCACCTGGCCGTCCAGGTGCGGGCCTGGGCGGCCGAGGCGACACCCGACGGTGTCGTCGACGCGCTCGAGGCGCTGCGCTCGCGGCCCGACAGCCGACCCGATCTCGGCCGCATCGGCTGTCCGGCTCTGGTGATCGTCGGCGGCGAGGACACGCTGACGCCGCCCGCCGCCGCCCGCACGATTGCCGACGGCATCGCCGGTGCGTCGCTGGTGACGATTGCCGGCGCCGGCCACCTGGCCAACGTCGAGCAGCCCGGCGCCTTCGATCGCGCGCTGCACGACTGGCTGGCGCGCCTGCCGCCGGCGGCATCGGCGTGATCGGGCCGACGCGACCGATGCCGGCGATAGGTACGCGTTTACTGACGGGTGGTACAGTGGCTGTCGTGATGGGTGCTCGTGTGTGGCGGGTGGCGGCCGGGCTGGCCGTCGCGACGAGTCTGATCTGGCAGGCGAGCGGCGTGCCGGTGGCGCAGACCGTGTCGCCGCCCGATGTCGGCATGCACCGGTCGCTCGACGTGATCCTCGACACGTACGTGCGCGAGGGGCTCGTCTACTACAGGGCCCTGCGGTCCGAACGCGGCCGGCTGGACTCGTACGTCAGCGCGCTCGACGTGCCCCGGGCCGCCTTCGAGGCATGGTCGCGCGAGGAGCAGGCGGCGTTCTGGCTCAACGCCTACAACGCGCTCGTCCTCCGCACCGTCGTCAACGCCTATCCGATCAAGGGCAAGTCGCCGCAGTACCCGGCCGACAGCATCCAGCACGTGGCCGGCGCGTTCGTCGCCAAACGTCACCGCGTCGGCGGGCGGCAGCTGTCGCTCGAGGACATCGAGAAGCAGATCCTGCCCACGTTCGACGACCCGCGCATGTTCTTCGCGCTCGGCCGCGGCAGCCTCGGCGGCGGCCGGCTGCGCAGCGAGGCGTTCACGGCCACGCGGTTGAACGAGCAGCTGGCGGCAGTGGCGGCCGAATGCGTCGAGCGCAACGAGTGCTTCCGCTACGACCCGTCGGCCGACCGCATCGAGATCTCGCCGATCTTCGGCTGGCGGCAGGCCGAGTTCACGAAGGCCTGGCCCGGCGATCCGGCGACGTTCCCGCAGCGCAGCCCGATCGAGCTCGCCGTCCTGCACATGGTCGTGCCGCACGTGCTGCCGAGCGAGGCGCGCGGCCTGAAGCGCAACACGTTCACGCTGGCCTACTCCGAGTTCGACTGGCGACTCAACGATCTGACCGACGGAGGACCACGCTAGATGGATCTCGGACTGACCGGCAAGGTCGCCATCGTCACCGGCGGCAGCCGCGGCCTGGGCCTGGCGTCGGCGCGGGCGCTGATCGCCGAGGGCGCGCACGTCGTCGTCTGCGGACGGACGCCATCGACGCTGCGGACCGCCGTCGACGCGCTCGGCACGCACGCGTCGTCGGGGGCGCGCGCGCACGGCGTGGTCGCCGACGTCTCGCGCCTCGAGGACCTGACCCGGCTCGTCGACGAATCCGTCTCCCGGTTCGGCGGTGTCGACGTACTCGTCAACAACGTCGGACTCGGCAAGGGCGGCGGCCTGCTCGACACGCCCGACGACGTCTGGCAGCAGGCCTTCGATCAGACGCTGTTCCCGGCAGTGCGGGCCTCGCGGCTGGTGGTACCGCACATGCAGGCGCGCGGCGGCGGCGTGATCCTGCTGATCGCCTCGATCTGGGGTCGCGAGTCGGGCGGCCGCATGACCTACAACGCCGTCAAGGCCGCCGAGATCAGCCTCGGCAAGGCGCTCGCGCAGCAGCTCGCCGCCGCCAACATTCGCGTCAATTCGATTGCGCCCGGCTCGATCCTGTTCGAGGGCGGGTCGTGGCACCAGCGGCAGCAGGCCGATCCGGAAGGCATCGCGCGATTTGTCGCCACCGAACTGCCGCTCGGCCGCTTCGGCCGCGCCGACGAGGTCGGCGACGTCGTCGCATTCCTCGCCTCGGCGCGGGCCAGCTGGATCAGCGGCGCCTGCCTGACCGTCGACGGCTGCCAGTCCCGCAGCAACATCTGACGCGATGTTCACGACCCTGGCCGACCTGATTCAGCGTGCCGCCGATGCGTTGTTCGTCCCGTGGCTGCTCGTGCTGCTGTTCGGCACCGGGCTGTTCCTGACCATCCGCTACCGGTTCGTGCAACTGCGCCGCTTCGGCGAGGCGTTCCGGACGATGCTGGCGTCGCAGGAGACGGGCGCGGCCGGGGCGCTCAGTCCGTTCCAGGCGTTCATGACGGCCCTGTCGGGCACCATCGGCACCGGCAACATCGCCGGTGTGGCGACCGCGATCGTCTCCGGCGGGCCCGGCGCGCTCTTCTGGATCTGGGCCTACGGTTTCGTCGCCACCAGCATCAAGTTCACCGAGGCCGTGCTGGGCGTCACCTGGCGCGAAGCACACGGCAACACCATCCGATCCGGCCCGATGTACGCGCTGCGCGACGGCCTCAAACGGCCATGGCTGGCCTCGACCTACGCGCTCATCGCCGGCGTCGCCGCGGTCAGCACCACGCCGTTCACGCAGCCCAACTCGATCGCGCTGGTGCTCAACAGCGAACTCGGCATGCCGCGCTGGGCGGCCGGGATCGGCATCGCCGTGCTCGTCTGGCTGGTGATCGTCGGCGGCATCGGCAGCATCGGCCGCGCGGCCGAGAAGCTCGCGCCGCTGAAGGTCGGGCTGTACCTGGGCGGCGGGCTCATCGTCATCGTGATGTTTGCCGGCAACATCCCCTCGGTGCTGTCGCTCGTCGTGAGCGAGGCCTTCTCCTTCAAGGCCACTGCCGGCGGCAGTCTCGGCATCATCGTCGCGATGCGGTACGGCCTGGCGCGCGGCATGTACGCCAACGAAGCGGGCTACGGCACCGCCTCGGTCGCCTACGGCACCGCCCGCAGCCGCCGTCCCGAACAGCAGGGACTGCAGGCGGTGATGGAGGTCTTCATCGTCTCGTTCGTCACCTCGACGATCAGCGCGATGACCATCCTGCTCACCGGCGCGTGGCAGTCGGGGCTCACGAGTTCGGCCGCCGTGGCCTCGGCCTTCGACATCGCGATGCCCGGCGTCGGCGGCTACGTCGTGGCGCTCTGCGCCTTCCTCTTCGGTTACACGACGCTGATCGGCTGGGCCTTCTACGGCGAGCAGTTCTTCGAGTACCTGCTCGGGCGGCCGGTGGCGCACTGGTATCGCTGGATCTACTGCCTGCTGATCCCGTTTGGCGCCATCACCCGCGTCGAGGTCGTGTGGGCATGGGGCGACCTGATGAACGCCCTGCAGATCTTCCCGAACATCGTCGGCGTGATCGGCTTGTCGGGCTTCGCCGCATCGATCGCCCGCGGCCGCGCCAGCACCGGCCGATAGACTACGGCGCGGCGGACGCCATGAAGGCCTGCGCCGCCGCCGGGTCGGCGTGCGGCACGTACATCGTGTAGCCGTCGGCTGACGCGATGAATTCGAGACGGAGCAGCTCGACGGCGAAGGCGCGCAGCGCCGGTGAGGTGCGCGCGTCCTCGGTCACCACGTAGGCGAGCTTGGAGTTGACAAGGAAGCGATCGCGCGACGCGAACGCCCGCCGGCGCTGCGCCTCCGACAGCGCGGCATTGCCAGGGGCGCTCAGGGTGATCATCGCGTCGAGGACGGCGTAGCGGAGCAGCGATCGCTTCTGCTGCCGGGTGACGCGCGACAGGTAGCCGCCGACAAGCCGCTTGCCGTGGACGGTCTGGTGGTACTGCGTCAGCGGGTTGAAGTTGCCGAGCGACGAGGTGCCGTCGCGCAGTCCGAAGGGCAGCGACAGGATCCGGATGTCCTTGCGCGGGTCGCTGGCGACGGTGTGGAACACGGCCGGCACGGTGCCGGCGTAGAGCGTGCGCGGCACCGGCGACAACTCGAAGAGCAGCACGACCGTCACCAGTGCCAGCACCAGCCGCCGCTTTCGGGGCCAGCGCTGGCCGACGGCCACCAGCGCCATCGCGAACAACAGCGCCACGAGCAGCGCGACCACGACGACCAGTCGCGACGGCGACCGCGCCAGGCCGACGATCGGCACGTAGCGCAGCAGCGCCCACGGTCCCGGCACGTACGTGTTGATGCCGGCGACGTGCACGAACGGCCCGAGCGCGAGCAGCGCGAACACGACCGTCGTCCACAGCCATCGCCGGCGCTCCGGCCGCCAGCCGGTCCAGAGGGTGTAGCCGATCACCAGGAGGGCGACGAGGGGCATCGCGCCGGTCAGCTCGGCGAACCCGTCCACCCGCTGCGCCTCGATCCAGGCCTTGAACGGGCGGCCGAACAGCGGGGAGTTCGGGTTGGGCATCACGAACGCCAGCAGGTCGACGCCCGGCGGGCTGCTGCGCCAGTAGATGTCCGGCGAACTGGCCTGCCCCCGCCAGATGCGCGCGCCATACGCGACGAGCACCGGCGACAGCAGCAGCGTGGCGGTCGCCACCATCAGGATGGCCAGGCGGGTGTGGGCGGGCGCGAACCGGTATCGCCACTCGATCCGCGGCGCCCACTGCAGCAGACCGTAGACGACCGCGAGCACCGTCAGCACGAGCATCGGCGTGTACAGCGACCGCATGCTGATGCGCAGTCCGGCCACCTCGATGAGACCGCCCTGGAGGGCGATGATCCCGACGAACGTCGCGGCGATGATCGTCAGTCCGCGCGAGACGCGCCGCGCGAACGCCAGATGGTCGGCGCGTTCGCCGCGCGACACCGTGATCGCGCTGGCGAGCACGTAGCCGAGGATCAACAGGACGCCGTAGACGGCGTAGTAGATGTCGCAGAAGGCCGCCCAGGCGAGGGTGGCGCCAATCGCGACCCCGTCGCGGGCCCGGCCCCTGCCCTCGCCACGCACCATGATGTGGAGCAGCACGGCGAGCGGTGCCGCCGCCACGAGCGAGAAGTGCCCGGTGCTGCGGGCCACGAGGACCGGGGAGAACGCGAACGCCACGCCGGCCAGCCACGCCTCCCACTGCCGCCCGCACAGCGTGTGGGCCAGGCGCGCGGTACACCACGCGGTGAGCGTCATCATCGCCAGGTAGACGACGTTGAACGTGCGCAGCAGCCCCAGCGGCCCGACCAGCGGGAATGCCAGGGCGTCCATGAACAGCGTGTAGTTGTGGAGCGTCAGGTCGACGCGCGGCGCCAGCGACAGCACGGTGCCGGTGTGCAGCGGCAGCTGCTGCTGCAGCACCTCATGCCGGAACACCCACAGATTCCACACGTAGACGCCGGTGTCGCCCGAGGGCGCACCTGTCAGGTGCGTGTCGAGCCGAAGCGGCAAGGGCCACGAGAAGGCGAGGGCGAGGGCGGCAAAGAGCCCGAGCCAGACGACGAGAGTGCGGGCAGGCACGGCGGCAGCAGGCGAACGCCGCGATGCTAGCACGACGGTCATTACAAATTTAACAATCGTCGGATAGGATTGGCCGGTCGAGATTTCCGTGCCATCTTTCGCATCTTGATCGCCCCCCGACGAGGGCGTAGCATCGACGGACGATGTCCGGCACCCTGGCACGCCTCTCCGGTAACAAGGACCAGGCGCTGCAGGACGCGCTCGGGCACCTCGCGCCCGACGCGAGCCGGGCGGCGGCGTCGCTCCCGGCACCCGAGGGCATGGCGGCAGGCCATGCCCAGGTGGCGGCCGACAAGGTCGTCACGGCCGTGCGCCACCTTCCGGCCCAGGCGGCCCGCTATGCCGGCTGGCCGGCCGACGTCGATCCGCGGCTCGTGCAGGCGTTGTCCGCGCGCGGCATCGAACAGCCCTACACGCATCAGGCCGAGGCGATGGGGCACGCGCTGGCCGGGCGCCACGTGGTGGTCGTGACGCCGACGGCCTCGGGCAAGACGCTCTGCTACAACGGCGCAGTGCTCAGCACGGTGCTGCGTGAGCCCGGCGCGCGCGCCCTCTACCTGTTCCCGACCAAGGCGCTGGCGCAGGATCAGCTGGCCGAACTGCACGGGCTCTCGCAGATCGTCGGCGAGGCGGCGCAGCGCGAGATCGGTGTGTTCACCTACGACGGCGACACGCCCAACGACGCCCGCCGCGCCATCCGATCGCGGGCCAGCGTCGTCCTCAGCAATCCCGACATGCTGCACTCGGGGGTCCTGCCGCACCACCCGCGATGGGCACGCCTCTTCGAGAACCTGCGCTACATCGTCATCGACGAACTGCATGCGTACCGCGGCGTGTTCGGCAGCCATCTGGCCAACGTGTTGCGGCGCCTGCAGCGCATCTGCCGCCACTACGGATCGGCGCCGACGTTCATCTGCACGTCGGCCACCATCGCCAACCCGAAGGGCCTGGCCGAGCAGCTCACCGAGCAGCCGTTCGCACTGGTCGAGGAGAGCGGTGCGCCGCGCGGCGAGAAGTTCTTCGTGCTCCTCAACCCGCCGGTCGTCAACCAGGCGCTCGGCATCCGCCGGTCGTACCTCTCGGAGGCGCGGCGGGTGGCCCTCGAGTTCCTGCGCCGCAACCTGCAGCTGATCGTGTTCGCGCAGAGCCGGCTCGCCACCGAGATCCTCACGACGTACCTGAAGGACGCATTCCAGGGGCCGCCGGGCGCCACCGAAGCGATCCGCGGCTATCGCGGCGGATACCTGCCGCTGCGCCGCCGCGAGATCGAGCGCGGGCTGCGCGAGGGCGACGTCCGCGCGGTGGTCTCGACCAATGCGCTCGAACTCGGCATCGACATCGGGGCGCTCGACGTGTGCGTGATGGCCGGCTATCCGGGGACGATTGCGTCGACGTGGCAGCGCGCGGGTCGCGCCGGGCGCCGCTCCGGACGATCGGCAGCGGTGCTGGTCGCCTCGAGCGCGCCGCTCGATCAGTTCATCGTCCGGCATCCGTCGTACTTCTTCGAGTCGTCGCCGGAGCATGCGCTGATCAACCCCGAGAACCTGCACGTGCTGCTCAACCACGTGAAGTGCGCCGCCTTCGAGCTGCCGTTCCGGGACGGCGAGCGGTTCGGCAAGACGCCGGTGAGCACCGAGGACGTGCTGCAGGTGTTGAGCGAGGAGGGCTTCGTCCACGGCGCGGACGGACAGTGGAACTGGACGCACGAGTCCTACCCGGCCGATGCGATCAGCCTGCGCGCCGTCACCTCGGACAACTTCGTCATCGTCGATGTCACCGAGGGATCGCGCGTCATCGGCGAGACCGACTACACGAGCGCGCTGTCGACGCTCCACGAGAAGGCCATCTACATCCTCGAGGGCGCGCTGTTCCAGGTGGAGCGGCTCGACATCGAGGGACGCAAGGCGTACGTGCGCAGCGTCGAGTGCGACTACTACACCGACGCCATCACGTACACGAAGGTCAACGTCCTCGACGAGTTCGAGACGAGCCTTGGCGAGGTCCGCGACGACAGCGGCACCAGTGGCGAAGACGAGGGCGACGCAGGGGCCGGGTTGGGACAACCGGCCCTACCTGCCCCGGCCGACACTGCAGCGGCAGGGAAGGCCGCGTTCGGAGAACGGGCCCTACCTCCCGACGATGCGCGCGTACCGCAGCCCAATCGCGCCGGACGATCGCATGGCGACGTGCACGTCGTGTCGCGCGTCGTCGGCTTCAAGAAGATCCGCTTCTACACGAACGAGAACGTCGGCTCCGGTGATCTCGACCTGCCCGAGCAGCAGATGCACACGACGTCGTACTGGCTGACGGTGCCGCGCAGCGTGCTGCTCGAGTTGCCGTGGTCGCCCGACGATCGGCGCGACGGCGTCAGCGGTCTGGCGTCTGCGATGCGCTCGGTGGCGCAGCTCCTGCTGATGTGCGATCGTCGCGATCTCGGCGTCTCGGTCGACACCGGTACGGGCGAGGCGGGCGTCGGCGGACGGCCGACGGCGCCCGCCTCCGCCATGGCTTCGGCGGGCAGGCCGGCGACTGGCGACGCCGATGCGCACGTGTTCCTCTACGACAACTACCCGGGCGGCATCGGCTTCAGCGCGCCACTCTTCCGCATGCACGACCAGTTGCTCGCGCAGACCGGCCAGCTGATCGCGTCGTGCCCCTGCGAGATCGGCTGTCCATCGTGTGTCGGGCCGGTTGGCGACATCGGTCCCCGGGCCAAGCGGGTGGCGCTCGACCTCCTGACCCGGCTGCAGTCATCGTCGGCCGCGGCCGTCGACGTACCGTTCTAGCCCCGGCCATGGCCTCGACCACTCTGCACCGGCTGCGTGACATCGCCCGCGGGACGGCGGGCTCCGCCAGGCCCGCCCCGGCGGCGGACGAGCCCGACGTGCAGACGGGCCGGCGCGAGCTCACCTACGCGCCGGTCGATGCCGAGGGCCTGCCGGTCGATGTGCGCCTGACCATGCCCGAGGGGCTCGGCGAGGGCATCGCCGGGGTCCGGCTGCACGAAACGTCGCACGGCACCTGCCTGGTCGTCGAGCATCGGTACGAGGGCGACCGCAGCCACGGCCGCGTGCGCGTCGAGCAGTGCGGCGAAATCCGCCTCGACGAGACGCTCGATGTCCTGGCGGGTCGTGCGCTGCGCAGCGCCGCTCCCGAGGCGATTCCACCACGGCGGCTCGTCTACTTCGACCTGGAAACGACCGGTCTCAGCGGCGGCGCCGGCATGGTCGCGTTCCTGGCGGGCGTCGGCGAATGGCGCGACGACGCCTTCGTGACGACGCAGTTCCTGATGCCGTCGTTCACGGCGGAACCGGCGCTGCTGCACGCCCTCAACACGTACCTCGGCGACGATGCGGTGCTGGTCACGTACAACGGGCGCACGTTCGACGTGCCGGTGATGGAGATGCGTGGCGAGATGCAGCGCGTGCCGCAGGTCGTCTGCGACATGCCGCATCTCGATCTGCTGCACGCGGCGCGCCGGCTGTGGCGCGCGTCAGAGGAGGGCGAGCGGTCCTGCCGACTGACTCACCTCGAGGAGTCGGTGCTCGGCGTCGGCCGCGTCGGCGACGTCGGCGGCTTCGAGATTCCGACCCGCTACTTCCAGTTCGTGCGGAGTGGATCGGCGCGGGGCCTCGAACCGGTGCTGCTGCACAACCGGCTCGACTTGCTGTCGCTGGCGGCCCTGACCGCGCACGCGCAGCGGATCGTCAGGGATGGCCGCGAGATGCCGCCGTCGGGCTCGACGGCGTTCGGGCTCGGCGCACTCTACGAGCGCACAGGCTGGATCGACGCGGCGCTGCCGTGTTACCGCGCCGCGGCCGAGGACCACTGGCAGACGCGCGACGTGCGGCGCGGGGCGGCCCGGGCGCTCGCCCGCCTGCTGCGGCGGCAACGCCGCTACGAGGAGGCCGCTGCCGCGTGGCACCTGCTGCTGCAGCTGGGCGGACGTCCGCAGTTGCTGCGCGAGGCGCGCGAGGCGCTGGCCATCCACCACGAACACCGGGTCGGACAACTCGAGGAGGCGCGGCGGCATGCCGTCGCGGGAGTCGAGCAGGCGATTGGGCGGGGAGACCGGGAGGACTTCAGCCGGCGGCTGGCGCGGCTGGAACGCAAGCTGGCGAGAGCCACGGCGGAGATGCCGCTCTGGTCGGAGTGAGTCACGACCCGCCGCGACGTTCGACGTTCGGCGTTCCGACCTGACGTTCCGACGTTCGACGTTCGACGTTCGGAAATCTGGTGTGGTGCTGTCCCGCCTTCGCGGTGTGCTTGCCCGCCGAAGCCCGAGGCGACGGCGGGTGGACGGGGCCGCGATGCGGACAGCAGAACGCGCCGTGTTACGCGGACGCGCCCTTGCGCGACTTCTCGGCGGCCTTGCGAGCGGCAACCGTCGTCGCGCCGAACTTGCGGGTGAAACGCTCCACGCGTCCCTCGGTGTCGACAAGCTTCTGACGCCCCGTGAAGAACGGGTGGCAGTTGCTGCAGATCTCGAGGTGCAGTTCCTTCTTCGTGGAGTGGGCCTTCCAGGTGGCGCCACAGGCGCACCGGGCCTCGACCTCGTAGTACTCAGGGTGGATTGCAGGCTTCATTGAATGGCTCCTTCGACTGCGGCCGAACACTTGATGCTACCACACGCGGCCGCGTGGCCCCGCCTGGCAGCCGAGGGCACGGCGGCAAGGCCGAGGCGGGCAGGAAACTTGCTTGACTGCACGTGTAGGACGCCCCCCGTGCGGTACCGGTCCCCGGAAAGGGCGGCCAGTTTTCGTGCGATGGACTTCATCACGATCACGCTTTTGTAGATCCGGTGACGGTTCTGTGGGTGCTCCCGGAGTTTTCATGCTGCGACGAGTGATGCTGGCGTCGGTCCTGAGTCTCGGGCTGGCGGCCACTGCTTTTGCCGACTCGATGGGGTACCAGAACGGTCAGTCGCCGTACAGCCTCACCTATTCGGCGTCTTCCACGCCGTTCGAGGCGTTCGAGTGGACTCCCCTCGATTTCGCGGCTTTTTCCGCCTACGGAGGTGACTTCGCGAACGTGCGCAAGCCGGTGATGCGCATAGTCTTCGTGGAGGACCCCTTCGTGCTGCCGGCTCCGGCCGGTCCAGACGACGAGCAGGCGGTGGTCTTCGGCTTCCAGCCGTATGCCGTTCCGTATTTCGAGGCGCTGCCGCAGGAGTCGTCGCTGAAGTACCAGGTGCTGGACACCGCCAACCAGGACAACGGGTCGACGATTCCCGAACCCGGCGTGCTGGCGCTGATCGGCCTCGGCCTGCTCGGCGCGTCCAGGCGCCTGCGCCGGTCCTGACGCCCAGTCCAGCAGTTTCGATTTCGCGCCCCCGCGCGACCTGACGGCCAAGATGCTGCTCCTCCCGGGCAATATCTTGGCCGCCCCTTCAGGGGCCAGGGGCTTGGGCCTTGGGCCTTCGGGCTGGCGCTGGGCCTCGTAAGGGGCACGTGCACGTCCCCGACGTGCCCTGACAGGGCGGCTCGGGGAGCCGCCCCTACCTCCACGGCTCG
>CBIHOS010000140.1:0-13639 GCA_966211945.1 uncultured bacterium
CACGGATGCAGTGACGGCCCTGCGCGATCCGTCGCTCGACGTGCGGCGCGAGGCTGCCTTCGCGGTGGCCCACATCGGCAACGCGCCGCCGGCGCTCGCGAGCGCCGCAACCGCGCTGCTGGAGGCGCTGGCCCGGGAGCGCGACGTCCTGGTGTTCGCCTCCCTGGCGGAGAACCTCGGGCGGCTTCCGTTTGCCGACGCCGCCGCCGTCGATCGTGCCGCAGCGGCGCTGCGCACCGGCCTCGATCGCGTCTCTCGGGGAGGCACGTCCGCCTTCGCCACACTCGGGGCTGCTCGCGGCGCCGAGGCGCTGGCGCGTCGGGCGGCGCAACTCCAGGCCGCAAGTCCTGCGGTGCGGGAGTGGCTGGAGGCGTTGTACGCCGGCGCGGCACCGCAAGCCGGCCAGTCGCGACCCGATCCGGTTGCGGCACGTGTCCGCCGGCTCGCGATGAGCGGACTCATCGCGCTCGACGCCGTGAACGCGGCACGCGGCGCCGCGGCGCTCGTCGATCCCGACGCCCAGGTGCGCCGCCTCGGCGTCGTGGCGCTCTCGCGGCTGGCGGTGCTGCCGGCCGATACAGGCGTCGCACAGCTGAAGGATCCGTCGTTCCTCGTGCGGCACGCCGTCGCGAGCCGGCTCGGGCCGAAGGTGCCCGCGCTGGCCACCGCCGCCCTGGACGATGTGCAGTTGAACGTCCGGCTCGCCGCGAGCGACGCACTTGGGCAGGCGGCCGCGTGCCGCGACGCCTGTACGTCGCGGCTGGAGCGCACAGGAAGGGACCCGACGGCGTGGCACGAGGCCGCGCACGCGCTGGTTGCGCTCGCGCGTTCGTCGCCAGATGCCGCGCGGCCGTTCGTTGCGCGAGTGTCTCGCGCATCGTCGCCGCAGCCCTGGCAACTGCGCAAGTACGCCGCGCGGGCAGCGGGAATCACCGGACAGGTCGATGTCCTGCGCACGCTCGCCGCCGACCCGCACGTCAACGTGCGCCATGCCGCCCTCGCCGCATGGCGGGAATCGGGCCAGGCGGGCGTGACCGACGCGGCACGCGACGCGCTCGGCTCCGACGACGGACAACTCCTGATCGAGGCGGCAACGGCACTGAAGGGCGCCGCGAGCCGCGCCGGTACGGTGCAAGCGCTGCGCGGCGCGCTCGAACGACTCACGCAGGCCCGCCGCGATACGTCGCGCGATCCCCGTCTCGCACTGATCGAGCGGATCGACGAACTCGACCCCGACCGCACGACGACACTGCGGCGGTGGATCGAGGACCCCGATCCGGTGGTCGCCGAACGCGCCGCGGCGCTGATCGATGCCAGGCGCGAGCCGGGTGCGGCCGTCGTTGTGGCGGCACCGGTCGACCGCACGACCGCCGGCTGGCCGCGTGTGCGCGTGCCCACATGGGACGAGGTCAAGGCCCTCGACGCGTCGACGGTGGTCTTCACCCTGCGCGGCGGCAGGTCGCTCAGGATGCGTCTGTACGCGCAGGTGGCGCCGACCGCGGTCGCACGGCTCGTCGATCAAGTGCGGGCCGGCGAGTGGAATGGCCGCACGCTGCACCGCGTGGAGCCCGGATTCGTCGTCCAGGGCGGCAGCCCCGCCGCCAACGAGTACGCCGGCGCCGCAGCCTACACGCGCGACGAGTTCTCGGCGCTGAGCAACGTCCGCGGCACGGTCGGCATCTCCACCCGTGGGCCCGACACCGGCGACGGGCAGATCTACGTCAATCTCGTCGACAACGTGCGCCTCGACTTCGGGTTCACGCTGATCGGCTCGATTGGCGGCGACCTGGCCGGGCTCGACGACCTTGTCGAAGGCGAGGAGATCGTCTCCGCGACTGTCGTGGGCGCGCCATGACCGACGCTGCCGGCGCCTCCTCGCCTCAGCCGGATCCAGCCGCGCCCGACCGGGCAGCGGTGGGCTTCGTACTGCGGCTGGGACGCGCGCTGCACAGCCATGGCCTGTCGGCCGACGCGCTCGAAAGCGCCCTGGAGGCGGCCTCGTCGCAGCTCGGACTCGAGGCGAGCTTCTTCTCCACGCCGACCTCGATCTTCGCGGCGTTCGGACCGCCGGAACGTCAGCACACGCACATGATTCGCGTGTATCCGGGCGATGTCGATCTCGGCAAGCTGGCGCGGCTCGATGCGGTGTCGCGCGACGTCGAAAGCCGCCGATCGAGCGTCCTCGAGGGATCGGCGCGCATCGACGCCATCATGGCGGCACCGGAGAGCGCGGTCCCGGTCGCCCGTGTGCTCGCCTACGGGGTGGCCTCGGCCGCCGTCTGCCGCATTCTCGGCGGCGGGCTGAACGAGGTTGTCGTCGCTGGCGGCGCCGGCCTGCTCATCGGCCTGATCTCGCTCGCCACAAAGCGGCTGCCCCACGGCACGCACGTCTTCGAACTGGTGGCGGCGCTGGTCGTCTCCGCCCTGGTCACCTGCGTCGCGGCAATCGACTCGTTCAGGTTGTCGATTCCGACGGCGACCCTGGGCGGCGTCATCGCGCTCGTCCCTGGCCTGACCGTCACGGTGGCGATGACGGAACTGGCGAGGCGGCACCTCGCGGCAGGGACGGCCCGCCTGAGCGGCGCGTTCCTCGTGTTCGTCGCGATCGCGTTCGGTGTGGCAGTGGGGGGCGAGGTCGCCGAAGCGTTCGTGGGGACGGCGCGATCGGTGTCGCCGCGGCCGCTGCCAGCCTGGACGCTCACCCTCGCGCTCTCCGTTGCACCGTTCGCGTTCGCCGGCCTGCTGCGGGCCCGCCCGCGCGACGTGCCGTGGGTCTGGGTGTCGAGCACGATCGGCTACACGGCGGTCCGGGTCGCGGCGTTGTCACTCGGACCGGCGATTGCCGCTTCGATCGGAGCGCTGGTCGTGGGCGCCCTGGCCAACCTGTTCGACCGGCGGGGCTACGGCCCGGCGGCCGTCCCGCAGGTGCCGGGCGTCCTCCTGCTCGTGCCCGGCAGCATCGGCTACCAGTCGCTCACCAGCCTGCTCGATCAGAACGTGGTGGTTGGCGTCAGGGCCGGATTCACGATGATCCTCATCGCCGTCGCCATTGCGGCCGGACTCCTCGCCGCGAACGTCATCGTGCCGCCGCGACGGGGCGAAGGTGGAGCACGGCACCGCTAACCTTTGGACTGTCGGGAAACCGACTATGCGATTGTTGAATTTGCACCACGAGCCGATTCCCTGACTGTCAGCGCCGGTGCCCCTCGCGGAGCGTCCGGCAGGCCACGCAGCAAGGAGACGCACGTCCGTGCATACGGTCCTGTTCTACGTTCAACACGACAACGAGGTCCCGGTGCTGGTGCCCGTCGAGGTCCTGTCACGGGAACCAGACAGCCAGGGCAACCTGGCGCTGGTCGAGCCGATGAAGGTCAAGGATGAAGTCGTCGAGTCGATACCGCTGACGCGGTGCTACGAATACGACCCCTACCTGGCGCACGCGGTGCAGGCATACGCGGCGCAGGTCAGCACGCTCGTGCGCGTGTCACAGAGCGTGATCGAAGGGCTGGCCGTGCCGGTGACGCCGGCCATGAGCCTGCGCCTCATCGGCGACGCGCGCGTCCACTGACACGAGGACGGACTGACCGCAGTCCTCGCCACTTCAGAAGAGGCCGGGCCATACGTCGCCAGGTAGCGCTTCATCCGCAGCTTGCGGACCGTGCGCTCACTGCTCATGTAGCGGACGACGCCGAAGACATCGCGCCGCGGGGCCCATGGTCGATCGTAGCGGCCCAGCACCCAGAAGATTCCGCTGACCGAGTTCGGGTCACGGCCGTCGAGCGCACAACGATTGTTCAACTCGATCATCATCGCGAGCGCTCCGCGCGGTGTTCGGGTCCACTGCAGGCTCTTCTTGCCCACCGGTCGGATGGGTCGCGTCGCACCGGCGCGGCCGAGACCTGATCTGAGGGCACTGTCCTGCCAGGCCGTCCCCTCCGATGGACGCTGCGGCGGTGGACTACCCGCGCTCGACGCGGCGTCGACGCCGTCGACGCCGCGGCTGACTGGCACGGGGCTTGTACAAGACGTGAGCGAGGTTGCGCCGGGTCAACGGGGTGCGAAAACCGTTCAGGCAGGCGCTGGCATCGCCGCACTTCGTCGTTTGTGGGCGGCTCGCGTGCAGCCTCATGCAGTACCGGGGGAAGGTCCATGTGTTGCGCAGGGGGCGTGACGCGCAGGCCTTCCCCCTTTTCGTCCCGGCGTGCTCGCTCGTCGGGAGGACCGGAGGCCTTCATGCTCCGCTTCATCCGTCCTGTGCTCGCGCTGGTGATCGTCGTCTCGCTGGCAGGGTGCGCGATGCGCGCTCGAAGCATCGCCGACATCCGCGACGACCCGGGCCGCTACGACAACCGTCAGGTCGAGGTGACCGGGCGCGTGACCAGTGCCTGGAGCGTCCCGCTGGTGCCGTACGGGATGTACAAGATCGACGATGGCAGCGCCGAGATCACGGTGCTGTCCGAGCGCCGCGGGACGCCGTCGCGCGGCGCGCTGGTCAAGGTGCGCGGCAACGTGCGCGAGGTGGCGAACTTCGGCGCGCAGTCGGTCGGGTTGCACATCCAGGAGCGCGGCCGCGACATCGTGAGAAGGTAGGGCGCGTTCGCGACTGTGCGCGGATCGGCTGGGCTGGGACAGCCGGCCCTACCTCACCAACGGATCTACCTTGGCGACAGCAACCGGCCTTCGACGCCGGCGCGTGAGAGGCGTGAGAAATATCCGTACGCGGCGCGCGAGATGTCCGTGATCGCCTTGCCGCCCGCTGCATCGTCGGCGAGGAACGACGTCATCACGCACAGCAGGTAAGGACGGTCCTTCAGATCCACCCAGGCGATCTCGGTGCGCACGCCATCCAGGCCGCCTGGCTTGGCCGCGACGGCGACGCCGGGCGGCACGCCGGCCCGAATCGATGTCGGGCCGAACTCCTTCAGGATGGCCAGGGCCGCCGCGCGGCTTTCGGGCCCGAGCCCCTTCCCGGTCCGCAGCGCGTCCATCACCGAGACGAGATCAGCCGCGCTGGCGACGTTCTCGTCGCCGCGCCTGGCGGCCTCGCCATCCATCATCCGGCGACGCAGCTGATAGGTCGTCGCACCGAGCCGGCGCATGCGACCGTTGATTGGCGCAAGACCCAGCGTGTCGATGAGGACGTTGGTCGAGGAGTTGTCGCTGAGCAGGATCATCAGCATGGCGTGATCGCGCAGCGACAGGACGGGCGACTTCAGGTGCTGGAGGATTCCCGACCCGCCGACGCGGCTCGTCGCGGGCATCGGCGTGGGGTCGTCGAGCGCGACGCGGCCCTCGTCGGCCTGGGCGAACAGCTCGTAGAGGATGCCGATCTTGATCGCGGAGGCGGTCGGGAACGGCTCGTCGGCCCGACGAGCCGTCCTGGCGCCTGTCGTCAGATCGACGACGAGGTAGGAGACGCTGCCGTCGACATCGCCAGCAATGCGCTCGAGGTCGATCGCGAAGCGCTGCCCGAGTTCGTCGGCCTTCGAGATCTGCGCGGCCGGCGATGACGGCGACGAGGCGGGCTGCGCCGCGACGACGGCCGCCAGGAGCAGTGCCGCCGTCTTCACAGCGCGCGCACCGCAAGCGCGGTGATGTCGTCGTTCTGTGCGGCGTCGCCGCGGAACTCGGCGATCGCCTCGAACACGGCGTCGACCACCTCGCGGGCCGGACGCCCGTGATAGTTCGACGCGACCTCGGCGATGCGGTCGCGGCCGAACTCGTCGCCGCTGGCGTTCATCGCCTCCGACACGCCGTCCGAGTAGAACAGGAAGAGGTCGCCCTTCGCGTACGGCAGCACGTGCTCGTCGTACTCGATGCCGGGGAACGAGCCGAGCGGCACGCCGGTCACGTCGAGCCAGGCGATGTCGCCCTCGGCCGACATCTTCAGCGGATAGGGCACGCCGGAGTTGGCCACCGTGACCGTCTTCTTCTTGAGGTCGAAGAGGCAGTAGCACAGCGTGCAGTACATCTCCTCGAGCTGGCGCTCGTGGAGGATCGTGTTGACGACCTGCAGCACGGAGGCCGGCGTGACCGCGGTCGGCATGTACCGCTTGCGGAACGTGCGCGAGCGCACCAGTTCCGACGCGAAGGCGCTGTAGAGCGCGGCCGGCACGCCCTTGCCCGACACGTCGCCCAGCGCCACGACGAGCTGATTCGCGAGCGGATCGAGATAGTCGTGGAAGTCGCCGCCGAGCTCGCGGGCGGCGTCGAACCGGGCGGCGATGTCGAGGCCGCGAATGCGGGCCGGCACTTCCTGCGGCAGCAGGGCGGCCTGGACGCGCTGCGCGAACCGCAGTTCGCGCTCGATGCGCGATTGGTTTGTCGACAGTTCCTGATAGAGCCGCGCGTTCTGGATCGCGATGGCGAACTGGACGGCGAGCAGCGTCGCGAACTCGACGTCGCCGGCGTCGAACGCGTCGCGCTCCTCGGTGCTGAAGTCGAGCACGCCGATGCAGTCGCCCTGGTAGAGCAGCGGCACCGCCAGTTCCGACGTCACCGTTTCGAACAGCTCGATGTAGCGCGGGTCCTGGTGGACGTCGCCGACCACCACGGGCGTGCGGTGCAGGGCGGCATAGCCCGTCAGACCGTCGCCGACCGCGACCGACGTCAGCTTCTCGTTGACCCCGTACGGCGACGCGAGGTGCTTCACCTCGAGCCGCTGCGTCTGCGGGTTGAGCAGCATGATCGCGAACGCCTTGTAGTCGATGACCTTGCGCGTGGCCACGGCGATGCGCTCGAACAGCAGGTCGATGTCGAGGATCGACGACACCTCGCGGCTGACCTCGAGCAGGGTCTCGAAGACCTTGGCGTCCTTGGCCGCCTGCGTGTAGAGGCGGGCGTTCTCGAGCGCGGTCGCGACGTGCACGCCGAACTGGCGGACGATCGCGAGATCCTTCTCGCTGAACGCGTGCTTGTGGGCGCTGAGGATGTTGAGGGCGCCGATCGTGCGCGTGCGGTAGGCCAGCGGCACGACGATCGACGACTGCATGCCCGGGACATATCCCTTGTAGTGCGGGTCCTGCTCGAGATCGTTGACCAGGACGGCGCGGCGATCCTGCACGGCCTGCCCGACCAGCCCGTCGCCGAGCGGCAGCCGGATCGACTCGGGGACGCCGGTCGGATACCCGACGGCGTAGTCGATGTGCAGCGACGTGGCGGTCGCGTCGAGCATGTAGATCGCGAACGCGTCGAACTGGATGAGCCGCTCGATCAGGCGCGGGATGGTCCGGAGGAGGTCCTCCAGCGCCAGCACCGACATGACGCGACGGCCCAGGTCGAACAGCGTCCGGAGGGTCTCCTGATCGCTGATGGACCTCGCGGGGGGCGCGAGCTCGGTGGTCAATGGCGTCTGGGTCAAGGGAACGGCACGCCGCACACGCGACGGAAGAGCGGTCGGGAGCCCGCAGTGAAGGGGGGATTATACTTCCGACGCGCATGGAACTGACCGTCCCCTTCGACTATCAGGCGATCGAGCGGATCCTCCCCCACCGGTATCCGTTCCTCCTGGTCGACCGCATCACCGAGTTCGAGGTGGACACGCGAGTGGTCGGCGTCAAGAACGTGACGGGCGACGAGAGCTACCTGTCGCGGGTCCACGGCCAGCCGACCGTGCTTCCGCCGACGATCCTGACCGAGGCGGTCGCCCAGGTCGGCGCCATCCTCATCCTGGCCAAGCCGGAGAACCGCGAGAAGCTCATCTATTTCATGGGCATCGAGCGGGTTCGCTATCGCCGGTCCGTCCATCCCGGCGATACCGTGATCATCGAGGCCCGGGTGCAGCGGTTGCGCAGCCGGATGGGCGTGCTGAAGGGCGTGGCCCGGGTGGGCGACCAGATCGTCGCCGAAGGCACGATGACCTTCGCGCTCGGCCCGCGCAACGAAGCGCGCAGCGACGGGGTAGATAGGTAGGCAGGCAGGGACGGCTCGGCGAGCCGTCCCTGCCAAATACGACGGTCCTACAGTCGGTCCTTCTTCGCCACCAGGTTGGTGAGCACCTGCGCCACGGCCTTCTCGGTCGCTTCGCCGAGAATCGTCTCGCGGAAGTCGGACGAACCCATCTCGACGCTGCCGCCGCCGCCAGCGCCGCCGCCACCCGCGCCGCCGAGCAGCAGCCCGCTGCGCGAGGACTCGGCCTGGCCCTTCGAACTCAACATGATCTCGCCGGTCGACGCGTCGATCATGCGGACGGTGATCGCCACCGTCGCCTTGCCCTTGGACGTGCCGACCCGGCCGAGGCCGAACTTGCCGCCGCCAAACGCGCCGCCGCCCACCCCGACGTTGCGGTTCTCGGTGCCGAACTTGGTGATCGAGCCGACCACCAGGTACTTGACGCCGAGCGCCTTGCCAATCTTGGCCACCGAGGCGGCGTTTGGATCGGCGCGGTCGCTGTTCGAGAAGTTCTGCTCGGCGAGGATCGCGTCGAGGCGCTTGCGCTCGATGACACGGAACGACCCGTCGTTGACCAGCTCGTCGACGAGCAGGTCGGCCACGCCCTTGCCGATGTCCCAGTTGCCCGACCACCACTGCTGCACGGCACCGAAGTCGAGGTCGAGCACGGCGACGGTCGGACGTGACGACTGTGCCAGTGCGGGAAGGGGCGCCGCCGCGACGGCGAAGGCAACCGCGCCAGCGGCCACGAACGAACGAAGCAAGTTACGCATGAACGTCTCCACTACCTTTCCTGAACCTGTGCCCGGGGCCGGTCCCGGCCATTCCGGAACCCGCTGGCGGCGGGGAGGGATCCCCCCGGGCGTCGCGGGCCACGTGCTATCGTGACCGCGCGTTCATGGCCGCACTGATCGAAACGGACGGTCACCCGCCAGACGAACAGCCCTGGCCGCAATTGGCCAACGCGCTTCCCGTCGGTCTGGCCGTGGCCGCCCTCGACGACGACGGCCAGGGGCACACCCTGGTCACCAATCCCGCCCTGCAGACACTGCTGCGCGGCAGTTCCGGGACGCCGCCCGACATCCTGGCGCCCGCGACCTGGATCGACATCGAAGAGCGCAATCGGCTCGTGGCCGCACTCCGTGAACCGCATCCGGTCGCCGACATGCCGGCCCGCCTGCGGCGCGCCGACGGCACCGTCGTCCACTGCGAGGTCACGGCGGTCGGCCGCGGCAGCGATCGGAGTGGTGCGCGGACGGTACATCTCCTCGTGCGGGACGTCGGCGAGCGGCGCCGGCGCGAAGAGCAGTCACGGGACCTGTATCAGGAGCTGCTGCAGGCCGAGAAGATGGCCGCCCTGGGCCAGACGATGTCGGGCGTCGCCCACGAGTTGAACAACCCGCTCGGGGCGATCCTGGCGCTGGCCGAGCGCCTGCGGCTGCAGGGCGCCACCACCCCGCTGGCCGCTGGCCTGCGCACGCTCCACAAGGAAGCCGAACGGGCTGCGCGCATCGCGCGCCAGTTGCTCACGTTCGCCCGCAAGCGTCACACGACCCGCCTGATGGTGCCCGTCAACGAGGTCGTCGCCGAGACGGCGCGCCTGCGCGAGGCCGACCTGCAACGCGCCGGTATCGGGGTCGATCTCGCGCTCGCCGACGATCTGCCGGACGTGTTCGCCGACCCGCACCAGCTGCAGCAGGTCGTGCTCAACCTCCTGATCAACGCCGAACATGCAATGGTGCGCGAGGCGGTCGGCCGCCGTATCACGCTGCGGACCGTGCTCGAGGATACCGACAGCGTTCGCGTGGAAGTGCGCGACGACGGGCCCGGGATGAGCGAGGACGTCCTCGCCCACATCTTCGACCCGTTCTTCACCACCAAGGATGTCGGTGAGGGCACCGGGCTCGGCCTGTCCGTGGCGCAGGCCATCGTCGCCGAGCACGGCGGGCGCCTGTTCGCCGAATCGTCGGCTGGCAACGGCGCGACGTTCGCGATCGTCCTGCCCGCGGCGGGCGCGACCGTGCAGGCGCCGCGAGCGCCGTCGACCGCGCCGGTGGACGTGCCCGAGGCGTTCGGGGCCGGCTTGCGGGTCCTGCTCGCCGACGACGAGCCGGCGCTGGCCGGGGCGGTGGCCGACACCCTGCGCGATGCCGGCTTCGACGTGACGATGGTGGGAGATGGCGAGGAGGCGCTGGCGAAGGCACGGTCGCAGACGTTCGACGCCGTCGTCTGCGACCTGCGGATGCCGCGCGTCGATGGCCCGTCGTTCTACCGGGCCATCGCCGAGATCTCGCCGCCTCAGGCGCGGCGCGTGATCTTCGTGACCGGCGACGTCACCGGCACCGAGGCGGCGCGGTTCCTCGACGAGAGCGGCTGCCGCTGGCTCGCCAAACCGTTCCGCCTCGCCGAACTCCTGCGGGTCGTCCGGGAAGTCGTCGGGTAAGCAAGCAACTTCCCTTTCGGGGTCGCGGCGTCGAGCACGGCGTCGGCCTGGCTGGCCCGGCGGGTGCGCGCCTGCTGGAGGTCGACCAGGGCCGCGCCGGCCTTCGCGGCGTCGGTGTAGCCGCCGGCCGCCAGCGCGTCGCGCAGCCGGGTGAGCGCCCGCGCGTGCAGCTGCGAGATGCGCGACTCGTTGACGCCGAGCGCCTGGCCAATCTGCTTCATCGTCGCGTCCTGGAAGTAGTAGAGCGCGAGCAGACGGCGATCGCGGGGGTCGAGCCGGCGCATCGCGGCCCGCAGCCGGTCGCGGCGCTCGACGATGACGTAGCGCGCATCGGGAGCCGGCGGGGCGGTCGGCACGCAGCCGGGCGGCAGGTTCGCGTCCTCGCTGTCGCCGCCAGCGGCCGCCGACGTTGCCTCGATGGTGTTGATCCGGACGATGGTGCGCCCGAGGCGCTCCTCGTCGGTGCCGAGATGAGCGGCGAGATCGGCGAGCGACGGCTCGGTGCCGTTGGTGACGCGGAGCGACTCACGGGCCGCCTCGAGCTCACGGCGCACGCGCCGGACGCCGCGCGGCCAGGCATCGCGGCGCAGCGCGTCGATCATCGCGCCGCGGACTCGCCGCTCGGCAAAGGTCTCGAAGCGGATCCCTCGCGCTTCGTCGTAGCGGTGGATGGCGTCGATGAGGCCAATCATCCCGTCCTGGACGAGATCGCTCACGTCCACGCCGGACGGCATCGACGCCGCCATGCGGCGCGCGAGTGCTTCGACGAACGAACGGCTGGCGACGACTCGACTCTGCTGGTCTTCACGAAGGGGCTGCAACACGTCAGTCTCCTGGGTCCTCGTACGCCGGCTGGGAGTCGGCCGCCCTGACTCGCGCCAGGGACAGACTTTCGAGACAGCAACGTGGGTGCCAAGGAGCTGACGGCGAGGACGCTCGCCCGTGGTGTGTCGCTTACTGCTTTTACTATAGTGACTTACGTCGACGTGCCGGAGATGCCCGAATGACATGGCGGGCTCGCGGCGCGGCCAAACTGGCATATTTTTGACGCTTTTGGGCGGTCGATGCTAGTTTCTTGACGACCCGTCCTCGTCGAGGAGTGCTTCCGGGACGAGACGACGGATCTCCTTGACGGCATCCAGCGCGCTGACCGCGGCGCTCACGACGTCGGCGGCCCGGGCGCGGGTTCCGGCGTCGGGACACTTCGCTTCGATCAGCTCGGCGTTGACCAGAACGATGCCGAGGTGATTGTTGAGGCGGTGGAAGAGATCGGCGAGAGGGCTCAGTGAGGTCATGCAGGGAGTCCGTGAGGTGGTATCGGACCAGCCACGGATCGCCTGTAGAGCGGCGTCTTCCGCTCGTCTCGCGGCTGGCCCCATTTCGCCACGGTGTTGATGTCAGAATATTGACGTACGCATGAGCCAACCTCGTCCTCTCCTGCTCGTCGACGATGAAGGGACCTTCCGGACGGGGGTCGCCGAATGGCTCGGAGGCCAGGACTTCGAGGTCACCGAGGCGTCGACAGTCGCCGAGGCCCTCGATCGCCTCGAAGGCTTCGCCTACGACGTGGTGCTCACCGACCTGAAGCTGCCCGACGGCGACGGCACGCACATCCTCGAGGCGGCCCGCGCCCGGTACCCGGAGATCGTCGTGATCGTGGTGACCGGCCACGGGTCCATCCGGGCCGCCGTCGACGCCATCCGCCAGGGTGCCGCCGACTTCGTCACCAAGCCGTTCCAGCTCGCCGAGCTGGACATGGCGCTCGAGCGCGCCCTCGAACGCAGCCGCCTGCGGGCCGAGAACACCTACCTGCGCGAGCAGCTTCGCGAGCGATACCGCATGGATCAGCTCGTGGGCCGGAGCGCGGTGATGCAGGAGGTCTTCACGATCGTCGAGACGGTGGCGCCGACCAACAGCACGATCCTGATCCTCGGCGAGACCGGCACGGGTAAGGAACTGGTTGCCCGTGCGATCCATCACCTGAGCCCGCGGGCAGCCGAGCGCTTCGTGGCGCTCAATTGCAGCGCCATCCCAGAGACGCTGCTCGAGGCGGAGCTGTTCGGGCACGTGAAGGGCGCGTTCACCGGCGCCGTGGCCAATCGCCCCGGCCGCTTCGAGATGGCCCACCGCGGCACGCTGTTCCTCGACGAAATCGGGACGATGCCGATGCCGCTGCAGGCCAAGCTGCTGCGCGCGCTGCAGCAGCGTGAGGTCGAACGGCTCGGCGAGGCCCGGCCGATCCGCATCGACGTGCGGGTGCTTGCCGCCACCAACGCCGACCTCGAGCAGATGGTGAAGCAGGGAGCGTTCCGCGGGGACTTGTACTATCGCCTCAACGTCATCCCCGTACAGTTGCCGCCGCTGCGCGACCGTCGCGACGACGTGCCGCTTCTCGTCCGCGACATGCTGCTGCGGCTGGGCGCGCAGGCGGTGCCGCCGCGGACCGACGTGACGTTCTCGCAGGACGCGATGCGCCGCCTGATGGCGTTCGACTGGCCGGGCAACATCCGCCAACTGGAGAACACTGTCGAACGGGCCCTGGCGTTGAGCCCCGGCCGCACCCAGATCGACGCCAGCGTGCTGCCGCCGGACGTGCGCGGCGATCGCCCCGACGAACGGGGCGCCAGCCTGCCGCTGCCGGAGGCCGGCATCGATCTCGAGCGTGAGCTGGCGGCCGTCGAGCAGGTGTACATCGCGCAGGCGCTGGTCCGCACCGACCAGAATCGCAGCCGCGCCGCCGATCTCCTCGGCGTCAAACGCACCACCCTGGTCGAGAAGATCAAGCGGCTCGAGAGGATGGGCCTCGGATCGGGGCTACAGTAGTCAGGAGATCCGGGTATCGGGTATCGGGTATCGGGTATCGGGTATCGGAGAGCCGCGTCACTGGCGACGTACCGGTTCACTGTCGCGCCGCCTCGCAGAGCGGCCGAAGCTTTCCCCCTCAAGGACACCATGGCGCGCGGCGCATTCTGGACCATCATCGTCGACGAGCAGCCGACCGCCTTCAGGGCCCCGGTTCGCGAAGATCTGCTGCCGACACTCAAGCAGCTGCAGCGGCAGCACCCCACGGCGGTGATCAAGTGGTTTCAGCGCGGCCGGCTGTGGGAAACGCCTGGCGACGCGATGGACGCGGGGCGCCCGCCGCGCCGTGGCGCCGACTGGCGGCCCGGCGGCGAGCACAAGGATCCGCGCGCGCAGTACCAGGTGCCGCGCGACGTGAAGCGTAAGCGCTGGGCTGCGCAAGCAGCCGAGGGACGCGGCCCGTGGGTCAAGGGCGCCGATCGGGCCCCCGATCGGGCCCCTGGC
>CBIHOS010000141.1:0-13552 GCA_966211945.1 uncultured bacterium
AAGGTCGACAAGGACCGAAGCCATGCCGGCCTTCTTGCCCTTCTTGCCCTTTTAGCCCTTTTAGCCCTTTGTCCTGTTTCAGTTGGCGCCGGCGGGTTCGAACGGCCAGCGCTTCGTCTGCTTCGACCACACCAGGAACGCGACGAACCCGAGCGCGAGCAGGCCGATGCCGAACAGGATGACGAACGGATCGCTCGTGGCGAAGAGGAACAGCCAGCCCACCAGCGCCAGGATCAGCGGCAGCGGGTAGAGCCACACCCGGAACGGGCGGGGCATGTCGGGCTGGTGCCGGCGGAGCAGGACGAGCGCCGCCATCTGCCCGATGAACTGGACGAGGATGCGCATCGTGACGAGCGCGTCGATGACGATGCCCAGGCTCAGCGTGCTGCCGAGCATCGCCAGCAGCCCCACCGTGAGCAGCGCGACGTGCGGAAAATGCTGTGTCGGGTGCAGCTTCCCGAAGACACGGAAGAACGTGCCGTCGAGCGCCGCCGCGTACGGGATGCGTGAGTATCCCAGCAGCAGGGCGAACACCGAACCGAACGCCGTCCACAGCACGAGCAGCGTGAAGACGCTCGCGATCGACGTGCCGTACAGCCGCTCCATGAACACCGAGACGATGAAGTCGGCGTGCGCCGGAGCCGTGCCGCCCGCCGGCGTCACGAACTCGCGCCACGGCACCACGCCGATGATCGACAGGTTGATCGCCATGTAGATCACCGCAACGGCGAACACGCTGATGATGATCGACCGCGGGATCACCCGGCCCGGATCGCGCACTTCGTCGCCGATGTAGCAGATGTTGTAGTAGCCGAGGTAGTCGTAGATGCCGACGCGCGCCGCGCTGCCGAGGCCGAGCAGGAAGCCGAGCGAGAACGTGAAGGCCCCGGGCGGGAAGTCGAACGCCACGGCCGCGTCGAACGAGAAGGCGCCGCTGACGATGACGGCCAGCGTCGTGACCATCGTGCCGATCCACAGCATCACCGTCAGCCGCCCGACCGACGCGATCTGCCGGTAGAGGAGCGCGATGTTGAGCACGCCGACCACCATGGCGATGCCGATCGCGTGCGTGCGCGTCAGCCACGGCGCGAAGTACCGCGCGTACTGCGCGAAGCCGATGTAGCCCGAGGCGATCTCCAGCGGCCCCGACAGGATGAACTGCCAGATGAACAGGAACGCCATCAGGCGCCCGTAGCGTTCCCGCCCGAACCCCTCGCGCAGGTACTGGTAGGTGCCGCCCGACCCCGGCATCGCGGCGCCGAGCTCGCTCCAGATCAGGCCGTCGGCAATCACGATCACGAGCGCCACCAGCCAGCCGAGCAGCGCCTGTGGTCCGCCGAGCGCGCTCATGAGCAGCGGGATCGTGATGAACGGCCCGATGCCGATCATGTTCGACATGTTCAGCGCCGTCGCTTGCAACAGGCCGAACTGACGCACCAGTCCGGTCGGCTGGCCAGGAGAGGGTGTGATCGGAGCGTGACTCATCGGCGGCGCGAGTATATCCGCCGCCGTGCCTGCGGCGCCGAAGCCACGAGCAGCGGCGAGCCACGTTTCTCCTCCTGCGGACCACTAGCCCACGAGTCCAGCTGTTCCCTTCCTCCAGGAGGTCGTGTGGCGTCACCAGCCAGCGTGTGCCGGATGGGTGTGTCGCAGGTCGTCGTCGTGACGGCGCTGCTCGTGCTGTCGGGTACGCAGTTGAAGTCCGAGGAGCCGTACTCCGCTCCCGGGGCGGGCCCTGCGTCACGGGCCCTTGCGGCCCTCGCCGCGCAGCCGCTCACGTTCGAACGGAACCTCGGGCAGCAGCCCGCGGCGTACGAGTTCCTCGCTGCCGGTCACGGCTACAGGGTCGGCCTGAGCGCCAGTGGCGCGACGCTGGCGCTGGCCGACCGCGGCGCGACGACGGCGGTGCTGCAGGTGACGCTGGCGGGTGGCCGGGCCGATGCGGCCGCCGAGCCGCTGGACGTCCGCCCGGCCGTGGCGTCCTACTTCCGCGGCAGCGACCCCGCGCGCTGGATCTCTGGCGCCTCCACGCATGGGCGGGTGCGGTACGCGGGCGTGTACGCCGGCATCGACGTCGTCTACTACGGCAACCAGCGCCGCCTGCAGTACGACTTCCACGTGGCGCCAGGTGCCGATCCGGCCGCGATTGCGCTCAGGATCGACGGCGCCTCCAGCGTCTCGGTCACCGCCGAGGGCCGGCTCCGCATGGCGATCGGCGACCGTGTCGTGGAGCAGGAGCGGCCGTTCACCTACCAGGAGATCGACGGCCAGCGGCGCCAGGTGCCGAGCCGCTTCGTCGTCGCGCGCGGCGTGGTGGGCTTCGAGGTCGGGGCCTATGACCGCCGCCTGCCGCTGGTCATCGATCCGGTCATCGCCTACGCGAGCTGGTATGGCGGCTCGGCCGAGGACGGCTTCGCCGACCTCGATCTCGACGCGGAGGGCAACCTGATCGCGCTCGGGTTCACCGTCGATCTCGAGGGCGCCCTTCGCTTCCCGACCACAGCCGGCGTCCACAAGACGATCCGCAACGAGGCGGCTGCCGACGCATTCATCACGAAGTTCGCCAGCAACGGCACGGTGATCTTCTCGACGCTGCTCGGCGGCGCCGGGGCGGAGCTGCTGGCGGCCTACTCGTACGACGGCGGGATCGCCGTCGGCGCCAACGGCGAGATCCACGTGACGGGCACCACTGCCTCGGTCGACTTCCCGGTCACCGCCGCCGCCCACGACACCGACTACAACGACAACGATGCCGGGGCGACCGGATCGCGCGACGGGTTCTACGTGCGCCTCTCGTCGACGGGCGGCCTGCTGTACGGCACGTACTTCGGCGGCCGCCGACACGACGAGCCGCACGGCATCGACGTGGACGCGGCCGGCAACGCCTACATCTCGGGCTCGACAGACTCGGACCAGACGGGCAGCGGCGACGGCGGCTTCACCGTGACTCCCGGCGCCTACGACGGCACGAAGAGCAGCATCGACGACATGTTCC
Organism: uncultured bacterium; assembly: GCA_966211945.1. Classification (GTDB taxonomy): domain Bacteria; phylum Acidobacteriota; class Vicinamibacteria; order Vicinamibacterales; family Vicinamibacteraceae; genus Luteitalea. The sequence continues at coordinate 2,996 of CBIHOS010000141.1, forward strand.
TGCTCCGCTTCAACCCGGCCGGCCAGCTCACATACGCCACGTACCTCGGCGGCAACAGCGGCGATGGCGGCGAGGCGACCGACGTCCGCGTGTCACGCGTCTCGGCCAACGTGGTGTACGTGGTCGGTGATTCGCGCAGCAGCGACTTCCCGACGACGCCGGCGACGCGCGTGCAGGCCTACAACGGCTCGGGCGACTCCGACGGCGTGCTCGTGCGCCTGGATCTGTCGCAGACGGGCGCGGCGCAGCTGACCTACGGGACGTTCCTCGGCGGCAGCGGCAAGGAGTTCTTCACGTCGCTGGCGCTCGACGGGTCCGACCGCGTGTACGTCACCGGGACGACGAGCTCGAACGCCGCGACGTTCCCCGCCGCCGCGACGCTGCCGGGATCGATCGCGCCATCGAGCTGGGATGTGGTCGCCGCCAAGTTCGACACCGCCGCTGCCGGCGCCGCGAGCCTCGTGTACGCCAGCCGGATCAATGGCTGGTACACGGACACGGGCAGCGACGTGGCGGTGGACAGCCTCGGACAGGCATGGATCGGCGTGACCAGCGGCTCGTTCTCGGCCACTCCCAATCCCGCCCAGGACTTTCCCGTCATCAACACCCTGCAGACGGCACGCTCGGGGAACGGGGCGCATTCGGCCGTGGTGCAACTGTCGGCGGCCGGCAGCACCATCCTCATGTCGTCGCTGATCGGCGGCAACAGCGGCGGTATCGGCCCCGTCTCGCTGGCCATCACCGGCGCCGATGAGGTCTGGGTCGGAGGAGCGAGCGCCGGTGGCACCGACCGCCTCGGCCTGGTCACGCCGATCCAGGCCACCTATGGCGGCGGCGACACCGACGCGACGCTGCAGCGCATCGGCCGCCAGGCCGACCTGACCATCACCAAGACCGTCGACAAGCCGCACCCGCAGGTGACCGTCGTGCCGGGCGAAGCGATGACCTACACCCTCACCGTCGCCAATGCGACCGGAGACACCGTCGCCAACGTCGTCGTCACCGACAATCTCCCGGCGGAAGTCGTCTTCGTGTCGTGCGTGAGCACCGCCGGCGGCGTGTGTGGGGGCGTCGGCAACAACCGCACGATCACCATTCCGTCGCTCGCGCAGGGCGCGTCGGCGACGATCACGATTGCGGTGACCGTCGCGCCAGGGGTCGGGCCCGGGCAGATCTGGACCAACACCGCGACGGTGACCAGCGGCGGGACCGTCGATCCGAATCCGGCCAACAACACGGGCAACATCGGCGGCGGTGCCCCGACGCTGACCAACCCGGCCGCCGACGCCGATGGCGACGGGCTGTCCAACGGCTTCGAGCAGCAGTTCGGCCTCAACGGCCTGAACGGCGGCGCCGAGAACGGTGCCACCGGCGATCCGGACGGCGACGGCAAGACCAACCTGCAGGAACTCGCCGAGGGCACGCATCCGCGCGGCTTCGTCATCACGTATCTGGCGGAGGGCGCGACCGGCGCGTTCTTCGACACGCGACTGGCGCTCGCCAATCCGACCGGCACGCAGGCGCTGGTGCTGACCCGCTTCCAGAAGGGCGACGGCAGCACGGTCCGCCAGTACACGGTGATTCCGCCGTTCAGCCGGGCCACGCTCGACGTCGAGACGCTGGCCGGGCTCGAGGCCGCGGAGTTCTCGACGCTCGTCGAGGCCGACGTGCAGGTGGTGGCCGACCGCACGATGACGTGGGACCAGAACGGCTACGGCAGCCACGCCGAGCGCGGCATCCTGACCCGCACGGCCACCAAGTGGTACTTCGCCGAGGGCGCGACGTTCGGGCCGTTCAACCTGTTCTACCTGATTCAGAACCCGAATGCGCAGGCGGCCGACGTCACGGTCACCTACCTCCTGCCGACGGGCATGCCGCTCACCAAGCAGTACACGGTGGCGCCGCAGAGCCGCTTCAACATCTGGGTGGACAGCGAGGGCGTCACCGATCCAGCGCTCGCGGCGCTCGCCAACGCCGAACTGTCGGCAATCGTCGAGTCCACAAACGGCGTGCCGATCATCGCCGAGCGGGCGATGTACCTCGATCAGCCGGGCCGGGCGCTGGGCGCCGGTCATGAGAGCGCGGGCGTCACCGCGCCCTCGACGCAGTGGTTCCTCGCCGAGGGGGCAACCGGCAGCTACTTCGACCTGTTCATCCTGATCGCCAACCCGCAGGCGGCGCCGGCGACCGTCCAGGCCGAATACCTGCTGACGACCGGGCAGGTGATCACCAGGGAGTACACCGTCGGCGGCAACAGCCGCTTCAACATCTGGGTGGATCTCGAGGACGCGGCGCTCGCGAACGCGGCGGTCTCGACCCGGGTGACGTCGACCAACGGCGTGCCGATCATCGTCGAACGCTCGATGTGGTGGCCGGGACCGACGTCGGACACCTGGCAGGAGGCGCACAACAGCCCCGGCGAGGTGACGACCGGCACGCGCTGGGCGATGGCCGAAGGCGAAGTCGGCGGGGCGCGCGACGCCGAGACCTACGTGCTGATTGCCAACGCCTCGCCGTTTGCCGGCACGGCCCGGGTCACGGTGCTGTTCGAGGACGGTACCGCGCCGCTCACGAAGGAGTTCCCGCTGACCGCCAACAGCCGCTCGAACGTGGCGCCGGCGGCGGATTTCCCCGAGACGATCGGCAAGCGCTTCGGCATGCTGGTCGAGAGCATTGGCGCCACGCCCGCGCAGATCGTCGTCGAGCGCGCGATGTACTCCGACAGCGGCGGCGTCAACTGGGCGGCGGGGACCAACGCCCTCGCGACGAAGCTGCCGTAGGGACGCGAAAGATCCCCACGATGCAGGGCGGACCGTTCGGTCCGCCCTGCGCGATCGTTGGTCCACCCTCCCTCGAAAAAATCTCGCCGTGTCATCGGTGTCCGCATCCGGACACTCGCGTCGCCGCCGTGGAGACAACGGTGATCGGCGCCGAACCGAACACCGGCGAATCGATGAAATCGTTCGAAACTTTTGCGATTTCCTCCACGTATTGGCGCAATGGTTCCCGTCACGGGAACCCGCGCCTGGCTGTCACGAATTGCCTCGGCGCGGCTACTCCACTACGCGTCGCGGGTCTACCGCGACAGCTGGAGGTTTCATAATCGTGCACGGCATTCATCCCACTCTCGTCCGAACCGGCGCGGCGCTCGTCGCCTCGCTGCTGTCGGTGGCCTCGATCGGTTCCCTGCGGCAATCGGGCACCGTCCAGGCCTCGACAGACCGTCCCTCTCCGACGCAGGTGCCGCAGGCATCGACGCTCCGCACGGCCGATACGCTGGCCGCGCTGCCGCTCAATTTCGAACCCCGTATGCAGGATGGCGCCGCGACCTTCGTGGCGCGCGGCCAGGGCTACAACGTCGCCGTCGGTCCGCGCGGCGCCAGCCTCGCGCTGGTTGCCGGCGGCACCCGCGCCGACATCGCGTTCGAGGTCGCCGGCGCGACCGGCACGTCAGCGCTGTCGGGCGACGCCAAGCTGCCCGGCGTGATTCACCGCTACGTCGGCGCGTCCGACACGTGGCAGCGCGGCGTCGAGACCTTCGGGCGCGTCGTCGCGCGTCAGGTGCTGCCCGGCATCGACGTCGTCTACTACGGCAACCAGCAGCAGCTCGAATACGACTTCGTGGTCGCGCCAGGCGCCAATCCCGGCGACGCGGCGATGCAGGTGCACGGCGCCGATCGCCTCGAGATCGAGGCGGCCTCGGGCGATCTGCTCGTCCACGTGGCCGGCGCGGTCCTGCGCCAGCGCGCCCCGCTCGCCTATCAGGACGTGGGCGGCAGCCGCCGCGTCGTCGAGAGCGCCTTTGCCCTCGACGCGGCCACCGGCCGTGTCGGCTTCTCGATCGGCGCCTACGACCGCACGACGACGCTGGTCATCGATCCGGTCCTCGTCTACTCGACCTGGTTCGGCGGCGCGAGCCAGGAGCGCATCCTCGCGGTGAAGCTGGACGCCAACGGCTTCATCTACGTGCTCGGCACCAGTGAGGACCACGCCGGCTTTCCGGTCACGGCAGGCGCGGTGCAGCCGCAGCGCGCCGGCACGCCGGCCCCCGGCGGCCAGTACCCGCGCGACTACTTCGTGAGCAAGTTCAACCCGGCGGGAAGCGCCCTCGTGTACTCGACGCTTTTCGGTGGATCGCAGGACGAGGGCACGTGGCCGTCCGAGTACATCCCCGGCGCCCTGGCCGTGGACGCGCAGGGGCGCGTGCACATCGTCGGCGACACGGTGTCGACCGATTTCCCGGTGACGGCTGGCGCGGCCGACAACGCGTTCGGTTTCGATCCCGGCGCACCGTCGCAGTCGGCCGACGCGTTCTACACGCGCCTGGCGGCCGACGGCGGGCTGTCGTACTCGACCTACATCGGCGGTCTGCGCCGAGAAGCCGCGACCGGCGTCGCAGTGGACCCGCAGGGCAACGCGTACGTCGTCGGCAAGACCGCGTCCAACAACACGACCGAGGGCTTCGTGACCACGGCCAACGCCTACCGCACGACCCGCTCGGGCGGCGACGACCTGTTCGTGCAGCGCTACACGGACGCGGGCGCGCTGGTGTACTCGACGTACTTCGGCGGCAGCCAGGGTGACATGACCAACCGGGCCGACATCGTTGCCAACGGCGACGGCAAGATCACCTTCGGCAGCGACACCTCCACCGGCGACGTGCCCGTGCTCAACGGCTTCGCGCCGCGGCTCGGCAACTCCACCGACGGGTTCGTGAGCCAGATCGACACCGACATTGTCGGTGCGGCCGGCCTGCTGTACTCGACGTACATCTCCGGCAGCAACACCGATCACGTGTACGCGCTCGACGTCGATGCGGCCGGCTTCGTCTACGTGGGCGGCGAGTCGCGTTCCAACACGGACTTCCCGGTGACCGCCGGCGCGGCCCGGCAGTTCAACACCCCGGTCGGCGGCGGCCAGGAACCGTGGGACGGCTTCGTCGTCAAGCTCGATCTCACGAAGACCGGCGCGGCCTCGCGCGTCTACTCGACCTTCACCGGCGGCAACGACTTCGACAACCTCAACGACATCGCCGTGGACGCGATGGGACGTGTGCACCTGGTGGGGTCGACCCGGTCGACCGAGGCCACGGGGCTGTCGATGGTCGGCGCTGTCCAGACGACGAAGTGGCAGCAGCCGCCATACGTGCAGATCCTCAACCCCTCCGGCACGGCGTTCGTCTTCTCGAGCTATCTCGGATCCAACACGAATGGACAGGCGCTCTTTGCCGTCGCCACCAATGCGGCGGGTGAGACGTATCTCGGCGGCACGACCAACGACGCCAGCGTCTTCAGCGCAGGCAATCCCGATGGCTTCCGACTGGTGAACGCGTTCCAGACCGCGTACGGTGGCGGCGACGGCGACGCCGTGCTGCAGAAGCTCGGATACAGCGTCGACCTGTCGCTGACAAAGCTCGCCAACGTCGGCACCATCCTGCCGGGCCAGAACGTCACGTTCACGCTGCAGGTGGTCAATCCGGGCACGGACCCGGCCTCGGGCGTCGTGGTCACCGACAACCTGCCCGCCGGCCTCGACTTCGTTTCCTGCACGTCCGACCTCGGCGGTCTCTGTGGCGGCACGGGCAATGCCCGCACCGTGAGCTTCGGGCAGCTGGCGCCCGGCACCACCGCTACGCTGCAGATCGTTGCCAGGATGGTGGCGACGACGCCGGGGCATCAGATCACGAACACGGCGACGGTCACCGCCGGCGTGCTCGATCCGGTGCCGGCCAACAACACCGCGACCGCCAACATCGGCGTGCCGACGCTCGAGCCGAGCGGCGACGCCGACGGCGACGGCCTGAGCAACGACTTCGAGTCCAAGTACGGCCTCGATCCCTTCGGCGGCCCCGGCTCGGGCCCGGCCGACGATCCGGACGGCGACGGCAAGACCAACCTGCAGGAACTCGCGGAAGGCACCCATCCGCGCGGCTTCGTCATCACGTATCTCGCCGAGGGCGCCACCGGCGCGTTCTTCGACACCCGGCTGGCGATCGCCAATCCGAATCCGTCGCCGGCGCTGGTCCTGACCCGCTTCCAGAAGGCCGACGGCACGACGATCCGCGACTACCGCGTGGTGCCGGCGATGAGCCGCACGACGATCGACGTCGAGAGCGTGCCCGGACTCGAGGCCGCGGAGTTCTCGACGCTCGTCGAGGCCGACGTCCAGGTCGTGGCCGATCGCACCATGACGTGGGACCAGAGCGGCTACGGCAGCCACGCCGAGCGCGGCATCCTGACCCGCACGGCGACCAAGTGGTACTTCGCCGAGGGCGCCACGTTCTTCAACTTCGACCTGTTCTACCTGATTCAGAACCCCAACGATCAGGCAGCCCAGATCAAGGTGACCTACCTGCTGCCGTCGGGCGCGCCGCTCGTGAAGACCTACGTCGTCAACCCGCAGAGCCGCTTCAACATCTGGGTGGACGAGGAAGGCGCGACCGATCCGAACCTGGGCCCGATCGCGAGCGCGGAACTCTCGGCGGTCATCGAGTCGACCAACGGCGTGCCAATCATCGCCGAGCGGGCGATGTACCTGAACCGCACCGGACAGCCGCTCGGGGCCGGCCACGAGAGCGCGGGCGTGACCTCCACGGCGACGCAGTGGTTCCTCGCCGAGGGCGCAACGGGCAACTACTTCGACATGTTCGTCCTGATTGCCAATCCGAGCGACACCGACGCGACGGTGCAGGCCGACTTCCTGCTCGACAACGGCAGCGTCATCACCAAGACGTACACGGTGACGGCCAACAGCCGCTTCAACATCTGGGTGGATCAGGCGGATGCAGCGCTCGCGGACGTGGCACTCTCCACACGCATCACGTCGACCAACGGTGTCGGGATCATCGTCGAGCGGGCGATGTGGTGGCCGGGCCCGACGTCCAACACCTGGCAGGAGGCGCACAACAGCCCCGGTGAAACGGCGACCGGCACGCGCTGGGCGATGGCCGAGGGCGAGCTGGGCGGCGGCCGCGAGGTCGAGACCTACGTCCTCGTCGCCAACACGTCGGCCTTCGCCGGCACCATCCGTGCGACGGTCATGTTCGACGACGGGACGGCGCCAATCAGCCGGGAGTACGCGGTGTCGCCCAATTCGCGGTTCAACATCGCGCCGTCTGCCGACCACTTCTTCCCGGAGACTCGCGGCAAGAAGTTCGGCATGGTGGTCGAGAGCCTCGGTGGCGCGCCGGCCCAGATCGTCGTCGAGCGCGCGATGTATTCGAGCGCCAACGGCGTGCACTGGGCGGCCGGCACCAACGCGCTCGCGACCAGGCTGCAGTAGCGGCGGGGCTACGAACAGTTCGATACGTAGCGGCCGGACTTGTCCGGCCGTTGCCTTTTCAATCGCCGACCCCCACAATCTTCGCCACGATGCATGTGACCCGTGCGCGGCTTCTCGCCGTCGTCGCCCTGTGCGTGTCGGCGGTCCTCCCGGCGCGGGCGCAGGCACCGGCCGCGGCCGAGCGCGACGTGATCGCGACCGTGCAGCGGATCTTCGACGCCATGGCGGCCTGCGACGCCGCCACGATCCGGACGCTGACCGTGGCGGAAGGACGGCTGTTCCGCCTCGTGCCAGGCGCGGCGGCGGGGCCGCGCAGTTCCAGCCTCGACGAGTTCGGCCAGCAGTTCACGACCTGCTCGCGCCGCGTCCTCGAGCGGATGTGGGACCCGCAGGTCAGGGTCCACGAGGACATCGCCACCGTGTGGGCGCCCTACGACTTCTGGCTGAACGGCGCGTTCAGCCATTGCGGCATCGACAGCTTCGAACTCGCGCGCACGGCGGCGGGCTGGAAGCTCACCGGCGGCATCTACACGGTGGAGAAGGAGGGCTGCGCGCCGAGCCCGCTCGGGCCACCTTCGACCAAGGAGGAGCGATGACACGTCAACAGGTGGTTACGCGCGCGGCGCTGGCGGTGTGTGCGAGTACGCTGATCGGCGCAGCCGCGCTGCAGGGACGGCAGCCGTCCGGCGAACCCGTCCGTTGCGACACCGTGCTCACGTCGGCCGAGGCGACCGCAGCGGCCGGCGACGGCTACGAGGGGCCGGCCGTCAACGCGTTCCGTCCCGGTCACACCGAATGCGTCTGGCAGGGGAACGACACGACCATCAGCTTCTCCTTCAGGACGCTGGCCGACCTGAAGGCCGACAGTGACACGCCGGAGGCCGCGTTCGACATGGATGTCCTCGCGGTGGAGAGCGAGACGCGCAAGCGCGAATTGCTGAAGGACATCGGCACGCGCGCGGCGATCGTCGGCCTCGAAGGCAATGCGTTCCTCATCGAGGTGCAGCGGCCCGACGGCATCGCGCGGATGATCACCTACAAGGTCTCGCGCGAGACGACCATCGCGCTCGGCCGCGCCATCGCCACGCCCTGACGGCGCCGGCGGTCAGTTGCCGACGCCGACCGCCTCGCGGACGAAGGCTTCGATGCGTTCGGCCGGCATCGCGCCGGCCGTGGTCGCGGCCTGCTGGCCGCCGTCGTAGACCGACAGCGTCGGGATCGATCGGATCCCGAGCCGTGCCGACAGGTCGGGCACGGCCTCGGTGTCCACCTTGGCCACGAGCAGCCGGCCGGCGTTGCGCTGCGCCACCATCTCGAGCTGCGGCGCCACCACCTTGCAGGGCCCGCACCACTCGGCCCAGAAGTCCACCAGCACCGGCAGCCGCGACTCTGCGACCAGCACGTCGAAGATCGCCGACGACCCCACCGCGAACGGTGCCGCCGGCGGCCCGATGTCGCTCTTGCACTTGCCGCAGCGCGCGGCCTGGCCCATCGTCGCGTACGCGAGTCGATTGGCCGTCCCGCATGTCCCGCAGGTCACGATGAGGCCGCGCATGTCGCTCCGGATGTTGGACACGTCCTGATCTCCCCGCTGCGCCACGCCTACTGGCCGGCCAGCGTCTCTGTCTCTGAGCCTACTCCGTCCGGGAGAAGTCCGCAGCCGCCGGGGAATATCGCGGCCTCCGCCGGGCTGGCGTGCGTCGGTTCGCGCTCTGCATCCCGCCGGGACAGCGGTCCAGTCATGGCAAGAAAGTTGCCCCTGGCCGTGATGCCCGTCTTTCCGGGCGTCTGCCGTGACGACGCACTCCACGACCCTCGACCGCCCCCGGGCCATCGCCGCTGCTCCCGCCCGCTGCCGGCACTGCGGCGACGCGTGCACCGGTCTGCTGCTCGCCAACACCCACGGCACGCTGTGCTGCGCGGGCTGCGCCTCGGTGTTCGCGTTGATCCATGAGCACGGACTGGCCGACTTCTACAGCTGCGCGATCGACGGTGTGCGGCCCCGCGTGGACGATCGCGACGACGCCCTTTCGCGGTTCGCCGTGCTGACCTTTCTCGCGGTGCTCGTCGGCGGCGTCGTCGAGTACGTGCCGACCGCACTGATCCGCGCCAACGTGCCGACCATCGCCACCGTGCACCCGTATACGCCGCTCGAACTCGAGGGCCGCGACCTCTACATCCGCGAGGGCTGCGTCGGCTGCCACTCGCAGATGGTCCGGCCGATGCGGGCCGAGACCGAACGCTACGGCGAGTACAGCAAGCCCGGCGAGTTCGTCTACGACCACCCGTTCCTGTGGGGATCGAAGCGCACCGGCCCGGACCTGCACCGCATCGGCGGCAAGTATCCCGACTCCTGGCACTACATGCACATGAAGGATCCATCGTCGACGTCGCCGGGCTCGATCATGCCGGGCTACCCGTGGATGTACACGGCGCGCCTCGACGAGTCGCACATCGAGGGCAAGATCATCACGCTGCGCAAGCTGGGCGTGCCGTATCCGGATGGTTACGAATCGAAGGCGCGCGGCGACCTGCAGGCGCAGGCCCGTGAGGTGGCCGGCCGGCTGACCCAGGCCGGCATGCACACGCCGCCCGATCGCGAGATCGTCGCGCTCATCGCCTACCTGCAGCGCCTGGGGACCGACGTCCGCCGTCGCCCGGAGCCGGCCGCCCAGGCGGCGCTGCTGCCAGCCCACGAGGGAGGCCGCTGATGTACAAGGACATTCTCCGCGCCATCGTCGGGATCGAGATCTTCCCGGTCCTGTCGCTCGTCATCTTCCTGCTGGTCTTCCTCGTCATGCTCGGCTGGGTCCTGCGGATGGACCGCCGGACGCTGGCCCACCACGCCCGACTGCCCCTGCACGACGATGGCGACCAGCCGCCGGGCGAGGGGCCCGGCCCCAAGCCTCGACGGAGGCGGGCATGAGCCAGCGTCGCGACGAACTGCTCGATCACGAGTACGACGGCATCCGCGAGTTCGACAACGCCCTGCCGCGCTGGTGGCTGTACGGGTTCTACTTCACGATCGCGTTCTCGATCGCTTACGCGGTGAACTATCACGTGCTGCCGGCCCCGCTGTGGGGCCCGCCGGGGCAGGTCGCCGAATACGAGGCCGAGGTCGCGGCGCCACCGCAACTCGCGGCCGCGCGACCGTCGGCCGGCCCGACCGCCGCGGTCGTGGTGGCGACCGATCCCGACGGCCTGGCGCGCGGCCAGGCCATCTACGAGGGTGACAACCTCTGTCACGCCTGCCACCGCAAGGACCTGGGCGGCATG
>CBIHOS010000142.1:0-13493 GCA_966211945.1 uncultured bacterium
CGTTCGGCGTTGTTTCTACGGCTTGAGGCTGGGGCGGGTCATCTCGACCGGCACGATCCACTGCTCGTACTGTTCGGCGGTGACGTCGCCGGAGGCCAGCGCCGCTTCGCGCAGCGTCAGCCCCTTCTTCTGCGCGTGCTTGGCGATCGCCGCCGCCTTGTCGTAGCCGATGTGGCGGTTGAGGGCCGTGACCAGCATCAGGTTGCGACCGAGGTTCTCGGCGATCCTGTCGCGGTTCGGCTCGATGCCCCGGGCGCAGCCCTCGTCGAACGCGAGGCAGGCGTCGGCGATGAGCGCGATGCTCTCGAGCACGTTGTGCACCATGACCGGCTTGAAGACGTTCAACTGGAAGTTGCCCTGCGTGCCGGCAAAGGCCACCGCTGCGTCGTTGCCGAACACCTGCACGCACACCATCGTCATCGCCTCGGACTGGGTCGGGTTGACCTTGCCGGGCATGATCGACGACCCGGGTTCGTTCTCGGGGATGAAGAGCTCGCCGATGCCGCAGCGCGGACCGCTCGCCAGCCAGCGGACGTCGTTGGCCATCTTCATCAGGCCGCCGGCCAGCGTCCGCAGCGCCGCCGACGTCTGGACGAGCGCGTCGTGTGCCGAGAGCGCGAAGAACTTGTTGTCGGCCGAGCGGAAGGGGTAGCCCGTCTTCGCGGCGATGTGGTGCGCCGTGCGCTCGCCGAACTGCGGGTGCGCGTTGAGGCCGGTGCCGACGGCGGTGCCGCCGATCGCCAGATCGTAGAGCCCGTCGAGCGACTGCTCGACGGCATGCAGGCCGAAATCGATCTGCGCGACCCAGGCGCCGATCTCCTGGCCGAGCGTGATGGGCGTGGCGTCCTGCAGATGAGTGCGGCCCGTCTTGACGAGGTCGGCGAACTCCGTCGACTTGGCGGCCAGCGTGTCGCGCAACTGGCTGACGGCCGGCTTCAGGCGGCCCTGCAGTTGCTCGACCACGGCGATGTGCATCGCGGTCGGGAAGGTGTCGTTGGACGACTGCCCGCGGTTGACGTGATCGTTGGGATGGATCGTGCGATCGACGCCCGGCGTACCTCCGGTGAGGGCGACCGCCCGATTGGCGATGACCTCGTTGGCGTTCATGTTGGACTGGGTGCCCGACCCCGTCTGGAACACCACGAGCGGGAACTGATCATCCAGCGCGCCGTCGATGACGTCGTCGGCCGCGGAGACGATCGGGCCGGCAATCTCCTGCGGCAGTTCGCCGAGTTCCAGGTTGGCCGTGGCGGCGCTCCGCTTCAGGATGCCGAGCGCCCGGATCACCGGCCTGCCCCACTTGAAACGGTCGACGCCGATCGGGAAGTTCTGGATCGAACGCTGGGTCTGGGCGGCCCAGTACGCGTCGGCGGGCACCTCGATGGAGCCCATCGAGTCCTTCTCTGTCCTGGTCTTGATGCTCATGGCTCGAAAGGGAAGTCGCCTCTTCGCGGCACGGCCGCCGCTGGCGATCACCCAAGCATAGGTCAGGCGGCCCGCGCGCCGCACGCGGGGATGGCAGACCCGAGCCCAGCCGCGTCTCGCCAGCGTCCGTTCAGCGCTTGACGATGCGGGCGTCGGCGCTGAACCGCCCCGCCCCGAGGCACAGGAACAGGAAGGCGATGCCGCCGAACAGGAAGGCGCGTTCCTTGTTGGTGAACGGCTCGCCGGCGTGCTGCAGGAAGGCCGCGACCGTCATCGTGCAGACGATCGAGAAGGCGGCCGGGCGCGTGCACAGGCCGAGCGCGAGCAGGAACCCACCGCCGACCTCGCTGCACGCCGCCGCAATGGCGAAGACGATCGGCACCGGGAATCCGAGCGCGCCGACGCTCTCGATGAACTGCGGTGTCGGCGGCACCTTCTGGAGGCCGTGCTCGATCGCCAGGGCCAGGCCGGCGAACACCCGGATCGGCAGCAGGCCGACGTCGAACAGCCACGAGTTCGCCTTCACTCCACCGAACAGCAGCGCGCGCAGGGCTCACCTCCCTGGGGAGTATAGCGAGCCGAAGGCAGCGTTCTCGTTCGCAGGCCGCTGTTCCCTACAATGCGCTCGTGCGCACGAGCGCCTCGCCATGACAGCCAGCCAATCCTCTCGCGCCGGGCGCCGATCGAGCCGCTGGCTCGCCGCGGCCCTGTGCGCATGGCTGGCCGCGATGCTCTGGAACGCGTTGCCGCGCAACGTCGGCGACTCGAGCGAGTACCTCGGCATGGCCATCAACCTGGCCAGCGGACGCCCGCCGTCCCTGTCGGACCAGGAGCTGCGCGACCTGAGGGCCGCGGCGGGTCAGTCCGGCGCGGGCTTCGAACTCGAGACGCGGCGCATCCCGGAGATGCGTGGGCGCGACGGGCGCTACGACATGCCGCACATGTGGGTCTATTCGCTGATCGCGACCCCTGGCGTCTGGCTCGCGCGTGCGGCTGGCGCGGCGCCCGCCTGGGGCTTCCTGTTCACGAACCTCACGCTGGTCGGCGCGTTGATCGGCGTGATCGTGTGGCGCGGTGGCGCCGGTTGGGCGCTCGCGGTGGTGGCCTCGCCGCTCGTCTGGTGGCTCGACAAGCCACTCGCCGAGGTGCTCATGGCGAGCGGACTCGGCGCCGCCACGCTGCTCTTCCCCACGCACAGCGGCGCGGCGCTCGCCGTGCTCGGCGTGCTGGCTGCGCAGAATCCCGCCCTCGCGGTGGCGTGCGTCGCGTTCGGCCTCGCCGCGATCGTCGAGGATCCGCGACGCCTGCGTGACTGGCGCTGGTGCGCGGCGGCGGCGGCCGGGGCGATCTGCGCGGCAGTCGGGCCTGCCTATTCCCTCTGGCGGCTCGATCGGCTGTCGCCGCTCACGAGCTACACCGCGGCAGCCTGGCCGTCGTTCTCGACGCTGTTCTATCCGCTCGCCGACACGAACATGGGGCTGTTCATCCGCTTTCCGCCGTCGCTGGCGCTCGTGTTCCTGCCACTCGTCTGGCGGGGAGGATGGCGTGCCATGGGCACCGCGCCGGCGGCCGTCACGGCCGCGGCCCTGCTCGTGGTGTGCAGCCAGCAGCCGAACATGAACCAGGGCGGCAACCCGGACCTGTCGCGCTATGCGATGTGGCTGCTGCCGCTGATGCTGCCCTGGCTCGTCGCGTCGGACGAGGCCGGCGGGACACGGCGGCGGGCAGGGCTCGCCGTGCTCGCGCTGTCGGCCACATGGACGACCGTGTCGTTCCCGATGTCGCGACCGGAAAGCTATCGCTATCCCACTCCGCTTGCCGCTTGGCTGTGGACGCAGCACCCGGTGTGGACGAGGCCGCGGCCCGAGGCGTTCGCCGAACGCACGTCACACCGCGAGCCGGCGCTGGTGCCGACGGCGACGCCAGGGTGCGAGAAGGTGCTGCTGTACGAGGGCTGGTGGCCCGCCTCCTGCCCGCCGGCGTACGCGGAAGTGCCCGAACGCTGCTCTGCGCCCGGCATGTTCTGCTACGCCAATCTGTACGGGCACGGCATGCACGTGGTGCAGCCCTTCGGGACGGTGTCGGGGTATCGGCCCGAGGGCCACGACCGCGTCTGGCGCGCGGGCGATCCGGTGGCGCAGTGGGTGGCCACTCGCGCCAGATATCATCAGCCGGGCGAGCAGGACGCCGCGCCGGCGTTCATCCGCGGAGCGTGGAACGTCGGCTGGACGCAGGCCTGGTCGTCGCCAGATGCGCTCGTCGTCTACGTGCGCGATGCGGGAGCGTCGGCCAGGTTGGCAGTCCGAACACGACGCCCGGTGAACGTGCTGGTCGAAACCCAGGACGGACGGGACGTCCGCCACACGTCGCTGGACGTCACCCGCGGCGAGCCTGCCGTCGTCGGCCTGCCCGCCGCGTCACACGTGCTCGTCTCGATATCGACGAGCCCGCCCTGAGCTACTTCAACTTCGAGTAGTCGACGGGATCCATGTACACCGAGTCGACCTTCGTCACGATCGGCCCGTTGGCTTCCGAGGCAGCGCGCACCTTCTGCCACTCCGGGTCGGCGCGGAACGCGTCCCAGTTCTTCTTCGCCTGCTCGCGGCTGGCATGCGAGATCACGTAGATCAGCGTGCTGGCGTGTGCCGGTTCGTCCTGCGGCACCCAGTAGCCGATGTTTGTCATGCCGTGCTTCTCGAAGATGCGCGTCGTGTGATCGCGGAAGCGCGTGTTCAGGTCCGCGAGCTTGCCCGGATGCGTGTGGTACGTCCGCAGTTCGTAGACGTTCTGTCCCGGCGCCGGCTGGGCGGCCAGGTCGGCGCGCGAGAATTGACCGACCGCGAGGCCGGCGGCGAACACGACGGCAAGCACGATGGAGGAACGGATCACGCGCATCTTCGACATCTCCTTGTTTTCGGTATCTGACGTTGACAGGGCGGCTCGGGGAGCCGCCCCTACCAGCGTGACCATTGCGGCGTGTTCGGGGAGCCGCCCCTGCCAGCGTGACCATTGCGGCGTGTTCGGGGGCCGCCCTACCAGCGTGATCACCGCCCCAGCCGGCGTGACGCCCGGTCAGAACGTGAAACGCGCCGCCAGCTGGAACTGCCGGCGCGCGAAAGCCGACAGCGACTGGCCGAACGTCGGCCGATCCACGAAGCTGTCCGGCAGCTGGAAATTCGTGCGATTGAGCAGATTGTAGCCTTCGAGACGCAGTTCGAGCGCGCGGGTGCCGCCCAGCGCGAGGCGGCGTGACACCACCGCATCCACCGCCGCGTAGCCAGGACCAATCAACGCGTTCCTGCCGGTATCGCCGTAGGTGTACGGCGGCGCGATCACGAACGATCGACCGTCGTAGGACACGACGGTGGCGCCGGCCGGCGGTGGCGTCCCGGTGACCTCGTTCGGCCGGTCGTAGGCGAACGTGCCGCCGCCGGTGTTGCCGCTGTTGCTGTTGTCGAAGCTGACCCGCGGCGTGAAGGGCCGGCCCGATTGCAGCGTGACCACGCTGCTCACCTGCCAGCCGCGCCCGAGCGCGCTGCCGCCAATCGCCGGCAGGACATAGGAGCCGGTCAGGACGAGGCGATGCCGCACGTCGAAGTCCGAGAGGCTCCACTCGGCGTCGAGGTTGCGGCTGTCCTGCGGCGTGTTGTCGTTGCCGTCGGTGGCCAGGAACGCCGACTGGTCGTCCATCGACTTGGACCAGGTGTACGAGCCGCGGAACGTCAGGCGCGAGCCGGCCCGGCGCACCGCACCGAGCTGGAGCGCGTGGTAGGTGGACTGCGCGCCCGACTCGACGAGCAGGATGTCGCCGTACTGCGGCAGCGGCCGGCGCGGGCCCAGCTCGCCCGGTCCGGGTGTGGCCTGGTTGATGTTGCGCTTGCGCACGAGGTCGCGGCCCCACGACCCGACGTAGCGCGCGTTGAGCGTCGTGTCGGCAAACGCGTGCTCGACGCCCAGGCTCGCCTGGTGCGCCCACGCGGTGCGCATGTCCTGCGCCACCGAGTTGAACGTCGGCTCGGTGCCGAAGCCGGCGCCCGGGAACGGATTGGCGAGGTCCAGGAGGCCTTGTTCGGTCGGGAAGTAGAGGCCGATGCCGAAGTACGGCGGGTTGAAATACAGCGCCGACGTCTCGATCAGCGTGCCGACGTTGTAGAAGACGCCGTAGCCGCCCTGCAGCAGCGTGCCCTCGCCGGTCAGGTCGTAGCTGAAGCCGACGCGCGGCGCGACATTGTTCCGGTCGGAGGAAATCCCCGAACGCGGCACGCCGCCGACGCCGACCGGCACCAGCTGCTGGGTCCGCTCGTCGTAGACGCCCATGCGGTCGTCGGCGTCGATCGGCGGCGCGTTGTACTCGTAGCGCAGCCCGGCGTTGACCGTGAGCCGCGGCGTGATCCGCCAGTCGTCCTGCGCGAACACGTTGAACGACCAGGTCCGCAGCGCCTGCTGGTTGTCGTTGACGCCGAGCAGCGCGAAGGTCGGGAACCCGAGGAGCAGATCGGCGAGCGGCTGGCCGGTGATGGCGCCGGTGAAGTTGACCTGGCCGCGCGCGAACAGGTGGTTGAGGCCGTCCGACTTGTAGTGCCGGAACTCGCCGCCGGTCTTGACGTGGTGCCGCCCGAACTGCGCGCTCAGCGTGTCGGCCAGGTGAATCGTCCGGGTGCTGCGCAGCACCGGCAGGTTCGGGTCGTCGCCGAGCGACTCGTAGCCGCTGACGCCGATCGCGGGATAGCCCAGGTCGACGCCGGAAATGGCCGGCGGCACGATGCCCAGCGCCGCGAAGCCGTCGGTCCCGGCGTTGGTCGGCACGCTGTCGCGCCGCAGCGCGTTGACGCCGATGCGTAACTCGTTGACGACACGATCGGAGATCGACTGGTTGAAGCCGGCCGCGAAATTGTGGCCCTCGTCCAGGACCGAGGTGCCGAACCCGGGCAGGTTGCTCTCGTGCGCCTGGAACGGCAGGTCGCGGTCCTCGCGGCCGTACGTGTAGCGGACGTGGAAGGGCCGGTCGCGCCAGCCGTGGTGATCGGTCTTGATCGTGAACTGGACGGCGTCGCGCTCGCCTTCGGGCGACGACACGAAGTTGGCGGTGTCGCTGGCCCGGTTGGCGCGCGGATAGAGCGCCGCCGCCGCGAGCCCCGCCGCGCTCATCCGCGAGGCCGGGATGACGTTGCCGGGGAACGGCCGCTGCGTGAACGGATCGAAGATGGGCCGCCCCAGTCCGCTGAAGTCGCCGGCCCGCTCGGCATCGGTCGGCACCCGACCGAGCCGCGTCTCCGCCTCGCGGGCGCGGATCGCGTCGACGCTGAGGAAGTAGAACGACGGGAACCGGCCGAACGGGCCGCCCACCGTGCCGCCGAGCTGATGCTTGCCGAGCGACGGCTTGTCGGCGTCGGCCGGCAGGAACGCCGGCCGCGCGTCCAACGCCTCGTCGCGGAAGTACTCGTAGACCGATCCGCGGACGTCGCGCGTGCCCGACTTGATGATCACGTTCACCTGCGCGCCGGCACTCCGCCCGTGCTCGGCGTCGTAGGTGCTCTGGAGCAGCGACACTTCCTTCACCGCGTCCAGCGCCGGGTTGACCACGAGCCGGTTCAGGAAGAGGTCGTTGTTGTCGACGCCGTCCAGCAGGAAGTTGTTGGCCGCCTCGCGCGAACCGGCGTTGTTCAGGCCGGTGTTGCCCTGCGTCGACAGCCGCGACCCCGGCGACGGCGGCGCCACGCCCGGCGCCTGGAACGCGAACTGGATGACGTCGCGCTCCGAGACCGGCAGCGTGACGAGCGTCTCGCCCTCGAAAACCTCACCCACCGCACCGGTACCGGCCCGCAGGGTCGTCAGGTCGGCGCTGATGATCACCTGCTCGGTGACCGCGCCCGGCACCAGGACGACGGTGACGGTGCCGCGGACGCCGGCCTGGACGGCGATGTCGCGGACGATCTCGGTCTTGAAGCCGTCGCGCCCGGCTTGCAGCGTGTAGGTGCCGGCCGTCAGCAGCGGGATCACGATGAGGCCCGAGGAGGACGTCGTGCCTTCGCGCATCAGCCCGGTCTGCTGGTCGGTCAGCCTGATCAGCACGTCGGGCAGCAGCGCGCCCGTCTGGTCGCGCACTTCCACGAACAGCGTCGCGGCCATCGTCTGGCCGCGGGCCGCGGCGACGGGGCCGGCCGCGAGCCAGACGAGGAGGCACGCCAGGGCGCGCCAGCCGCGCGCGCCGCGAAGCGACGACAAGAAGCCGCGCGCCAGCCGATCGGCCGGCGCAGGAAGGGTGACGGGAGTGGTGGTTCGGGAGCGCACGATCACGACCAGAAAGGACGCGCCGCCGTCAAGCCGGCGGCGAACGGGACGCCCCTCCCGGGGCGTCGACTCAATTGCCCGGCGCACGCTCCAGGAAGGCGAGCAGATCCGCGATTTCCCGCAGCGTGAGGGCGTTCACCAGGCCCTCGGGCATCGGCGACACCGTGGCGGTCTGGCGCGACTGGATGTCCTTGACGGGCACCTTGACGGACGGCGCGCCCACCGGCTGCAACACGACCGCCTCGGCGTCCTCCGACACTATCACGCCGGCCACGACCTTCTTGTCGCGGGTCGTGATCTCGACCGAGGCCCACTGGTCCGAGATGCTCTTGGACGGCGTCAGGATGGCGTCGAGCAGGTCGTTGCGGCCGAACCGCTGGGCGACGTCGGTGAGGTCGGGCCCCATCTCCTGGCCCAGATCGCCGTGCTTGTGGCAGGCGGCGCACAGCGCCTTGCCGAACACCTGCTCGCCGCGCGCCGCGTCGCCGGTATAGGCCATCGGATCCAGCGTCATGTATTCACGGAGTTCCTGCACCGACAACCGTGTCGCATCGTCGCCGAGCTGCTGCGGACGACCGGTGGTCGTGATGATCGGCGCCGGCGTGAACGGCTCCATCGCCGCCTCGGCCGCCTTGCGCTCCTCCTCGGGGAAACTCGTCAGGGTTTCCTTCCACATGTCGCGCATGTAGCCGGGGAAGCTGGCGCCGCCGCGCCACTTCTGCTCCTGCGCGTTGAGGAACCACTTGACGACCGCGTCGCGCTCGGCCTTCTCCCAGCCGTTCTTCATGGCGCGCAGGCAGTACATGGTGAAGAGCTGGTCCTCACGGTGGGTGCCGGCGGCGGTCATGTAGGCGACCATCTTCGGAATCGCCTCGGAGTTCTCGAGATAGGCGAGCGTCCGCGCGATCTCGCGATCGAGCTGAGGCGTGCCGGTCGGGTACCTGCTGACGAGCAGCTTGCCGATCGCGCTGTAGCGCGAGGCGTGGCGGACGCCGGCGCTGCGAATGAGCGACAGGTGCATCGCCCGCAGCACGTCGATCGACGACTGCGGCGTCGTCGCCTTCTCGAGCAGGGCGAGCTGCCTGTCGAGCAGCGGCGGCACGTCGGTCGAGACCGTCGCGGTCTGGGCGAGGACGACCTGCGCCTCGCTGGCCGCCGGGAACGTGTCGAGTGCCATCGCGGCGGGGCGCCACCGATTGCGGTCGACGCGCCGGAGCAGCTGCCGTGCCGCGTAGCGCAGGTGCCGGTCCTCGTGGCCGAGGAGCGGCAGCACGTCCGCGACCGGATCGAAGGGCGGCGTCATCGCCGTCGTCACACCCGAGCGGACGAGCGCTTCCACTGCGCGACGCTGGACGAGCGGATCGCTGTCGCGCAGCAGGACGACGAGCGGCGTGCGCGCCTCGGGCGTGCGGAAGAGGCCGAGCTGCAGCGCGGCAGCCGCACGAACCTCCGGCGCCGTGTCGCGGGCCAGCGTCGTCAGCGTCGCGACGTCGGCCGCCTGGCCGTGGACGCGCAGCAACTCGAGCGCCCTGGCGCGGCGGGCGCCCGGCTGACCGGCAGCGTCGACGATCGCCCGCAGCCCGCGATCCCAGTTGGCGCCGGCGGCGCGACGCGCGTCCTCGATCGCCTTGCGGCCGTACGCCGAGCGCGGCTGCGGCTGCGCGAGCGCCCGCGCGATCGGGTCGGACGGCGGGGCCGGGCGGGCCTTGGCGGCCGCGTCGTGCCACACGCGGTACAGGCCGCCGCGCGTACGGCGTCCCCCGAGCGAGAAGTAGACGGCGCCATCCGGGCCCACGTCGAGGTCGGTGACGTTGAGCGGCGTGCCGAGGACGAAGTCGGAGATGGTCTCCGTGTAGCTCGCGCCCGTGCGCTGCTGACGGCCGACGAGGATGCGGCCGCGCGACCAGTCGCCGAGCAGGAATGCGTCGCGATAGTCCTCGGGGAACGCCTCGCCCTGGTAGAACGCGATGCCCACCGGCGACCCGCGGCCCATCTCGGACAGCGACGGCAGCGTGTCTGGATAAACGGTCGGGAACGGGCCCGAGCCGTAGCGGAAGCCGTAGTCGGCGCCCGGAATCAGGTGCAGCGTGCGCACCGGCCGATACCACGGCAGCTGGATGTCCCACTCCATGTCGGAGTCGAACGTGAACAGCTCGCCGGCGAGGTTGAAGGCCGCGTCGTACGCGTTGCGGAAGCCGCCGGCGACGATGGCGATGTCGGTGAGCGGACGGGTCGGTGTGGCCGCGAGGATGCCGGCCAGCGGCAGACGCGAGATGAACCCGGCCGGCGCCCGCACCTGGTTGCCGTGGCCGCGGGCGTCGCCCATCACCGGCAGCAACTGCTCCTCGCCGAAGTTCATGAACGGCGACTGCGGCGCGAAGGAGGCCTCGACGCCGCCGAAGTTGCCGATGATCCAGTACACGTCGCCATCGGGACCGAAGACGAGCGCGTGCGCGCCGTGCTCGCTGATCGAGAAGGTGCTGCGAGCCACGAGGATCGGCGCCTCGCCGACGCCGTCGCCGTTGGCATCGGGAACGCGGTAGAGCGAGGCGATGGTCGGCTTCTCCGGCCCGTCGCAGGTGGCGAGCAGGTCGGACCCGGCAAACAGCAGGCCCTGGCAGTTGGTGATCGCGCCGGTGATGATCTGCTCGGTGTCGTAGACGCCGTCGCCATTGGCGTCGCGCAGACGCACGATCGGCCCCTGCTCCTTGGCCACGACCAGCTGGCCGTCGGGGTCGAACGTGAGGTTGACGATGGATCCGGCCTGGGCGGCGGGATAGACCTCGCGCGCGGAGAAACCCGGCGGCACCGTGAGCTTCGGCCCGGCCGGCGCGGCCACGTTGCCGGGACGCCCGGTCGGCGGCGCGGCCTTGGCCGGGGTCTGCCGTCGTGCCTCGAGGGACCACAACGGCAGGACGGCGCAGGCGAGGAGGACGAGCACCGCACCGGCGGCACGTTGCGAAAGGCGGTTCTTCGACATGGCGTGAGTCAGCGCGCGGGCCCCGGCGACTGGAGTTGTGCCGAGAAGCTATCACGGGCCGACACGGGTCAGGTAGGCCCGGCACGGCGGACGGGGCGAACGGGTCGCCGATTCAGCGCGGGCCGCGGTGGTGGCTGTCACATGCGCTGTCCCTATCTGACGAACCTGACGCCGCCGGTGATCCCCCACCCGTACGGTTTGGCGTTGTCGGTGCCGAAGCCGAACGACGGCCGGCCATAGACGGACAGACGGCGCGTCAGCAGATACCCCGCCTCGGCACCGACGTCGCCGTACGTCGTGTCGGCCTCGTGATCCACGACCAGCTGCGGCTGCGTCGACAGCCAGAGCCGGGTCGACGGCCGCCACAGGGCGTACACCCCGAGCACCGTGTCGTTGTAGCCGAACGCGAACTCATCGCCGCCGACGCTCGTCCGTTGTCCGACGAACGGCGCCAGCGTCACGCGCGGCGACACGGCCATCGCCCACTGCGCGTAGGGCAGCAGCGTGTTGGTCCCGAGGCCCAGACCCTCGCTGCCCGTGTCCCACGTCGTCCGCAGTCCGACGATGAGACCGCTGCGCGCGCCAAGCCAGGGCAGCCACTCGACGTCGGCGCCGACGTCGCCGAGTCCGCGCTCGGTCGTCCCCGTCGCGTCGCTCACTGCGAACGGTACGCTGCCGCTGACGCGGAGCCGCCGGTTGAAGAGCGGCACGCCGTGCTTGTAGGTGGTGGTGCTCAGGAAGATCGACTCCAGCGTGACGTAGGTGCTCGAGCCGTCGATCTGGTGCTGCAGGTTGAGAGGATTGGTGCCGGTCTTGTCGTCGGCCGGCGGGGTGTTGGGAGACGGCCCGAGCAATCCCTGGGCAGCGGCGGGAATGGTCGAGATCAGCAGCGCGAAGAGGCACGCGGTTGCAAGACGCATCGACCATCAATAGCACGCACGCCGTGGTCGAGCGTCGCGCCGGTGAGTCCGGGTAGCGGGTACCGGGTACCGGGTACCGGGTGCGGACGTCGACCCATCCGGGAGCGATCCGTGTAGCACTCGTCCAGAATCACCCGTATCGCGATGGCACCAAGCGCATCCACCGAGTTCCTCGCCCTTGCCGACGGCCGCGTCTCCGAAGACGAGCTCACGACCTGGATTCGGCAGCACAGTGCAAGGCGTCGACGAGACGCCTGATCCAGCTGCGAGCGTCAATCATCGACCGTCGGCGCTCGCATCCAAGTGTCAGAGCAGGACGTCCCGGATTGACGCGTCCTTGTCGAACTGCGCTTTCGCAAACGGGCACAGCGGCATGACTTTCGTGCTGCTCCTGCGTGCCCACTCGACAAAGGCGCCGAGCAGGACGCGACCGATGCCCTGGCCGGCCAGTGACGGATCGACGTCGGTGTGGTCGATGATCACCAACGACTGGTTGGCGCGACTGTACGACATCGTGGCGACGTGCTTGCCATCGGTATCGGCGATGAAGAAGGCGCCCTTGGAACCGGACTCGTGCTGCTGGACGGCGTGCTCCATGCGCGTCATTGTGCAGTGGCCCGCCCCCGACCTCAACGCGCCTGCGCAGCCCTACGACTCAGGGTCGAACATCGCATCACCTTGTCGAGCGCCTTGCCCTTGGCAAGCTCGTCGATCAATTTGTCCAGATAGCGCGCCTTCTGCACGAGGGGGTCCTCAATCTCTTCGACCCGTACGCCGCAGATCACACCTCGGATCAGCGAGCTGTTCGGATGGATCGCCGGCGCTTCGGCGAAGAACGTCTCGAAGGTGCTCCCCTTCTCGAGCTGCTCCTGGAGGCCCGCCTCGCTGTAGCCCGTCAACCAGCGGATCACCTGGTCGACTTCCGCTCTGGTGCGGTTCTTCCGTTCGGCCTTCTGGACGTACAGCGGATAGACGCTCGAGAACTTCATCGCGGGGATTCTGTAGTCGAATTTCATGGGACTGCTCGCGCCTCGGGTTCGGTGGTGTCAGCTTCGCGCACGCCGCCGGCGCCGCGGGGCTCACTCCTGTTGCGCCATCCGGAAGTCCGTCACTCCGGCGTGGGATCGGACCACGTGCGTGGGGCCCCCAACCCCACGCCTTGAAACTCGCCTGCGTGACGGACTTCGTGAACCGCGACGGATGGCTCCACACGTCGCTCCGCCTCCGCGTCGCCGCCCCCGTGTGCGACGGCCGCCTGCTCGCAGGCCTGCCAGCACGGCAAGTCGTGTCGTGCTACTTCGACAGGTTCGACCGAATCAGGTCTGCGGTTTCAGTGAGCTGCCTGGACGACGCCTGCACACGCTGTCGTCGCTGCGCATCTCCGCCTGGATCGTGGGTCGTTCCACGCCGACGTCCGGCGCCCTCGAAGGTGGCGAGCTGTGGCGGGCCGATCCCCCAATCACTCCCCCGCTGCCGCGGCACGACGTGGAAATGGAAGTGCGGCGTCTCTTGCCCACTGTAGACCCCGTTGTTCTGGAACGTCAGGATGCCGAGCGGCCGAAACGTCTTCACGAGGGCCTCGGCGATTCTCTTGGCCGAGCACATGACCTCGCGACACTCCTCGTCGGACAGGTCGAGCAGCGTCGCGACATGCCGACGCGTGATGACGCAGCACTGGCCGACCTCGAACTGCCAGGGATTGAGCACGGTGAGCGTGTGCGCACCCTCATCGAGAATCGCCCATCGCTCTTCGCGACCGGCCATGCCCTCACACAGGTCGCAGGGTTCTCGTACCGGAAGCTCGATCATCGTCCGCTCGACCTCAGCCAGTCCCAACGCGCCTTGTAGCTCGCCACCTTGCGCTCGAACAACTCGGG
>CBIHOS010000143.1:0-13383 GCA_966211945.1 uncultured bacterium
CGGTGCGCCTGTATTTCCCTGACCACCGCGTCGGTGTACGCCGTCGTCGATGCGGTGCCGCCGAGGTCGCGCGTGAGCGTCGTGCCGGCGGCGAGCACGCGGCTGACCGCGCCGAAGATCACGTCGGCCGCCGTGCGCTCGCCGATGTGCCGCAGCAGCATCAGGCCGGACAGCAGCAGCGCGGTCGGATTGGCCGCGTCCTGCCCGGCGATGTCGGGGGCGCTGCCGTGCACCGCCTCGAACACCGCGACCTTCTCGCCGAGATTGGCGCCAGGCACCACGCCCAGCCCGCCGACCAGCCCGGCGCCGAGGTCGGAGACGATGTCGCCGTACAGGTTCGGGAGCAGCAGCACGTCGAACTGCTCGGGCCGCATCACGAGCTGCATGCAGGCGTTGTCGACGATCTTCTCCTCGTACTGCAGGTCGGGATAGTCACGGGACACTGCCCGGGCGCACTGCAGGAACAGCCCGTCGGTCAGCTTCATGATGTTGGCCTTGTGGATCGCCGTCACCTTGCGCCGTCCGTTGTGGGTGGCGTGCTCGAAGGCGAACTTGGCGATCCGCTGGCTGGCCGCCGCGGTGATCACCTTGAGGCTCTCGACCACGCCCGGCGCGACCTGGTGCTCCAGCCCGGCGTAGAGGTCCTCGGTGTTCTCGCGGACGATCACGAGGTCGACGCCCTGGAAGCGCGACGGCACCCCGGGCAGGTTGCTCACCGGCCGCAGGTTGGCGTAGAGGTCGAGCGTCTTGCGTAAGCCGACGTTGACGCTCGTGAAGCCCTCGCCGATCGGCGTGGTCACCGGCCCCTTCAGGGCGACGGTGTCGGCGATCACCGAGTCGAGCAGCGACTGCGGCAGCGTGCTGCCCGACTGCTTGACCGCCGTCACGCCCGCGTGGTGTTCGTGCCACTCGATCCGGACGCCGGCCGCCTCGATGATGCGCACGACGGCGGCGCTGACCTCCGGCCCGATGCCGTCCCCGGGAATGAGCGTGACGCGATGAGCCATCTGCGCGCCATTATAGGACCCGTGTCTCCGGTCGCCTGGCAGCCGTGGCACACGGCGGCGTTCCTGGACGCACAGCGCCGTCGTCGCCCCATCCTGCTCCTGCTCGACACCGCCTGGGCGCCTGCCTGTGCCGCGGCGCACGAGTCGGTGTTCGCGCGCCCGGACGTCCAGCAGGCCATCGCCGACACCGTCGTCGCCGTCCGCGTCGACGCCGATCGCCGGCCCGACATCGCCGACCGGTACGGCCTCGGGCATTGGCCATCGGTGCTCGTCCTGACGCCCGAAGGGCTGGTCGTCACCGGCGGCTGCCAGCTCGACGACGAGTTCGCGTCGCGGTTGAGGCGCGCCGCGGCCGCGTTCTCGACCCATGACCACATCTGGCGGCGCGGCGTGCCGGTCACCACCGACACGTCGTCGCCCGGCGACGCGGCGCCGCACGCCCCCATCGACGATGCGGAGGCGGTCACGCGCGTAGCCGACGCAGTGTGGGCGGCGCGCGACGCCGACTCCGGCGCCTGGCTCGTCGATCGCCGCCCGTGTCCCGCCTGCACGCTCTTCGGCCTCGCGCATGCAGAGGTCACCGGCGACGACGGCTGGCGCGACGCCGTTGCCGCGACGACGACGCGGCACGTCGAGGATCTGCAGGCCGAAGGCGTCACGGCCGCGGTGGCGCCGGCCGCTGAGGCAGATCCGAGACTGGACCACCGGGCCTCGTGGATCACGACGCTCGCGCGGGCGGTGCAGGTGACGCGGCGCGACGACTGGACGTCGGCGCTCGACCTGGCGGTGCGTCTCATGATCGACAGACACAGGCGCGACGACGGCATGTGGCGCCCGTGGGTGGGCGCGGCCGACCTCGTGCTCGTCGACGCGAGCGCGCACGCGTGCCGCGCACTGCTGGCGGCCGCCGATGCGCTCGAGCAGCCGGACCGGGCCCGCGAGGCGGTCGATGCCCTCGAGCGGATCGCACCCGCGGCCTACGCCCGCGGTGCCGGTGTCTCGCACGTGCTCGAGCACGGCCGGCCGCGCGGCCCGATGCTGCTCGACGACGCGATGGCGCTGGCCCACGCGCTGCTCGACGCCCAGGCGTGGCGGGCCGACGCGGTCTATCGCGATCTCGCGGAGGAGCTGCTGCGATCGTCGTGCGCGCGGCTCAGGACGCCGGCTGGCGCGCTTGCCGATCGCGTGGCAGCGCTGGCTGGCGGCGGCCGGGTCGGGCGCCTCGCCGATCCGTGGCTGCCGCTGGCCGGCAATGCCTGGGCGGCGCGGCTGCTGGCGCGGCTGTGGCCGGGCGATCCCGAGCACGACGAGGCGGCGCGCACGCTGCTGCGCGCGGTGACCGCCGCGGCCGCCGGCGCGGGCCCGTTCGGGGCCGGTGTCGGGCTCGCGTGGCACGCCCTCGGACCGGCCGGACGCGTCGTGGCCGCGTGGTAGACTTCGCGCCTTGGAGGTCCCCGTGTCCCCGTCAGCTGCCCCTGCCACCGCGGCCCTGCACAACATCGCCACCCGCTTGCGGATCAACTCGGTACGCAGCACGACAAAGGCCGGCAGCGGTCACCCGAGCACCTGTGCCTCGGCCGCCGACATCGTCGCCGTCCTGTACTTCGGCGAGATGCGCTACGACCCCCGGGATCCCGAGCGCGCCGACAACGATCGCTTCATCCTCTCGAAGGGGCACGCGGCGCCGCTGCTGTACGCCGCCTGGGCCGAGGTCGGCATCGTGTCGCGTGAGGAGACACTGACGCTTCGCGAGTTGCACAGCGACCTCGAGGGCCACCCGACGCCGCGCCTGCCCTGGGTGGACCTGGCGACCGGATCGCTCGGCCAGGGCCTCGCCGCCGGTGTCGGTTCGGCGCTCAACGCCCGGCGCATCGGCAGCGACTACCGCACCTACGTGATGCTCGGCGACGGCGAGATGGCCGAGGGCTCGGTGTGGGAGGCGGCGCAGAGCGGCCAGTTCCACCAGCTCGACTCGCTCTGCGCGATCATCGACCTCAACGGCCTCGGACAGAGCCGGGCGACGCAGTTGGGACACGACGCCGAGAACGTCGCGGCGAGGTGGAACGCCTTCGGCTGGCACGCGATCGTCGTCGACGGCCACGACATCGCGGCGGTCAAGGCCGCCTTCGCCGAGGCGCGCCAGATCAAGGGCAAGCCATCGGTGCTCGTCGCGCGTACGGAGAAGGGCAAGGGCATCTCGTCGATCGAGAGCAAGCCCGGCTGGCACGGCAAGACGCTGTCGGCTGCCGAAGCCGACGCCGCGGTTGCCGAACTCGAAGGCCAGCTGCAGCCGGAACAGGGCGAGGGCCGGCCCGGGATTCCGATGCCGTCGGGCACCATCGCGCGGCCGGCTCCGGCCGCGCCCGGCAAGATCGAACCGCCGGCGTACGCGCAGGGCGACCAGGTCGCCACCCGCGAGGCCTTCGGCCCGGCGCTCGCGAAGCTCGGTGCCGTTGACGCGCGCGTCGTCGCGCTCGACGCCGACGTCAAGAACTCCACCTTCAGCGATCGTTTCGAGAAGGTCTTCCCCGAGCGGTTCTACCAGGCCTTCATCGCCGAGCAGGTGATGGTCGGCATGTCGATGGGCCTGGCCGCGCGTGGCGCGATTCCGTTTGCCGCGACGTTTGCCGCGTTCCTGACGCGCGCCGCCGACTTCGTCCGGATGGCCGGCATCAGCCAGGTGAACACCAAGTTCGCCGGCAGTCACTGCGGCGTCTCGATCGGTGAGGACGGCCCGTCGCAGATGGCGCTCGAGGATCTGGCGATGTTCCGGGCCGTGCCCGGCTGCGCGGTGCTGTACCCGTGCGACGCCGTCAGCGCCGAGAAGCTGGTCGCCGAGGCCGCCGCCCACAAGGGCATGGCCTACATCCGCACCAGCCGCCCGAAGACGCCGGTCATCTACGAGGCGACCGACAGCTTCCCTGTCGGTGGCTCGAAGGTGCTGCGCGAGTCGGCCAATGACACCGTGACCATCGTGACGGCGGGCGTGACCGTGTTCGAGGCGCTGGGCGCGGCCGACGCCGTCGCCGCCGACGGCATCACGGTGCGCGTGATCGACCTCTACTCGGTCAAGCCGGTCGACGCCGACACGCTGCTCGCGGCGGGGCGCGCCACCGGCCTGATCGTGACCGTCGAGGATCACTACGCGGCCGGCGGCATCGGCGACGCCGTGTGCGAAGCGGTCGCGCCGCACGGCATCCGCGTCGAGCGCGTGGCGGTGCCCGGCGTGCCGCGCAGCGGAACGCCCGAAGAACTGATGGACGTCAACGGGCTCTCGGCCCGGGCCCTGACCGCCACGATCCGCCGACTCGTCAGCGCTCGCTGACCCGTCCGCGCCCGCTACCGCATGCGCGCGGCTGCTCGCCTCGGTCGCCTCGTGGTGCTCTCGGCCGTGGGGGCGGGCGGACTGCACCTGGCGGCGAGCGCGCAGGACGCCCCTCTCCAGTCGGTGCGCGATCCCGCCTGGGCGCCCGGCGGTGGGCGCGTCGCCGTCTCGATCCTCGATCAGGTGTGGACGATGACGCCGGACGGGCGCGAGGCGCGCCCGCTCGCGGCCTGGCCGCGCGGCACCGTCGCGCCGATCGAGCGCGACCCGGCCTGGGCGGCCGACGGCACGCGCGTCGCGTTTGCGGCCGATCTCGGCAGCGGCTTCGATCTCTACGTCGCGGTCGAGGCGGCGGCGCCACGCCGCGTCACCTTCACGCCCGGCGACGAGCGGCATCCGTCCTGGACCCCCGATGGCCGCATCGTCTACGCAGCCCGCGCCACCGATCAGTGGGACCTGATGGTGATCAACGTCGACGGCAGTCCGGCCGGGCTGCCGCCGACCGTACACGTCGTCGTCGACACGCCGGCCGACGAGCGCGATCCGGCCGTGTCGCCCGACGGGACGCGCCTGGCTTACGTATCGAGCCAGGAGGACGAGCAGGGCGTGGACGATGTGTGGGTGCGCGGCCTGGATGCGATCGGCGCGCCGTTCGACCCGCGGGAGGGCGATCTCGAGGCGGCCGTGCCGCGCAACGAGCGGCCCTACCGGCTCACCGCGACGCGGGCGCGCGAGAGCCACCCCGCCTGGGATCCGCAGGGCCAGCGCCTCGCCTACGCGTCGGCCAGCGACGGCCAGGGCGCGGTGTGGGTGGCGCCGGTGCCGGCTGCCGCCAGCGTCAGCGCGTCGCGCGACAGGCCGCGGCAGACGCCCGAGCGCGCCATCCTGGTGTCGCGGCAGCGGTCGCAGCCGGCCTGGTCGCCCGACGGCCGCACGCTGCTGCTGGCCGGGCTGCCGTCGGACTGGCCGTCCTACAACGGCAACCCGACGCGATCGGTCACCGAGCCGCCGCCGCTCTTCGCCGGCGCTGCCTCGTTCGCGCTGCGGACCATCCCGGCCCCCCTGCCTCCCGACGCCGGAGCCGAAGGCGTGCGCAGCAGCCTCGTTCCGGACCCGGGGCGCTGGCAGGTCGCCTTCGACCGCACCTGGCAGTTCCTGCGCGACCTCTACTACCGCACCGGCCCGTCCGCGCGGGCCTGGGAAGCGCTGCGGGCGCAGATGGCGCCGCGCGCCGCGGCGGCCCGCACGGCGGATGATCTCGAGCGGGTCGTCGACGACCTGGTGGCGCGCCAGCCGACGATCCGCCAGGCGGTGCAGTCGACCGACGCGCTGATCGTCTCCGGCCATCGCCTGGCGAGCGACGCCGGCGCCCGCGTCCTCGAGGCGGGCGGCAACATCGTGGACGCTGCCGTCGCGGTGTCGTTCGCGCTCGGGGTCGTCGAGCCGGATGCGTCGGGCATCGGCGGCGACGGCATGGCGCTGCTCTTCCTGAACGGCATGCGCGAGCCGCTGGTCATCGACTACAAGGACCAGTCGCCGATCCACGCGACGCTGACGAACCCGGCGATCTTCCGCGACGGCCGGCTCATCGGCGATGGACCGGCCGCGGCCAACATCCCCGGTGTGATCGCGGGGATGGATCACCTGTTCCGCCGTTACGGGTCGGGCCGCGTCAGCTGGGGGCAGGCGCTGGCGCCGGCGATCGGGCTGGCGGCCGACGGCTACGAACTCGACGAGGCGCTGCCGTCGACGCTGCGGGAGGGCCGGGCGCTGCTCGAGCGCTGGCCCGAAGCGGCCCGCGTCTACCTGCCGCGCGGCCGGGTGCCGCGGGCCGGCGAGCGGTTCGCCAATCCGGACTACGCGGCCACGCTGCGGACGATCGCGTCAGAAGGTGCTGACGCGTTCTACCGCGGCAGCCTCGCCAAGAAGATCGCCGCGGACATGGCGGCCAACGGCGGCATCATCGGCCTCGAGGACCTGGCGCAGTACCAGGTGATCGAGCGCGCGCCGGTGTCGGGCCGCTACCGCGGCCTGCAGGTGTTAGGCGCGCCGCCGCCGGTGGCGACCGGGACGGCGCTGATAGAGACCCTGCAGATCCTCGAAGGCTATCGCGCCGCCGGTGGCGCCCGCGTGCAGAACCAGCCGGACTACCTGCACCATGCGATCGAGGCGTGGAAGGCGCGCGATCCGCTGCGGCGGGTTGCCGATCCGGCGCTGTGGCCGGTCGAAGTCGCGCCGCACCTCGATCCGGCCCACGCGGCGACGCTGTTCAACCGCATCGATCCGACCCGGGCGCTGCCGTTCGGCGACGAGGCCGACCCCACCGGGCAGGGCGGACAGGGCGACCGCATGGGCCGCGGCACGACGGCGTTTGCCATCGGCGATGCCGCCGGCAACGTCATCGTCGTCACCCAGACGCTGTCGACGTGGGGCGGCAGCTTCTATGTCTCGAAGGACCTGGGGTTCCTCTACAACAACCATTTGCGCGGCTATCGGACCGTGCGCGGCGCGTATGGCCAGCTGCTGCCGCTGATGCGGTCGTCGTCGACCAGCGCGCCGACGCTGGTGTGCGAGACGATCGACGGCGTGCTGCAGCCGCGGCTGGCGCTCGGCGCGGCCGGCAACGCGTGGATTGCCGCCTCGGTCTACAACATCATCCTCGCGCACGTGGACGGCGGGCTCGGCGCCCAGGAGGCCATCGAGGCGCCGCGACTGCTCGTGGCGCGCGACCCGACCGATCCGGCCGGGCTTCGGGCGCGTGTGCAGATCGAGGATCGCTTCCCCCGCGCCCTGCTCGACGATCTGGCGCGCCGCGGCCACCAGTTCCAGAAGATCGGCCGCAAGGGCGAGGTGCGCTACGGCTATGCGGCGGTGTTGCAGTTCGACCACGCCGCCCGCCGGCTCGAAGCGGGTGCCGAGCCGCGCCGTTCACATTTCGCCGTCGCCGTGCAACGCTGAACCAGGTGTCCTATGCCTTCCACACGCACCTCGTACCTCATCGATGAGCTCCACCGCGCCTTCGACGGCGACCCGTGGCACGGTCCGTCGGTCAGCGCGCTGCTGGCCGGCATCTCGGCCACGCAGGCGCAGGCGCGCCCGTCGCCCGACGTCCACTCGATCGCGGAACTCGTGGCGCACATGACGTCGTGGACCGCCGAGGTCACCCGCCGCGTGGCAGGACACCCCGCCGGCGACCCGATCGAAGGCGACTGGCCGCTGCCGCGGGCCGTGGACGCCACCGGCTGGGCGGCCATGCAGATGTCGCTGACCAACGCGATGGCGCGGCTCATCGAGACGATCGCCGGGTTCCCCGAGCGGCGCTGGGACGACAGGGTCGGCGACGCCCGTGATCCGTCGCTCGGCACCGGCGTGACGTACCAGCAGACGGTGCTCGGCCTCGTGCAGCACTTCGCCTACCACGGCGGCCAGATTGCGCTGCTCAGGAAGATGACGCGCTGATAGGCTGGACGCATGAGCCTGCGGATCCTCGACGCGTCGCTCGGCACCGGCTTCCAGACGTCGATGACGGCGCGCTCGCACGCCTTCGCGGCAGACGAACCCACCGACATCGGCGGCACCGACACGGCGCCGACGCCGTACGAACTGTTGATGGGCAGCCTCGCGTCGTGTACCGCCATCACCCTGCGCATGTATGCCACGCGCAAGGGCTGGCCGCTCGAGGGCGTCGACGTGCAGGTACGCTTCACCGCGAAGCCGACGCCGTCGATCGTCAAGCAGATCGCCGTCACGGGCCCGCTCGACGACGGTCAGCGCGCGCGGTTGATGGAGATCGCCGAACGCTGTCCGATCGCGAAGCTGCTGGCGAGCGGTGTGCCGCAGCAGTCGCACCTGGGTCGGTAGGGACGCGCCGCCGGACGGCGTCGGATCAGGCGCGGTTCAACAGCTGCTCGATCGCGCGGCGGTCCACCTTGCCGCGGTCGGTGAGCGGCAGCGCCTCGACGACGACCACGACGCGCGGCAGCTTGTACGGCGCCAGCCGCGACGCCAGCGCATGGCGCACCGTGCGGGCGTCCCACGCCCGGCCGCTCACGAGGCACGCGCCCAGCGCCTGGCCGCGCACCGGGTCGTCGATGGCCAGGGCGACGGCCTCGGCAACGCCCGGCAGCGATCGCAGCGCGGCTTCGACCTCCTGCGGCACGACCTTGCGCCCCGCCACGTTGACGAACGAGACGGCCCGGCCCGTCAGCACGAACAGTCCATCGTCGTCGAGCCGTGCGTAGTCGCCGGTCAGGAAGCAGTTGTGGGGAGGACGGCCCCCGCCTCCACCAAGGCTCCGGCGGGCAGGCGGCCTGCCGTCCCTACCTACCGCGTCGAGGGACCCCTCCCTCCCCAGTGCGCTCAGCGCACCATCGTCGTCGCCGTCGCCGGTGATCGCCGGCGTCGCGTAGCGGTCGATGACGTTGGGGCCGCAGACCCGCACGCGGCCGGAGCCCTCGGGCGCGTCGGCATCGGGCACGAGCGACACCTCCGTGTCGCCCATCGGGCGGCCGACGGGCACACGCGGATCGATGTCCGGCGAATCGTCGAAGCAGATCCCGCCCGTCTCGCTCGATCCGTAGAACGATCGGATCTTGCAGCCCGTCGCGTCATGGAACGCCTCGACGATCTCGAAGGGCAGCCGCGCGCCGGCCGAGACCACGAGGTGCAGCGAGGGGAGCGCGGGCAGCCGCCGGTGCCGCGCCAGGTGGTCGAACATGAACGGCACGCCGGCGAACGTGTCGAGCCCGCCGGCCTGCAGGTCGGGCACGATCTGGGTCGGCACGAACTGCGGCCGCAGGAGCAGCGGCGATCCCTGCCACAACAGCGGCAGCAGCAGGTTGCTGAAGCCGTACGAGTGCGACAGCGAGATCACGCCGAGCTGTCGCGTGCTCGGTCCGATCGCCATGACCGACGTGATGTGCCGGACGTCGGCGACCAGGTGGCGCTCCTCGCTGATCGTGGCGCGCGGCGCGCCCGTCGTTCCCGACGTCAGCTTCAGCACGGCGGCGTTCCCGTGACGCCCCGGTTCGGGCAGCGGATGGCGCAGCGAGGCCGCAGCGCCAGGTGCCAGATCGACGACGCGATCGGCGGGCCAGGCGTGGGCACTCGACGCCGGCGCGTCGAGATCGATGCGGGTGGGCGACCCGACGACGATCGCGGCGGCATCCCAGCGCAGGCCGAGCGCCCGCAGTTCGTCGACCGGCATGCTGCGGTCTGCCGGCAACAGCGGCCAGCCCTCCCGCAGGCACGCCAGGACGAGGGCCGGAAACGCCAGCACGTTACCGAGGCCGGAGACGACGAGATGACCAGGCGCCAGGCCGGCGTTCCGCAGCGTCGAGGCGAGGGCGCTGGCGGCCACGTCCAGATCGCGCGCCGTACAGATGCGGCCCTCGCTCGGCGCGATGAGCAGCGGCGCCTCGGCGCGATCGTGGAGCACTGCCGCAAACGCGGTCGCCAGTTCGGAAGACGGGGCCATGCGACTCGGGCGATGATGATACGCCGTGGACTACCTGCAGCTGCTGCCGCACACGCCGCCGATGCGGCTCGTCGAGCACGTGGTGTCGGTCGAGCCCGGCCGGCAGGCGGTGTGCCGGCGGACGACGCGGACGGGCGACTTCTACTTCCAGGGGCACTTCCCCGGGCAGCCGGTGGTGCCGGCGATCGTGCTGATCGAACTGCTCGCGCAGACCGGCGGGCTGGCGGTCGGCGCGCCAGGCGACGGCGAGCCGGCCTCGCCGCGCAGCCTGCGCGTGGCCGCGGTGGACGGCTTCAAGTTTCCCGCCGGCTGCGGCCCGGACGTGACGCTCGAGGCCACGGCGCGCGTCGCCGGACGGATGGGCGGGCTCTACAAGATCGAGGGGACTGTCACGGCCGACGGCATGCTGGTGGCGCGTGGCGGCCTGATCCTGGCCGACGCGTCGGCCCGTGCGACCTCGTAGCGACGGCCCGCGCCCGGCGCCAACGCGACGGGACCGGTAAAGGTCGAGGCACCGGCGGCCGAAGATCCGGACAGGTCTCGGCTCGCCCGGTGAACCGTCGTCGCGATGGTACCCAACCTCCCCGAGCCGAACTGGCCGACCGCGCTGCTGGGTCCGATGCCCCGGACCCGCGAGATTCGGGTCGTGTGCCTCGCCAGCCTGGTGTGCGCCGGCCTGATCCTGATCTTCGGGTTGTTCCCCGCGCGCCAGGGCGGCACCCGCCTTGGGTATGAAGAGGACTTCGTCGCGTTCTACGGCATCGGCCGCCTCCTCGACGAGCATCCGCCCGACCGCCTGTACGACTTCGCGACGCAGGAGGCGATCTACCTCGAACTGCGTCCCGAGCAGCGCTTCCTCGGATTGCCCTACATCCATGCGCCGTTCGAGGCGCTGATCTTCCAGCCGCTGGCGCGCCTGCCGTTCCGTGCCGCGTACGTGGCCTGGCTGGCGATCGGCATCACGGCTTATGCGGTGGCGCTGCTGGCGATGGTCCGGCGCTTCGGCCCGCACGACCCGGCGCAGCGCCGAACGGCGCTGTTGCTCGCCTTCGCGTTCGGCCCCTTCCTGATGGAGTCGTGGCTGGGCGGCAACGTCGCCGTCATCGCGTGCCTGGGCCTTGGGCTGGCGATGTCACTGGCCGATGCCGGCCGCCCGCTGCTCGGCGGTGCGGCGCTGGCGCTGTGCGTCAACAAGCCGTCGTTGCTCGTCCTGGTGCTGCCGATGCTGCTCGTCTCGCGACAGGTGCGGATGCTGGTGGGGTTCACGGCCGGCGCGGCGTCGCTCGCCGTCTCCTCGTCGCTGGTCCTCGGCCTGCAGGCGTGGCCGGACTTCGTCGGCGCGATGCTGCGCTGGGCGCGGATGACGTCGGCGCAGCAGGGAGCCTTTCGTGACTGGAAGTACGTCGACCTGAACGCGTTCACGCGCGTGCTGCCGGGCGGGCGCTCGTGGGTGGTGATGATGCTGACGCTGGCGGCCACGGGCTTCATCCTGCTTGCGTTGGTCCGGCTCTGGTGGGCCTTCCCGCGGGCCGGGCGTCGGACCCGTGCCATGACGTGGGCCGCGACGATCACATGGACGCTCGTGCTGAACGCGTACGTGCCCATTTACGATTGCGCCCTGCTGGCGCTCGTCGGCCTGCTTGCCGCATCGGCGCTGCGCGACCCCGTGACCGGTGATCTGCCGCCCGCGTTCGCGACGGTCGTCGCTCTCTGCTTCGCCGGCGCCTGGGCAACCCAGCCCATCGCGCAGCTCGTGCGGCTGCAGATCTTCACGATCGTCCTGGCCTACAGCGGGCTCTATCTCCTCCGGCACAGCCAGGCGGCGCCTGCCGATCCCCTCGCATCGGCGGCGGTCGCGCCGCTGCCGGGCGTCCCGCAGGGGGCGGCGATCCGCTGATGGGCGCCACTCCTCCAGGGCCGCCAGCACGCCGGCTGCGCCTGCTCGTCTTCGTCGTCGCCTACTACGCCGAGGACACGCTCACGCGCGTGCTCGAGCGCATCCCACGCGCGATCTTCGACGAGTACGACTGCGAAGTCCTGGTCGTGGACGACGCCTCGGACGATCGGACCAACGAGATGGGCCGCGCCTACCGGCAGGCCCATCCCGAGATCGCCATGACCGTCCTGCGCAACGAGTTCAACCAGGGCTACGGCGGCAACCAGAAGGTCGGCTACGCCTACGCGATCCGCGAGGGCTTCGACTTCGTCGCGATGCTGCACGGCGACGGCCAGTACGCGCCGGAGGAACTGCCGAACCTGATCGCGCCGCTGCGCGACGGTATCGCCGACGCGGTGTTCGGCAGCCGGATGATGTCGCGCCTCGGGGCGCTCCGCGGCGGCATGCCGCTCTACAAGTTCGTCGGCAACCGCATCCTGTCCTGGATGCAGAACCGGCTGCTCGGAACCCGGCTCACCGAGTTCCACAGCGGCTATCGCGTCTATGCGGTGCCGGCGCTGAAGCGGATTCCCTATCGGCTCGATGCCAACGTCTTCCACTTCGACACCGAGATCATCATCCAGCTGCTCAACGCCGGCCAGCGGATCGTCGAGCGTCCGATCCCCACCTACTACGGCAACGAGATCTGCCGGGTCAACGGACTGACGTACGCCAGGGACGTGATGCTGGCCACGGTGCGGAACGTGTTCCACCGCTCGGGCCTGCTGTATCAGCGCCGCTTCGATCCGATCGCCGAGCACGACAACGCCCACTACGACCTGAAGCTCGGATACGCGAGCAGCCACCAGTTCGCCATCGACGCCGTCCCGGCGGGCGCGTCGGTGATGGACATCGGCGCCGGTCCCGGCGGCTTCGCGCAGGAACTCCTGCGCAAGGGGTGCCGCGTGGCCGTCGTCGATCAGTTCGCGCCGTCCGACCTCGCCCCGGGCGTCGTCGTGTTCACGCAGGATCTGGACGACCCGCTGACCTTCGACGTCGGCGGGTACGACTACCTCCTGCTGCTCGACGTCATCGAGCACACGAGGAACCCCGAACAGTTCCTCGATCGTCTCCGGGCCCAGTTCGACTACACGCCCCGCACCGTCATCCTCACCACGCCGAACATCGCCTTCATCGTCCAGCGGCTGATGCTGCTGCTCGGCCAGTTCAACTACGGCAAGGCGGGCATCCTCGATCGCACGCACCGCCGGTTGTTCACGTTCCGGTCGCTGCGCCAGCTGCTCGACGACACGGGCTTCCGGATCGTCGACATCCGCGGCGTGCCGGCGCCGTTCCCGAAGGTCCTGGGCGACGGCGTGCTCGGGCGTGCGGCAGTGGCCGTCAACCAGCTGCTGATCGGCCTGAGCAAGTCGCTGTTCTCCTACCAGATCTTCGTCGTCGTCGAGGGGACGCCTGACATCGACTTCATCCTGCGCGACAGTCAGCAGCGCAACGCGGCGTACGCCGAGACCGGCGTCGCGCGGCACGCCGGACCGCCGTAGTCTCTCGAAGGGATTTGCTGCGCCGGCGTGACGGATTTCCGGAGGGCGGAACAGGAGCGAGCGGCCGCGGTGAATCGCGGCGACGCTCGGGCGCGCACGGTCGCGACATGCAGGGCGTTCGGGAGAGCCGCCCCTGC
>CBIHOS010000144.1:0-13241 GCA_966211945.1 uncultured bacterium
TTCGATGCCCTCTTCATCGACGGCGAGGACCTGTCGCCGTTGCCGCTCGAAGCGCGCAAGGCGCGGCTCGAGGCGCTGCTGCCGCGGCGCTCGACGCTGCTGCGGTACTCGCGGCACACCATCGGCGATGGTGTGCGGGCGCATCGGGACGCGTGCCGGTCGCGCCTCGAGGGCATCATCTCGAAGCGGCGCGACGCGCCGGCGACCGCCGGGCGCAGCCGGACCTGGGTGAAGGTGAAATGCCTCGGGCGACAGGAGTTCGTCATCGGCGGCTACACCGATCCGCAGGGGGCGCGCGAAGGGCTCGGCGCGCTGCTCATCGGCTATTACGACGAGGACCGGCTGGTGTGGGCGGGGAAGGTGGGCACCGGCTTCACGGTGCAGACCGCGCGCCATCTGCGGGCCCGCCTCGAGCCGCTCGTGCAGGACGAGTCGCCGTTCACTCCCGCGCCCCGCGGCGCGCAGGTGAAAGGCGCGCACTGGGTGCGGCCGACCCTGGTCGGCGAAGTCGCCTTCACCGAATGGACCACGGGCGGCAAGATCCGCCATCCGTCGTTCCAGGGACTGCGCGACGACAAGCCGGCCCGCGCCGTCGTCCGCGAGCGGGCGGCCGCGCCGGCCGGTCCCGCCAGGCCCGTGCGTAAGCGAACGCCGACACGAGGAGC
The DNA here is from genome assembly GCA_966211945.1 of uncultured bacterium. Lineage (GTDB taxonomy): Bacteria > Acidobacteriota > Vicinamibacteria > Vicinamibacterales > Vicinamibacteraceae > Luteitalea. The sequence goes on from CBIHOS010000144.1 coordinate 666, forward strand.
GCGCGCATGAGCCGCGATCCCGTCCCGGCCCGGCGGCGACGCGGCGCCGCGGCGAAGGACGAACCGGTGATTCGCGGCGTGGCGATCAGCAGCGCCGAGCGCGTCATGTATCCCGATGCCGGCCTCACCAAGCTCGATCTGGTGCGCTACGTCGACACGGTGGCAGACTGGCTGCTGCCGCACGTCGCCGACCGGCCGCTCTCGCTGCTGTACTGCCCCGGCGACATCAGCGGCGCGTGCGTCTATCTGAAGCACGGCAAGGGCCCCGCCGTGCTGCGCCGCGTGATGATCCGCGAGAAGACGAAGGTCGGCGAGTACATGGTGGCCGACTCGCCGGCCGCCCTCGTCGCGATCATGCAGATGAACTGGGTGGAGGTGCACACGTGGAACTCGTGTGCCTCGTCACTCGAACAGCCGAACCGCGTCGTAATCGACCTGGACCCGGGGCCGGATGTCGCCTGGCCGCAGGTCGTCGCCGGCGCCCGCGAGGTGCGGGCCGCGCTGCAGGCGCAGGGGCTGCAGGCATGGCTCAAGACCACCGGCGGCCGCGGCCTCCACGTCGTGGTGCCATTGCTCGATGGCGTGACCTGGGACGACGGACACGCGTTCGCGGCGCGGATCGCCGAGACGCTGGTCGGGGAGCGGCCGCGCCTCTACACCACGGCCTTCGCGAAGGCCGGCCGGCAGTCGCAGATCCTGCTCGACGTATTGCGCAACCGCCGCGGCAGCACGGTGGTCAGCGCGTACTCGCCGCGAGCCCGGGCCGGCGCCACCGTCTCGACGCCCATTGCCTGGGACGAACTCTCGGCGCGACGCCGCCCGGACCGCTTCACCGTGCGCACCGTCCCGACCCGTCTGAAGAAGCTCGGCGCCGACCCGTGGCAGGGTTACTGGTCGTGCCGCCAGGGATTGCCGTAGGCGGACCGCGCGCCGGGCGGATAGTGCGCGGACTTGCCTGGGGATGGCGGTTTGGGCAGAATCGGCGCACCTATGAAACTCATGCTGGTCCGCGGCACCTGTGCGCTGCTCCTGAGTCTCTGCCTGGCGAGTCCGTCGGCTTCGCAGGTGGCGGCGCCCACCGCCACGCTGCCGGCCAGCACCGCGGCGGCCGAGGGGCTCGCGGCCGACCGCCTGGATCGCCTGCACGGCCGGCTGAAGCGCTACGTCGACGAGGGCCAGATCGCCGGGGCCATCTCGCTGGTCGCGCGCCGCGGCAGGATCGTCGACGTCCACGCGGTCGGCCTCCGGGATCGCGAGAAGCAGCTGCCGATGACCCGCGACACGATCGTGCGGATCTACTCGATGAGCAAGATCCTGACGTCGGCGGCCGCACTGATCCTCGTCGAGGAAGGCACGCTGCGGCTCGAGGACCCGATCACGAAGTACCTGCCGTCGCTCGGGGCGCGCCAGGTCTTCACCGGCGGCACGCCCGCCGCTCCGCAGCTGGCAACCGCCACCCGCCCCAGCACCATCCGCCACCTGCTGACCCACACGTCCGGCTTTGCGTACGGACTCGCGCCAGGCCCGGTCGACGATCTGTCCCGCGCGGCAAAACTCTTCGAGGCGAAGACGGCCGACGAACTCGTGGCGAAGGTGGCCACGCTGCCGCTCGTGGCCCAGCCTGGCGAGCGCTTCAACTACGGCGTCAACACCGACCTGCTCGGGGCCATCATCGAGAAGGTCAGCGGCACGTCGCTCGGCGCCTTCATGAAGGCCCGCCTGTTCGATCCGCTGGGCATGCCCGACACCGGGTTCGACGTGCCGGCCGCCAAGCGCGCCAGGCTCGCGGCGCTCTACCAGCGGGACGGGGACGGGCCGCTCGCCGGCGTCGAGTCGTTCCAGACGCCCGGCACCAAGCCCAGCGCAGTGCCCTATCCCGATCCGGACGGACGCCTGTTCCACTCCGGCGGCGGCGGATTGTTCTCGACCGCCGACGACTACGCGCGCTTCGCGCAGATGCTGCTCAACGGCGGCGAACTCGACGGCGTCCGCATTCTCGGCCGCAAGACCGTGGCCTCGATGACGGCCAACCAGATGACCCACGTCGTCAATCCGGGCAACTCGCACCAGGGCTTCGGTCTCGGCGTGTCCGTGCGGATCGACCAGGCCGGCGGCCCGGCCGGCGGGTCGGTGGGCGAGTTCGGCTGGAGCGGCGCGGCGACCACGTACGTGTCGGTCGATCCGCAGGAGCAGCTCGTGTCGATCCTGCTGACCCAGCACTTCCCGTTCGACCAGCCGGGCATCTTCAGCGTGTTCTCCACGATGGTGAACGCCGCGCTGGTCCGTTGAGACACGCGTTGGTCATCCGGCGGAGGCGGATGGTAGGCTGACCAGCGGTCCCGATGCGTCGGCCCCTCCTTCTCGTCGTGCTGGCGGTCGTTTTCGCCTGGTGTCCAGCCGGGATCGCAACGGTGCGCGCCCAATCGCCGCCGTCGGCGCCGATCGTCGTCCTGCTGCATTCGTACAACTCGGCGGTCGACTGGACGCACGACATCGGCGAAGGCCTGTACACGGGCCTGCGCGACGGCGGCATGAACGTCGACCTGCGCGAGGAGTACCTCGACGCGCGGCGTGAGTTCCGCCCCGTCTACCTGCAGCACGTGCGCGAGGGGCTGCGCGAGAAGTACGGCCGCACCCCACCGGCGATCGTGGTCACCGCCGACGATGCGGCGCTCGAGTTCCTGCTCGACGATCAGACCTTGTTCGCCGGCGTGCCGGTCGTGTTCGGTGGCGTCGAGAACCACGAACTCGTGGCGCGCGTCCCGCGCGACCGCTTCACCGGATTGATCGAGGAGTTCCGCCTCGGCGTCGTCATCGACGTGATCAGGGCGGTGCGACCGGGCACGCGACGGGTCTTCGTCGTGACCGCGAACACCAGCGGCGGCCGCGCGCTCCGCGGCAAGTTCGCCGACCTCACGCGCCCCGGTGTGACGTTCACGCAGCTGTCGGCCGCGGAGGAACCGTTGCCGCGCCTGCTGGAACGGCTGCGCGCCGAGACGCGTCCGACCGATCTGGTCGTGACGACGCCGGTGATTCGCGACGTCACGAACCTGCCGCTCGACGGTCCCGGATCGATCCGGTCCATCGTCGATGCGTCGCAGGCGCCCGTCGTCGGCATCGCGTTCAGCGAGGTCGGCAACGGCGTCCTCGCGACCACGGCCAGCACCGGCGTTGCGCACGGCCTGTGGATGGCGCGCAAGGTGATCGAGGTGTGGGAGGGCGCGCCGCCCGCGACGGTGGAGATCGAGGTCGATCCGGAAACGCGCCTCGCCTTCGACGCGCCGGAGATGGCCAGGTGGGGCATTGCCGAGTCGTCGGTCGGGTCGGCCGCCGAGATCCTCAACCTGCCGCCCTCGTTCTTCCGGACGTATCGCCGCGCCATCTGGGGCACCGCCGCTTTCGTCGTGCTGCAGTCGATCGCCATCGGCGGCCTGGTGATTGCCGTCCGCCAGCGGCGCCGCGCCGAGCGGGGCCTCGAAGCGCAGGCGCGCACGCTGTCGGACATCAATCGCGAGATGACGGCGGTCAACGCGTCGCTCGTGCGCGAGCAGCAGGTGCGGCAGCAGGCCGAAGAGCACCTGCGGCACTCCCAGAAGATGGAGGCGGTCGGCCGGCTGGCCGGCGGCGTCGCTCACGACTTCAACAACCTGCTGACGGTGATCATCGGGTACTGCGCGCTCCTGCTCGACGATGCGGGCCTGCAGACGGCGCATCGCGACCCGCTCGCCCAGATTCGCCGGGCCAGCGAGCAGGCTGCCGCGCTCACCCAGAACTTGCTCGCCTTCAGCCGCAAGCAGATGCGCAGCGCGGTCATCGTGGACGTGTCGTCGGCGATCGCCGGCCTGGCGCCGATGGTGCGCCGCTTCTGCGGCGAACGCATCGATCTCGGGCTCGATCTCGATACCCACACCGGCTTCGTCGAACTCGGTGAGGGACAGCTCGAACAGGTTCTCGTCAACCTGGTGATCAACGCCCGGGACGCGATGCCGGGCGGCGGCCGCCTGCGGGTGAGCGCGCGTGCCGCGACCGTGCTGCAGGAGGCGAGTCCATCGCCCACGCTCGCGCCGGGGCCGTATGTGGTGATCGCGGTCAGCGACACCGGCCACGGCATGGACGACGAGACGCGGGCGCGGATCTTCGAGCCGTTCTTCACCACCAAGGAGATGGGCCACGGCACCGGCCTCGGCCTGGCCACCGTCTACGGCATCGTCACGCAGCATCGCGGCACGGTGACGGTGGAGAGCCAGCCTGGCGAGGGCGCGACCTTCACGGTGTGGCTGCCGCGCACCGAGCGCCGGCCGGTGCGTGACACCCAGGTGCGCGCGGACGTTCTCGTCTCGGGCGGGCAGACGGTGCTGCTCGTGGAAGACGAGGCGGCGCTGCGGGCGCTGTCCGGCCTCATCCTCCGCCAGGCGGGCTTCGCGGTGCTCGAAGCCGCCGATGGCGACGAGGCGATCGCCCTCGCCGTCGCGCACACCGGGCACATCGACCTGCTGCTCACCGACGTGGTGATGCCGGGCCCCGACGGCGTGGAAGTGGCGCGGCGGCTGCGCGCGTCGCGTCCGGATCTCGCCGTCGCATTCATGTCGGGCTATTCGGAACATGGGACGGATGGTCCCGGCCCCGAGTCCGAGTGGAGGGACAGCCTGCTGCCCAAGCCCTTCATGCCGCACGAGTTGCTGGCGCACGTGCGGCGCGCGCTCGACCTGCGCGCCACCACCGTCCGGGCCAACGGCGCCTGAACCGCTCTGCTACAATCAGGCCCTCGTACAGCGGCACCGCACGCCTGTGGGCGTGTCGCTCTCGATGGCTGCAGCCTTCCTCTCGCACTATCGCCTTGTCGGCCTGCTCGGTGTTGGCGGGATGGGCGAGGTCCATCGCGCCGAGGACACGCGGCTGCGGCGCGAAGTCGCCATCAAGATCCTCCATCCCGAAGCCGCTGCCTCGAGCGAGTGGCTGAGCCGCTTCCGCCGCGAAGCGCGCCTCGCCTCGGCGCTTCAGCATCCGCACATCTGCACCATCCACGAGCTCGGCGAGCACGAAGGCCAGGCCTTCATCGTCATGGAGCGCCTCGAGGGCGTGACGATGCGCGAGCTGATCGAGCAGGGTGCGCTCGCTCCGGCGCGAGTCGTGGCGTTTGCGCGGCAGGTGGCCGAAGCGCTCGACGCCGCCCATCGGCGCGGCATCATCCATCGAGACATCAAGCCGGCCAACCTGTTCGTCACCGAGAACGATCACCTCAAGGTGCTCGACTTCGGTCTGGCCAGACTGGCGGGCGACGAAGCACTGGCGGCACTGTCGGGCGCGGTGCCGCTCGCACTGGCCGCCAGCGGTGCCGAGTCCGTCGTGCGGCCGTCCAGTGATCGAGGGCCGGACCCGACCGATGTCGGCCCCGATCCCGTTCCGGCACCGAAGCCTGCCGGCGCGGTCCGCCATACGCCGCCGCGCCCGCTGCACCTGACGCAGACCGGCATGGCGATGGGCACGGTCTTCTACATGTCGCCGGAGCAGGCCAAGGGCGACGAGCTCGACGCGCGCACCGACCTGTTCTCGCTCGGCAGCGTGCTCTACGAGATGGCGACGGCCCGTCGCGCCTTCGAGGGCGACGACATCGCGCAGATCCTCGGCAAGATCACCAACGGCGTGTTCGTGCCGCCGCGGGCGCTCAACCCGGCGGTGCCGCGGGCGCTCGACGCGATCATCGTCAAGCTGCTCGCCGCCGACCCGCGGCAACGCTACCAGCGGGCCGGCGATCTGCTGGCCGATCTGGCCCGCGCCGAGGCCCCGAGCGGTCCGACGGCGCGGGTCCAGGCCGATCCGTCCGCGACGCCGGTCAGCCGGGCCGGGTTGTATCGCCGCGCCGGCGTCGCCGCGTCGGTCCTGCTCGTGGCCGGCAGCCTCGGCTATGCCTGGTTCACGCGCCGCCCCGCTCTCACCGACCGCGACAGCATCGTCATCGGCGCCTTCGAGAACGACACCGGCAACAGCGTCTTCGACGGCACCCTGATGACGGCGCTCGAGGTGCAGCTCGGGCAGTCGCCGTTCCTCGACATCGTGTCCGACCAGCGCATCGAGGAGACGCTGCGGCTGATGGGCCGCAAGCCGGACGAGGCGTTCGACCACGACGTGGCGCGCGAGACGTGCCAGCGCCTCGGAGTCAAGGCGATGATCGACGGGCGCCTGGCACCGCTCGGCAGCCACTACGTGATCGCGCTTGCCGCCACCGACTGCCAGACGGGAGAGACGCTCGCCCGCACCCAGGCCGAGGCGACGAGCAGCGAGGCCGTGCTCACCGAACTCGGCAAGCTGGCCTCGCAGATGCGGACGACGCTCGGCGAGTCGCTGCCGTCGATCGCGCGGTTCGACGTGCCGATCGCGCAGGCGACGACACCGTCGCTGCCGGCGCTGCAGGCCTACGCGCTGGGGCTCGAGGAGCGCCGCCGTGGACGGGAGCTGGAATCGGTGGCCTTCTTCAACCGGGCGATCGAACTCGATCCCGACTTCGCGCAGGCCCACGCGACGCTCTCGACCGTGTACGGCGCCATCGGCGAAGTGGCGCGCAGCGAGCGGCATGCCCGCATCGCGTTCGAACATGCCGATCGCGTCAGCGAACGCGAACGCTTGTTCATCCGGTACCAGTATCACGACCGCGTCACCGGCAATCAGGACGCCGTGGTGCAGACGCTGCAGGTGTGGCAGAGCGCCTACCCGCGCGACTTCGTGCCGGCCAACGCGCTGTCGGTGGTCTACAACCGGATTGGCCGCTACCAGCCGGCCCTGGACGCGGCCCGCGAGGCGCTGCGCCGCAACGCCGCGCACCCGTTCGCGATGTCCAACCTGGCGGTCGCCTATCGCGGGCTGGGGCGGTTCGACGAGGCGCGCGGGGCGGCGCGCGACGCCGTGACCGCCGGCGTGGCGACGATGCCGACGCGCCGCCTGCTGTACCAGTTGTCGGTGCTGGCCGGCGACCGGACGGCGAGCCAGCACGTCGCCTGGGCCTCGGGACAGCCGCGCGAGTTCGACATGATCGCGGCGCAGGCGCAGATCGCGATGTACGAGGGACGCTGGCGGAGCGGCGAGGCGTTGTATCGCCGGTCGGCCGACCTGGCGGTGACGCGCGGGCTGCGGGGCACGGCGGCCGGCCAGATCGCGCACCTCGCATGGCTGGAAGTCCTGTACCGGCCCGGCGACGACCTGGCCGAGCGCGTCAGGCAGACGATCGCGCGCGGCGGCGTCACGGCCGACGGCCCGATCGCGTCGGGGCGCTTCCGGGCGGCGGCCGCGCTCGCGCTCGCCGGCGAGCGTGCCGAGGCGCTGTCGATTGCCGACGCCGCCGAGCGGCGGATGCCCGAGTCCACCTACGTCAGGACCGTGCTCGCCCCGGCGACGCGGGCCGCCGTGGCCCTGCACGACGGCCGTCCCGCCGTCGCGGTCGCGGCGCTCGAGCCGGCGCGGGCGACAGAGATCGGCGGGCTCGGCGCCCTCGTGCCGCTGTACCTGCGCGCCGAGGCCTATCGTCGTCAGGGCGCGTGGGCCGATGCAATCCGCGAGTTCGAACGGCTTCTCACGCATCGCGGCACCGATCCCTATGCGCCGATGGTGCCGATGGCGTATCTCGGACTGGCGCGGGCGCAGGCGGCGGCCGGCGACCCCGATGGCAGCCGGGCGAGCTATCAGACCCTGCTCTCGCTGTGGCGCGAGGCCGACGCCGATTTCGCGCCGCGACGAGTGGCGCAAGCCGAGTACGACGGTCTCGCGATGCCGATGACGACGGCGATGCGGCCGCCGGGGCGGCGTTGAACCCGGTGTGTGAACTCGCGTAGGCCGTAGGCTGCAGGCTGTAGGCTGTACCCGTGACCGCGCCGGCGCACATCGCGCACTACCAGCTCCTCGAGTTGATTGGAGAGGACGGGCCCGTCGAGACGTGGCGCGCACGTGACTCGCGCCTGCAGCGCACGGTGGCCGTGCAGGTGCTGCGGCGCGGCCCCGGGACGACGGCCGAGGCCGTCGACCGCTTCCGGCGGCAGGCGCACGTCTCGTCGCTCGTCACCCACCCGCACATCTGCGCCGTCCACAACTGGGGCGAGGAGGACGGCCAGCCCTACGTCGTCCGGGAGCTGCTCACCGGCCGTCGTCTCGACGAGGTCCTGGCCGACGGCGCCCTGCCGCTGGACCGGGCGATGGAGATCGCGATCCAGCTGACCGGCGCGCTGTGCGCCGTCCACCGGCGCGGTCTGGTGCACGGGCACGTGCGGCCGGCCGCCATCAGACTGACCGTCGACGGGCACGTCAAGCTGCTCGGCCTCGGCACGGCCGTCGCCGACCCGGCGGCCGCGTCGCCCGACCTGAGCGCATTCGCCACGACGGCGGTGGACATCGAGACCTCGGTCGGCCAGGACGGCCAGCCCGAGGGCGACCCGTACCTGGCGCCCGAGCAGGTGGCCGGGCATCCGCCTGTGGCGGCCAGCGACGTCTTCGCGGTGGGGGTGCTGCTCTACGAGATGACGACCGGTGTGCGGCCGTTCTCGGGCCCGACGGCTCCCGAACTGTCGCGCGCGATTCTCTCGTCCACGCCGGTGCCGGTGCGCCGCCGCAACCGCCGCGTCCCGGCGGCTCTCGCGGCGTCGATCGACCAGGCCCTGGCCAAGGATCCTCACGGTCGTCAGCCCACCGCCCAGGACCTGCTCGACCGGCTGCGTGAGCACCGACGGGCGATCGGCACGCGCTGGCGCCTGCGCCCGGTCTGGAACCGCCGCACCACGGCGATCGCCGGCGGGGTCGGTGTCGTGGCCGCCGGCCTGCTCGGTGCGTGGGCGACCGGCTGGTGGCCAGGCGCGGTGGCGGCGCGGCCGCGCAACACCGTGCTCCTCAGCGAGATCGTCAACGGCACGGCCGATCCGGACTTCGACGGCACGCTGCGGCAGGCCGTCAGCGTCTACCTCGGGCAGTCGCCGTATCTGGACCTCGTGTCGGACGAGCGGCGCCGCGCCGGCCTGGAGTTGATGGGACAGCAGGTCGATGCGACGCTGACCCACGACGTGGCGACCGAACTCTGCGAGCGGCTCGGCGTCCAGGCGATGCTCGAGGGCAGCGTGTCGGCGGTCGGACGCAGCACGGTGATCGCACTGGTCGCGACCGACTGCGAGAACGGCGGCACCATCGTCCGCGAGCAGGCCGAAGTGCAGCGCAAGGAGGAGGTCCTCCGCGCCCTCGGCGACCTGACCGCGTCGGTGCGCACGGCGCTCGGCGAACCGCGAACGACGATTGCCCGTCACGACGTGAAGATCGAGGACGCGACGACGCCGTCGCTGGCGGCGTTGAAGGCGTACACCGAGGCGGCGACACGCCGCGCCGCGGGCCGCGAGATGGAGGGCATCCGCTCGCTCGAGCGGGCGATCGAGGCCGACCCCGACTTCGCGCTGGCCTACACGACGCTGTCGACCGCGTACGGCGGCCTCGGCGAGAGCGGCCGCAGCGAGACGTACGCCCGGCTGGCGTTCGAGAAGGCGAAACGCGTCAGCGAACGCGAACGCTTGTTCATCACCTACCAGTACCACGACCGGGTGACGGGCAATCAGGTGAAGGCGCGCGAGGCGCTCGAGGTGTGGAGCCGCACCTACCCGCGCGATTACCGCGCCCCGAACGCGCTCGCGGTGCTGCTCAATCGCCTCGGCGACTTCCCGGCCGCCGCCGCGGCGGCGGAGGAGGCACGCCGGCGCAACCCGGCGCATGCGTTCCCGTTCTCCAATCTCGCGCACGCCAGGCGGGGACAGGGGCGCTACGCGGAGGCGCGCACCGTGGCCGAGGAGGCGATCGGGCTGCAGCTCGAAACCGTGCCGATGCGGCGGCTGCTCTACCAGGTCACCGTGCTGCTCGGGGATCCGGCGGCGGCGCAGGCGCAGGTCGCGTGGGCGGCGACACGCCAGCGCAGCTTCGACCTGACCGGTGCGCAGGCCCAGGACGCCGCGCTGCACGGCCGGCTCGCCGAAGCGCGGCGCCTGTTTGCGGCGACGATCGACGGCGCCGCGGCGCAGCGCCTCGGCCAGGTGGCGTCGGGGTACGCCGCGTGGGCAGCGCTCACCGAGGCCGTGTACGGCAACGGTGCGGTGGCGACGACCCAGGCGCGGGCCGTGGCGGCGACGTCGACGGCGCCCGAACCGGCGCTGCGGGGCGCGCTCGCGCTGGCGTTGGTCGGCGCGCCCGACGAGGCCGCCGCCATCGTGCAGAAGTTGCGCCGCGTGCGACCCGAGGACACGTTCCTGCACGGCGCCTACCTGCCGGCAGCATCCGCGGCCATCTCGCTCGCCCGCGACCGGCCGGCCGAGGCGCTCGAGGCGCTCCGCCCGTCGGCGCCCTATCAGTTCGGGTTCATCGCCGCGCTCGCTCCGACCTTCCTGGAGGCGCGGGCCTATGCGGCGGCGGGCGCGCACAGCGAGGCGGCGCGCGTCTATGGACAGGTGATCGCGCACCGCGGCAGCGATCCGTTCTCGCCGCTGATTCCGCACGCGCAACTCGGGCTGGCGCGTGCGCTGGCCGCGGCGGGCGACCGCGAGGGGAGCCGGCGCGCGTACGCGCTGCTGATGGACTGGTGGCAGACGGCGGACCCTGACAACGCGGTGGTCGCCCAGGCCCGCCGCGAGGCGAGCGCGCCTTAGTTGGTGGCGGCGGCCTTGACGATCGGCGTGATCACGAGCTTGCGGAACCACACCTTGCCGTGGTCGCCCTGCAGCATGATCGGGCCCGGCTGATCCTCGTTGGCGTCGAGGGCGCCGCCGGTGATCGCCTGGATCGTCGCGTTGTCGTGCACCTTGGTGCCGTTCAGCACGATGGTCACCTTGTTGCCGACGATCGTCGCTTCCATCGTCTGCCACTCGCCGGCTTTCTTGCTGGCGTTCACGAGCGGCTTCTCCCACGCATAGATCGCCATGTGCTGGTGCTCCTCCGGCTCCTTGCCGAAATCGTCCAGCACCTGCAGTTCGTAGCGGCCGCGCAGGTAGATGCCGCTGTTGCTCTTCTCGGCGACCTTGTACTCCGCCTGGAGCTTGAAGTCCTTGAACTTCTGCGCGGACACGAGGTTGTTGGCCTTCTCGCCGTTGGTGATGGCGCCGGCTTCGGCCGTCCAGTTGAGCGGCTGCCCGGCCCGCTGGCCCGACCAGCCTTCGAGCGACGTGCCGTCGACGAGCACGACCGGCTTGCCGAACGTGTGCGCGCCGTTGGCGTTGGCTGGCGCCCACTTGGGCGGATGCACGCCGACCCAGTTGATCGTGCGCTCACGGAACGTCACCGAGCCGACAAGCTTGCCGTCCTTCAGCGTCGCCTTGTGCGTCTGTCCGGGCGCGTTGGCGTTGGCGCTGGCGGTGGTGAACGTGAGCTCGTCGCCGGTCACCGAGACCGAGGCGAGCTTGACCGGGCTGCCGCCACGGTTGAGGAAGCGGCCCGACAGCTCGCCGTTGGTGTCGGTGAGCTCGAGCCAGTAGACGCCGGGCGTGGCCGTGTCGGTGCTCTGGATGTTCCAGCGTCCGAGGAACGCCTTGGTGTCCGCGAGGGCGTGCGTGGCGCTGCCGAGCAGCAGCGCGGTGCCGAGGCACAGGGAAGTGACGAGTCGCATGGCGCTCATGATACGCCCGCGCCTCAGGGGCGGTTTCAGGCTGTCCGGTGGCTCGTCGCGCAGCGTTCTACCGGACGGGTGCACGTGTCCGGGCACGTCCGCGCGCGGCACCCGACCCCGAGGAGCGCCGCCATGCCGCACGACACCGTTCCGACTGCCTCGACCCTGCTGGTCCCCGACGTCATCCATCGTCCGAGCGAAGCACAACGCCTGGCGGCCGCCGCCGGCGCCGCGATCGGAGCGCCCGGGGCGCGTCCACGGGCGCTCGACCCCGCGCTGCGCCACGTCCGCATGTCGCTGAAGGACGTCCTGGTGATCGACAACCGAGACCTCGGCCGCGGCGACATCTACCTGGTGACGCTCGTCACCGACAACCTCGGGCCCGAGCCGATGGAGATGTCGGTGAAGACGTTCGACGACATCGCCAAGCACGAGCACCTGACGCTCGGCCCGGCCGGCCTGGCGATGTACCGGCGCTCGGCACCGCTGCCCAGCTTCCTGGACTACCGGATCCTCGTCGCCGAGTCGGACCAGGGGCTGCGCGATGCCGGCGCCGTCCTCGACGACGTGCGCGCCGACGCCACGTACAAGAGTTTCCGGGACAACCTCATCAAGGTGGCCGGCGCGACGGCGCCCGCGGCGGCCCTCGCCACCGCCGCCGCCGACTTCACGATGCAGCTCGTCGCGCGCATCCTGAAGGCGAACCGGGACGATCAGCTGATGTACGTCGCCGGCTCGTTCGACGACGCGTTCGACAACCTGGGCGTGCCGCTCGGCGTCGTCACGCACCGCAACACGTTCGCCGAGGTGAAGTACGTGGTGGAGGCCGCGGCGTAGGCGGGCGCGGCCGGACTCCAACCGAATGATGGTTGGCCTACGGCCTACCGCCTATGGCCTGCCCCTCAGGTAGGCTGCAGGCTGCAGGCTGCGCGATACCGTCACCGCTTGTGGTGGCCGTGACGGCGCGA
>CBIHOS010000145.1:0-13150 GCA_966211945.1 uncultured bacterium
ATCCCGTCGCGCATCTGCTCGAAGGTCGGCGTCGCCGGCGTGTAGTTCATGCCGTCCACGATGTCGGCGAGCAGTTCGGCCGTGTCGTGCCGGTGCTCCAGGTAGGTCTTCCGCAGCAGCCAGCCGATCGCCCCGTAGATCTCGCCGTCGAAGTGGACACCGGTGGCGCTGAAGTCCGCGTAGGTGCGCAGATAGCCTTCGTACGGGGCCGAACGGATTCCGAGCGGATCGGAGGCCGAGTACTCGCCGATGCGGTCGTCGTGCGTGACGGTGTCGCGCTGGGTGAGGTCGTCGTTGCTGAGCAGCAGCGCCAGCACGTCGCTCATGCCTTCGCCGATGGCGCCGGCCATCACGCCGCTCATCCCGCCGATCATCCGCCATGTGAGGCCGTGCCCGTACTCGTGGAACACGACGTCGGCATCCAGGCTGCTGTCGCGCTGCGGTGGCGCTGCCGTCGCCCGCATCGTCGCCGAACCGAGCGCCGTGCGCAGCGTCTGTCCGTCAGCCTTCGTGATCATCACCGCCGGAATCCTGGCGCTGCCGCTGCCGCCCATGGTGATCGGCAGGCCATCGGTGTTGTTGACGACGATGACGCCAGCCGCGCCGGCGCGCGCCGCATTGTTGACCTTGTCGATGAAGTCGCAGGCGCCGCGGTCGACGATCGCGATCTGGTTCGCGAAGTTGGTCGTGCGCGGGAAGCGCTCGCACGCATCGGCGGTCGGTGCCACGCCATCGTCGGCGAGTGCCAACGGCAAGGTCAGGCCGGTCGACGACAGCGCCGGGCTGAAGGCGGCCAGCTGCGCCAGGTACGTCGTGCCGAGGTGGACGACTTCGGCGTTGCCGAGGCCGGTCCAGAGGTACATCTGCATCCGCGGGCTGGAGCCATCGGCAGGCGTCGCGAAGTTGGCGTTGTCGGTGCCGCTGCCATCCTGCACTTCCGCCAGCACGGGATCGCCTCCGCCCGTCGCGCCGGCGGGATTGACGCGCTGGAAGTTGCCGGCGGCCTCGTCGAACCCGGCGTGGTACAGCACGTCGTGCAGCACGTTGTTCTGGTAGAACAGGTTCTGCGTCGCCACCGCACGATTGGTGTCGGTGGTCGGCGGCAGCCCGAGGTTCGCCGCGCTCGTGAACGCGCCACCTGCCACCGGATCGCCGCCCGTGTCCGGCTGGTTGTTGGCATCGATGTCCAGGTAGGCGATGGCGTTGTGCCCAACGATGTTCGTCGTGAGCTGCGTTGCGCCGAACAGCCAGCCGCTCTTGGACGCCGTAGCGTCGGCCGGGTTCGAGACGACTTCCTGCGCTGCCTTCTCGGGATCCTTGCGGAACACGTTGTAGCTGTCCTGCGCAGTGCGGGCCTCGACGCCGAGGACGGCGCCGTCGCCGCCGACGAGCGTGTGGTGCAGCTGGTTGCCGCGCTCGGCCCACGTCTCGACGAGATACCCGACGCGGAGCGCGGCGCCGACGGGCACGGCCACGCGGGTCACGGTCGGCTCGCGGTGGAAGAACGGCGTGCGCGCGAAGACGCTGACGTTGCCCTGCTGGCGCAGGAGCCCCGGCGCCGACTGCGCGCCGCCGTGTACGTGCTGCAGGCCGATCGCCAGGGCGCGGCCCTCGCCTCCCGGCAGGCCTGCCGGCGCCACACCGCGCGGCGTCACGAGGTTCTCGATGACGCTGACCAGTCCGCCGTCGGCATCGACGGAGGCCTTGACGTACACGCCGTAGACGTCGAGTCCGTCGATCCGCTGCACGAAGCGCAGGTGCGAGACGCCGTTGCGGGCGCTCACGCTCCGGCCCGCGAGCGCGACCGAGTCGACCGTGGCATCGGTGTGCCCGGCGCTGCGCAGGTAGTCGCGCACGACGCCGGCGGGATCTGTCGCGACGCCTCGCGCCAGCGGCTGCCCGGCCTGGCCGCGGGTGATGCGGGCCTCGGGTGCGTCGAACGGCTGCGCGGCGGCGCTGCCTGTGAGGAGGATCGCGGTCAGGACGCCTGACCAGGTGAATCGACACGAACGAGCCATGGTGTCTCCGGCGTCCGATCTACGGCGGACGGATCTGTAGCGTTGGATGCCAGAGTCTACGCCCGATCCGCACCTGCCCCTCGTGAAGAAACCGCGACACAAAGGTGGTGAATAAATTGCTATCGACACACGCGGTGCCGGTCTCGCGATCATCGCTACCCGGTACGCCCTCCCGTGTCCTGCCGCGTTCCCCGTTCACGCGATGCCGTTCAGGGATACAGCAGGTACGGCGCCCGCGTCGTCGCGAAAGCCGCCGCTTCCCGGTCCCATTCCTCGAGGAGCGCGTCCAGCCGGCCCGCGTCGATCGCTTCGCGGACCTTGTTGGAACCCGTCAGCCGCGCGATCGACGGACCCCACGCGAACTGGTCCGGGTGCTGGCGCTTGATCGCGTCGATCAGGATCAGCGCCGTGCGTACCGGGCGGTACGTCCGGCGATCGGTCACGAGCAGCCGCAGCCCCGAAATCGTCTCGCCCTTGAACTTCGAGGCGGTCGGCAGCACGTCCATGCTCACGGCCTCGAACTGCACGCCAGGCAGCCGGCGCGCGTTCATCGCCTGCGCCAGCATCGGGGCGTCCAGCCACGCGGCACCGATCTGCTCGAACGGACGCATCGTGCCGCGGCCCTCGGTCAGATTGGTCCCCTCGAAGTACACGGTGCCGGGATAGCTGGCCAGCGCCGCCAGCGACCGCAGGTTGGGCGACGGGTCGACCCACGGCAGGCGCGTCTGGTCCATCCACGCGTCGCGCTGCCAGGCCGAGGCCCGGGCCACGTAGAGATCGGCGCCGATCGCGAAGGCGTGATTGAAGTACGCCGCGAGTTCCCCGACCGTCATGCCGTGGCGGGCCGGGATCGGGTACATGCCGACGAACGAGGTGAAGCCTGGCGCAATCGGCGCGCCCTCGATGATCTCGCCGCCGATCGGATTCGGCCGGTCGAGCACCACGAACGGGATGCCCTTGCGCGCCGCCGCCTTCATCGCCAGCGCCATCGTCGAGACATAGGTCCAGGTGCGGCCGCCCACCTCCTGGAGGTCGTACACGAGGACGTCGACGTCCTTCAACATCGCCGGCGACGGCCCGCGGTCCTCGGCCATGTAGAGCGAGTACACGGGCACGCCCGTCCTGGCGTCGACCTCGTCGCCAATCGTCACCCCCTCGGCCGTGTCGCCGCGGATGCCGTGCTCGGGCGCGAGCAGGGCCGCGAGGGTCAGCCTCGGATGCGCCGCGATGCGGTCGATCGCCGGCACGCCGTGGCGATCGATGGCGCTGTGGTTGGTGATGAGGCCGACCCGCTTGCCGCGCAGGCGCCTGGGCAGGTTGTCGAGGAACACGTCGAGGCCCGGCTGGACGATCGTCGTGCGCGTCCTGGTCGAAATCGTGCGCGGCCGCGGCGGGATGTCGGACGGCGTCAGCGTGGGCGATGGCCGCCGCGCGCAGGAGGCGACGAGCGCAAGCAGGCCGAGCGCGGTGACGGAAACGATGAGGCGAGCCTTCACGGCATACAGCGTATCGCGGCGGACAGAGGCACGATGGAGGGCCCGGCGAGCCGTCGGCGCCTCTCGGCTGGTCCTCCCGCCCGCGACTTGCGATGATGGGCGCGCCGTGCCCACGACGACGCGCCGCCAGACCATCGCTCCGCCCGCTCCGACCCGACTTGCGACGACCGTCGCCGGCGGCAGCACGATCGCGCCGTCGAGCCGCCACAAGCCGATCAACAGGTCGACGCTGGCACGGCTCGTCGAGTACGAGATCGGGCTGATCATCGGCCGCGGCGGCTTCGGCGTTGCCCACAAGGCGGTGCGGCGGGTGGTGGCGACCGGGGCCGAAACCGCGTGCTGCGTCAAGTTCATCGACGCCTCGGCGATCAGCACGTGGCACCGCGAGGCCTACTTCGGCGAACTGCTGCGCGGCGTGCCGCACGTGATCCAGGTGCTCGACTCGTTCGTGCACCTCGGCGGCGGCCGGCCTCGCCACGTGCTCATCACGGAACTCGCCGAGAACGGCAGCCTCACGACGTTCCTGCCCAGGCACGGCCCCTTCTCCGAGAAGAAGGCGCGAGCCCAGGTGCTCGGCATCGCCCGCGCGATGGAACTGCTGCACCGCATGCACGCAGTACACCGCGACCTGACGCCGAACAACATCTTCGTCATGGCCGATCTCACGCTGAAGCTGGCCGACTTCGGCATCGCCAAGCACATCGCGTACGGCCGCGGCGTCGAGAACGACGCGCAGAACCCGGCCTTCGTCCACGACGTGATGCGGATTGGCGGCCTGCGGCTCTGGAAGCGCCAGCAGGACGTCTACCAGCTCGGCCAACTGATCGCGATGCTGCTGTCGGGCCATCCGAAGCGGCACGCGTCGCGCGACGTCGCGGCGCTGCGCTGCTCCGATCACATGAAGGGCATCATCCAGCGCAGCATCGGTCCGGAGTCCGGGCGGTATCCGTCGGCCGCCGAGTTCGTGAAGGCGCTCGAGTCAAAGCCCGAGGGATTGCGCTTCCAGACGCTGTCGTCGCTGAAGGGCGCCGTCGTCGTGTTCACGGGCCCGCTGCCGAGGGCCCGCACGACGGGGGCTTCGCTCGCCAGGCGCGCCGGCGCGACGGTGGCCTCGACCGTGACCGCGGCGACGACGGTCGTCGTGTTCGGCAAGCCGTCGAAGGTGTACGGCGCCGGCAGCCGCGGCCGCAAGCTGCTCGAGTACGAGCGGTTCCGCGCCGACGGACACCGTATCCGCCTCGTCAACGAGGCCACGTTCCTGCGCGCGACCAGGCCGAAGTAGCCGTCCTCGCGGAGCACCTCTACGATTCGTCGCCGCCCGACGTATCGGGCGGTCCAGTCCGGCCGTTCGACGGCCGCTCGGTGACCCGGCACGCCTCGTGAATGGATCTGCAAGGCATGTCCACCCCCTCGTTCGTTACGCTCTCCGACTTGCGCATCGCCATGGCCACCGGTGTCCCCGACGAGCCGCCGACGCCGCAAGAACCGCCACCTCGGCCGCACGACGACGAGGAGGACGTGCCGCCGACGCCACCGACCGAACCCGCGCCAGTGCCGATGCAGGATCCGCCGTCGGAACCCGGCGGCAACACCCCGCAGATCGTGTGAGTCCTCGCGACGGACGAGGCCGCGCCGGCCAGCCGCGGCGACGCCCGGCGCTACTGCGTACCGGCGCCCTGTGCCGCGGCCCGGAGCGCCGCGACGATGTCAGCGGCCGTCCACGCGGTGCCGCGCCAGATGTCCACGATGGTGCCGTTGCGATCGATGACCGCCGTCGCCAGCGTGTGGTCCAGGAACACGCCGTTCTTCTCGGTGTGGATCGCGAACGCCTTCGTCAGCGTCGACACGTCGGCCGCGCCGCCCGTGAGGAACGTCCAGCGCGACGGGTCGGCGCCGTACGCACGCGCGTAGGCCGACAGGACGGCGGGCGTGTCGAAGTCCGGATCGAGCGTGATGCTCACGAGCCGGACTCCGCCGAGCGCCGCATCGCCGGCAATCTCGCGCTGCACCTGCTGGAAGCGCTTGCTCATCAGCGGACAGAACTCGGGCATCGGGCAGCGCGTGAAGATGAACGTCACCGCCGTCGGATGCCCGCGCAGATCGGCCGCACCGAACGGTGAGCCGCGCTCGGTGATGAGCGAGAAGTCCGGCACCGCGTCGCCGCGGCGCAGCCGGCGTGCCGGGGCCGACGGGCCGGCCAGGGCGGCCGCGACCCCGGCGTCGTGTCCGATCACCGTGAACGCTTCCGCCCGCGACCACGCACCCGCGACGCGCAACGTGAACGTCACCCTGTCGCCGGGCCGCACCGCCGGCATCCCCTTCGCGTCCACCGCGAACGGCATCGTCATCGCCGGCATGTAGCCGGCGATCTCGTCGTGCGCCACCATCACGCGGCCGTCGGCGGGCGCCGCCGTGACGATGCCGGTCACGGGGAAGGTCTGGGTGTCCGCGTCCGCATCCGCGGTGCCCATCGTCAGGCGTCCCCGCGCCATCACGACGGTCATCGCGAGCACCACGATCAGCAGGGCGAGCAGGCGTCTGGTCGTCATGGCCAGAGTCTGAGCCGGCGCCGCTCACGGGTCTTTGCGCCAGCGCAAAGACGCCAACCGGTCACTGGGTCGAGACTGCCTCACAGGAAGGCACTCACATGACCCGATATCTCCCAGTCTCCGTTCTTCTCTTCGCACTTGCCGGCGCCGCATGCTCGGCACCGTCCAACGACCCGGCTGGCACCGCCGGCAACGCCACGGCACCGCCGGCCACCGCCAGCACCCCGGCCCCCGCCGCTGCGGCGGTCACCCACGACGGCCGCGCCGTCACGGTGACCGGTAACGACACGATGAAGTTCTCCCTCACCGAGATCACCGCCAAGCCCGGTGAGAAGCTGAGTGTGACCTTCGTCAACGAGGGCACGACGCCCAAGTTCTCGATGGGGCACAACTGGGTGTTGCTGGCCGACGGCACCGACGTCCCTGCGTTCCTCGTCGCGGCGGCCGAAGCGGTGACCACCGACTACGTCCCGGGCGGCGAACCCGCGGCCCGCATCCTCGCGTCGAGCAAGCTGCTCGGGCCGAACGAGCGCGACACCGTCACCTTCACCGCACCGACCACTCCGGGCCGCTACGAATACATCTGTTCGTTCCCGGGCCACTACCAGGTCGGCATGCGCGGCGTGCTGATCGTCCAGTGAACCTCATCGCAGGGATCGAGACCATGTCGACACGTCACACGCTCGTGCTCGGCGGCAGCCTTGCCGCCGCCCTCACGCTCACCGCCGCCTGCAACCCCCCAGGGCAGCAGGCCGCCTCGAACGACACCTCCATCGCCGCCAAGACGTTCGTCGCGCCGGGCGAGAAGGACGAGTTCTACCTGTTCTACTCGGGCGGCCATTCCGGCCAGGTGTACGTAGCCGGCCTGCCCTCGATGCGGCACATCGCGACGATTCCGGTCTTCGCGCCGTACCCGGCCACCGGCTACGGCTACGACCAGGAGTCCAAGGGCATGCTCGGCCGGTTCACCTGGGGCGACGTGCACCATCCCGGGCTCTCGCAGACCGACGGGCTGTACGACGGCCGCTGGCTGTTCGTCAACGACAACGCCAACAACCGCATCGCCCGCATCGACCTGCGCGACTTCAAGACCCGGCAGATCCTCGGACCGATCCCGAACTCGAGCGGCAATCACGGCTCGTCGTTCGTCACCGAGAACAGCGAGTACGTGCTGGTCGCGACCCGCTTCTCGGTGCCCCTGCCGAAAGGCCGCTACGCCGATCCGTCGGCCTACAAGACCGACTTCAACGGCATGGTCAGCGGCATCAAGATCGACCCGAAGTCGGGCGAGATGGCCGTCGGCTGGCAGATCCTGACGCCGCCGTTCAACTGGGACCTCGGCTCGACGGGCAAGGGACCGAGTTCCGGCTGGGCGTTCTGGACCTCGTACAACTCGGAGATGGCCCACGAGGTGCTGGAGGCCGGTTCCACGCAGGGCGAGCGCGACTACGCGGCGGTCGTCAACTGGCGCGCCGCCGAGCAGGCCGTCCGCGAGGGTCGGGCGACGATGCTCGATGGCGTGCCGGTGATCGACCCGGCGAAGGTGCCCGGCGTCATGTACTTCCTGCCGGTGCCCAAGTCGCCGCACGGCATCGACACCGATCCGTCGGGCCGCTGGATTGCCGCGTCGGGCAAGCTGCAGCCGGTGACCAGCGTCTTCGACTTCGAGAAGATCCAGAAGGCGATCGCCGCCAAGACCTTCGACGGCGAAGTGCGCGGCGTGCCGGTGATCAAGTACGACGCGGTCCTCGAAGGCGAGGTGCCGGTCGGGCTCGGCCCGCTGCACACGCAGTTCGACGGCAAGGGCAACGCCTACACGTCGCTCTACGTGGAGTCGGCCGTCGCCAAGTGGACGCTGCCGCCGTGGAACGCCCAGCAGAAGCAGGACCTCAACACGATCATCGCCGACAAGATTCCGGTGCACTTCAACATCGGCCACCTGGTCGTCGGCGGCAGCGACACCAAGGCGCCGTATGGCCGGTACCTGGTCGCGATGAACAAGCTGTCCAAGGGCCGTCACATCTCGGTGGGGCCGTCGCAGCCCGAGAGCAGCCAGTTGATCGACATCACCGGCAACAAGATGTCGATGATCTACGAGGCCTACACCGAGCCGGAGCCGCACTTCGCCCAGATCCTGAAGGCCGACGCGATTGCCCCGATCGAGGTCTATCCCAAGGCCGAGAGCCATCACCCGCAGGCGATCTGGGAGGCCTCGCAGGCTGGCGTGACGCGCAACGGCAACAAGGTCGAAGTGAAGATGCTGGCCATCCGCAGCCGCTTCGTGCCCGACAAGATCGAGGTGCGCGCCGGCGACGAGGTCACCATCCACGTGACCAACGTCGAGCAGACCACCGACATGATTCACGGCCTCGGGATCATCGAACACGACATGAACGTCGTCGTCGACCCGGGCGAAACCAAGACCGTGAAGTTCACCGCCGGCAAGGCCGGCGTCTACCCGTACTACTGCACGAACTTCTGCTCGGCGCTGCACCAGGAGATGCAGGGATATCTCGCAGTCAAGCCCTAGCAGCGACAGGTGTGATGATGAATCCCCGCACGATACAGAACGTATTGGACCGCCCGGTGAGTCTCACCGGGCGGCTCCTCCTCCTCGCCGGCGTCGTCGTCATCCTCGCCGGTGCGGCGTTGCCCCTGTGGCGCATCCAGCTGGTGGCGCCCCAGTACGCGGAGGGGCTGACGCTGGACATGTACGCGTACCAGATCGTCGCCGGCAATGGCGGCCAGGATCTCGCCGAGATCAACACACTCAACCACTACATCGGCATGAAGCCGATCGTCGAAGCCGACTTCCTGGAGATGAAGGTGCTGCCGTTTGCCATCGGCGTCTTCTCGCTGCTCACGCTGCGGGCGGTCGTCGTCGGACGCATCATGAGCGTCGTCGATCTCGTGGTCCTCTTCTGCTACTTCGGCGCGTTCTCGATGGCGAGCTTCGCGTACCGGCTGTACTCGTACGGCCATCACCTCGATCCGCGCGCGCCGATGACGATCGAGCCCTTCATGCCCGTGGTCGTCGGTTCGCAGCAGATTGCGAACTTCGTGCAGACCAGCCTGCCGCTGGCCGGTACCGCCTGCATGGCGCTGTTCTTCGTGCTCCTGCTGGCGGCGCTGTGGACGTCGGTGCGCCAGGCGCGAGAGGAGGCGGTGTGACGGGTTCCCTGGCGGCGCGGCGCCACTCCGTGATGGTCGCGGCGCTGGCGCTGGCGCTCGCCGCCGGCGGGCCAGGCGTGACGCCGCGACTGAACCGCGCGGGCGTCGTGGCCCCGGTGGCCCTGGCGGCCGGCGCCACCACCACGGCGGCCGAGGCGGCCGCGCGCGACGACCGCACGTCGTGGCTGCAGGCGCAGCTGGCCACCGCTCCGGCGGGCAGCACCGTCGACGTGCCGGCCGGCCTGTATCGCGGCCCGTTCGTGATCGACCGGTCGCTGCGTCTGCACGCGAGTGGAGACGCGCACATGGAGGGCGACGGGCGCACGCACACGGTGGCGATCCGTGCCGCGGACGTGAGCCTCGAAGGCTTTCACATCAGCGGTTCCGGCCTGGATCTGTCCCTGGACCACGCCGCGGTGCACGTCACCGGCGTCCGCGCCGTCATCGTCGGCAATCGCATCGATCGATCGCTGCACGGCATCTACGTCCGGCAGGCCGACGGCGCCCGCATCGAGGGCAACAGCATCACCGGCACGCGAACCACGCTGGAGCTCGTCGACCCGTTCACGTCGTCGGCCACACCCGGCGGGAGCGAGTTGTGTGAAGTGACGCTCGACCAGAACCGGCGCGGCAACGGCATCCACATCTGGAATTCCGCCAGGCACGTGGTGGCGCGCAACGTCATCCGCGACACGCGCGACGGCATCTACTTCTCGTTCGTCGATCGCACGGAGGTGCGCGACAACGACATCGCCGGCGTCCGCTACGGCCTGCACTACATGTACTCGGACGAGAACGTGTTCGAGGGCAACGTCTTCCGCAACAACGCCGCCGGCGCCGCGCTCATGAGCTCGCAGAACATCGTCCTGCGGCGCAATCGCTTCCTCGCCAACCAGAGCCACCGCTCGTACGGCGTGCTGCTGCAGACGGTGGACGGCACGACGCTCGAGGCCAACGAGATCTCCGGCAACACCGTCGGCGTGTTCTTCGAGAGCGGCCACGGCAATCGTGTGGTGGACAACCTCGTCGCGCGCAACCACATCGGCATCCATGCGTCCGACAGTTCCGACGGCAACGAGTTCACCGGCAATCGCTTCACGGGCAACCTGCACACCGTGGAGACCACCGGCGGCAACCTGACCAGCCGCTGGGCCCGCGACGGGCGTGGCAACTACTGGGACGGCGCCGTGGCCCTCGATCTCGATCGCGACGGCGTGGCCGATCTGCCGCATCGCGAACTCGACCTGTTCGGCGCGCTGCGCCGCGACCTGCCGGCAATCGGCCTGCTGGCCGGCAGCCCGGGCGAGCGTCTGCTCCGCTTCGTGCACGCCCGCATTGCGCTGCCTGGTGTGCCCGGCATCGTCGACCCCGCCCCGCTCGTGGAGCCAAACCAGCCATGATTGCCATCACCGGACTCACAAAGTCGTACGGCCGCCGTCGCGTGCTCGACGGGCTCGATCTGCAGGCCCGTCCCGGCCAGGTCACGCTGCTCGTTGGCGCCAACGGCAGCGGCAAGACGACGACGCTGCGGCAGTTGTGCGGCATGTCGCGGCCCGACGCCGGTCAGATCGTCATCGGCGGTGCCGATGTGGCGCGCGATCGGGAAGCGGCGCTGTCGCAGCTGTCGTTCCTGCCGCAGTCTCCGCGCTTCCACGAGCGGCTGTCGGCCGGGCAGATCCTGGAGTTCTACGCCCGCCTCCGCGGCCTGCCGCCCGAGCGCGTGGCGGCGGTGGAGAAGCACTGGCGGCTCTCCGACGAGCGCTGCCAGGCGACCGGACGGCTCTCGGGCGGCACGCGGCAGCGATTGGCGCTCGCCGTCCTCATGCTGCCGGACGCGCCCGTGCTGGTGCTCGACGAGCCGGGGCTGAGTCTCGATCCCGACTGGCGCCGCTTCCTCCATGCCGAACTGCACGCAGCGGCGGGGCGTGGAGCGACGGTGCTCGTGGCCACCCACCTGCTCGGCGAGTGGGACGGCCATGCCGATCGGTGTCTCGTGCTCGAGGCCGGCCGGGTCGGGCGCGAACTGCCGGCGTCGCGGCTGCGCGAGGCCTTCCCGTTCGCGGTGCCGCACCCCGTCCTCGCGGCCGCCGTCTGACGTCGCGTCACAGCAGGAATACGTAAGGAACCCGCCATGATCACGCGCATGCATGTCACGACGTTCGACGCCGCTCTCAGGCGCGAGATCGCCGAACATCGCCTCAACCGCTTCCTGCACGTGCACGTGAGCCTGTGCGTCGGCGTGTCGCTGCTGCCGCTGTTCACTCCGGACGCCGCGGCCCGCTCGGCGCCGGCCTGGGTGCTGCAGGCGGTGCTCTTCTGCCTGTCGCTCTCGTCGCTGTTGCTCGGACTCAGCGCCGCGCACGGCGATGCCGACGAATTCCCGATGCTGTTCACCCAGCCCGTCTCGCGCGCCGCCTGGCTGGCGGGCAAGGCCACGGCCATCGCCGCCCTGCTCGTGCCGGCGGCCTGGCTGCTCGTCGTGCCGGCGGCACTGGCAGGCGGCGTGTCATCGACGCTCGTGCTGGTGGCCGCGGCCGCAGGCGGTGTGTGCGTGGTGTTCGCGCTGCTCGGCCTGGCCGTCGGCTTCTGGGTGCGCGACCAGGTGCGCGGCCTGCTGCTGGCGCTCGGTGTCTGGTTCGTGCTGCTGTTCGGACTGGACCTCGTGCTGCTCGCGGTCTCGGGCGCGCCGTGGGTGCAGGCGCATGGCGACGCCTGGGTCGTGCCGTTGATGGTCAACCCGCTGTCGGCGCTGCGCGTGACGCTGCTCTTCGGGTTCGAGCAGACGGCGCCGGCCAGCGTCGGCGCGAGTCCGCTCGTGCGGTGGTGGCTCGCGAACGGCGGGCTGTGGCTGACGGCCATGCTGTCGGCGTGGATGCTTGCGGCGTTCGGAGCCGGGCTGCTGGGCGCGCACCGCCGCCTCGATTCGTAGGCGCCAGGCCGGCGCGCCCGGCGCTAGGTCTCGCCGCCGGCCAGCTGTCCCAGCTTCTTCGTCGAACGCAACAGCAGCATGCGCTTACGCGTTTCGATCAGGCCCCGGCTTTCCCATTCGGACAGCGTGCGGCTGACGGTGTACAGCGTCGTGCCGGTGAGGTCGGCGAGTTCCTGGCGCGTCAGCGGCTGGGTGAGGAGGACGCCGTCCGGCTGCGGTTCGCCGCACTGCCGCGCCAGCCGCAGCAGCGTGTGAGCGAGGCGCTGACCGACGCTTTCGGTGGCCAGTTCGCGCACCCGGGTCAGGGCGTCGGTCATGTGGGTGGCCATCTCCCGCATGATGTTGACGCGCACCTGCGGGGTCGCGGCGAGCAGGGACGTCACGGCGTCGCGCGTCCACTGCCTGACGACGGCAGGCTGGGCCACGACCGCGGTCACCGGGTAGGGCGCGTCGCTGAGCGCGACGACGCCGCCGAAGGGTTCGCCGGCCGACACGAACCGCACGATCAGCTCGGTGCCCTCGGCCGTCAACTGCAGGATCTTCACGTGTCCGGCTTCGACCAGGTAGAAATGCCGGGCCGGCTCGCCCTGCCGCGCCAGCGTCTGGCCGCGCCCGCACGTGACCGTCGTTGCCCGCGCCAGCCAGGCGTCGCGCTCGGCCTCGGTCAACCCGTCGAACACGCGCGAGCGCCGGATGTCTGCTGCTGACGTCATCCCGGGCATTCTAGTGCGCGGCACCCGAAACATTGCTCCAGCGCAACGACGCGCCCCCGGTGCCGCCGCTAGTCTCGCAACATGGTCATCACACCGGACACCACCGTTGCCGACATCGCCACCGCGTTTCCAGCCACCATCCGCGTCTTCCAGCAGCACGAGATCGACTTCTGCTGCGGTGGACGCACGCCGCTCGCCAAGGTCTGCGCCGACCGCGGCGTCGATACCGACGCCCTCGTCCACCAGGACCACGGCGCCGGCGGGGCGACGGCGT
>CBIHOS010000146.1:0-13145 GCA_966211945.1 uncultured bacterium
GTTCCGCGTCCTGGCCATCGGCGACAGCTTCACCGAAGGTCAACTCGTCGAGCGGATCCCGCCAGTGCCGCCGGCCACCCAGCCGACGCAGGTCTACTCCTTCGCCGACCCGCCGTACCCGGAGTACCTCGAGTCGATTCTCAGGTCCAACTCCCGGTACGGCAGCAACGCCGACGTCGACAACGAAGGGTTCGCGGGTGAGTGCGCCTCGATCAATGGATGCTCGGGCAACACGTCGCGTGGTGTCGGACGCATCGGTCCCCTCACGACCGCCAAGAAGTACGACGTCGTGATCATCCTCGAGGGCTTCAACGACCTGAACTCCGGCGCGACGCTGAGCCAGGCGATGAGCGCGCTGCGCACGATGGGACAGACCGCCCGCACCTCCGGCGCCACGGTGCTCATGGGCCGCATCCACGTGATGAGGTCGGACATGTGGGAGGCCATCAGGACGATGGCGCTCGAGGAGAAGTTCTTCCGCGTGGACTTCGGGTCGAGTGTCGAAATCGGCACCGACGGCGTGCACCCGACGCAGGATGGCTACGACCTGATGGCGGAGATCGCGTACGCGGCGATCCGGGCCGCCGTTCCCTAGTCCACCGTGGATGTCTCGTCGATACTCACCTTCGGCAGCGACCGGCGGCGCGTTGCTCCTCGCGCAGGGCCGGGCTAATCTGTCTGCTTCGACCGCCCGACGCATGCCAGACAGACCGAGCGCGAGCCGCACGCTCACCCGCCTCCTCCGCCGTTTCGCGCTCGCCACCGCGATGTGCGCCGCCGGCACGGCACCCGTTCTCGCGCAGGCCGCCAGCACGTGGTTCCTGGCCGAAGGCGCCAGCAACGGGACGTTCGACGAGGACATCCTCGTCGGCAATCCTGCCCCGGGCACGGTCACCGTGACCGTCAAGCTGCTGCCCGCGCCAGACGCGGTCATCACGCCGGGCGCCGTGCTCGAGAAGCCGTTCACCGTGCCCGGCACCGGCCGGCTGACCGTGAACGTCGCGCGCGAGTTTCCCGGCCTCAGCGGCGCGACGTCGGCCCAGGTCTCGGCCGTCGTCCAGGGCACTTCGACACCCGCCGACATCGTCGTCGAACGCTCGATGTTCTTCCCGCTCACCGGCACGCCCTACGCGGGCGGCACCGGCGCCAGCGGCGTCGGCGCGCCGGCCACGCGGTGGATTCTCGCCGAGGGCTCGGCCGGCTCCTTCGAGACGTTCATCCTGATCGCCAACCCGAGCGCCGCGTCGGCCACCGTGACGGCGCGCTACCTGAAGGGCGACGGCACCAGCGTGTCGGACACGGTGGAGGTCGCGCCCGGCAACCGCGCGACACTGTGGCCGAGTTCACGCGCCGATCTTGCAGGACAGGGCTTCTCGACCGTCGTCGAGAGCGATACGCCGGTGGTCGCCGAACGCGCCATGTACTTCGATGCGTTCCGCAGCGGCCACGACGCCGTCGGCGTGCCGGCGACGGGCGGCAGCAGCGGCCGCACGTCCTGGTACTTCGCCGAAGGGTTCACCGGCGGCAACGCGGCGATCGCCTTCGAGACGTTCGTGCTGATCGGCAACGACAACGACCAGCCGGCCACGATCACCGCCACGTTCTTCCGCGACGCCGGCGCGCCGGTCACGCGCACCTACTCCGTGCTGCCGCGCAGCCGCTTCAACATCTGGACCGACCAGGAGCGCGACGACGACGACACGCTGCTGCTGCCGGCGACGGCGTTCTCGGTGCGCATCGACAGCACGATTCCGATCGTCGCCGAACGGGCGGTGTACTGGGGCACGCCGTCGGCGTCCGATCCGACCACGCCGACCTTCCCGTGGAAGGAAGGGCACGTGGTCGCCGGCATCGAGCAGCCCGAACCGCGCTGGGCGTTCGCAGAGGGGCGGCAGGGCGAAGACGGATCCGGCGGCCGCTACGACAGCTTCTTCCTCGTCGTGAACCCGAACCAGGTCGACATCCAGGTGCGCGCGATCTTCGCGACCGAGGACGGCACGGGCGTCGCGACAACGGTGACGGTGCCAGCCAACACCCGCGCCAACATCTGGCCGGCGGCCGGACTCAGCCCCGACTTCGACCTGCTGCAGGGCCGGCGCTTCGCGGCGTTCCTCGAAAGCGTCGGCGGCCAGGCGTTCGTCGCCGAACGCGCGATGTACTGGAACGACTACGTCGGCGGACACGCCAATGCCGGCACGCCGTGGAACGGCGCGTTCACGACGCCGGCGCAGAAGCCGGCCGACGTGAAGGTGACGACGATGTCGCCGACCTCGGGGCGGTTGTCGGGCGGGACGGTCGTCACGATCGCGGGCCAGAACTTCGGGGCGGGAGCGCAGGTGTTCTTCGGCGGGGTCGAAGTGACGCCGTCGCAGATCGGCCCGACGGCGATCACCTTCACCGTGCCGGCGCGCACGGTAGCCACGGGCTTCGGCACGACCGGACCTGTCGGCGTCGCCGTCGTCAACCGCGGCCGCTTCATGCGTGCGCCAGGCTTCACGCGGTACTTCAGCGTCCTGGCCTTCGGCGACAGCCTCACCTACGGCGTGTCGAACGGCTACGACGTCGGCGGCCTCCGCATCCCGGTGCAGATCAATCGGCCCTATCCCCGGGAGTTGAAGGGCCTGTTGTCGGCGAACCCGCAATTCGGCCCGTACACGCTCGTCACCAACGCGGGCTGGCCAGGCGAATGGGTGACGCTCGCCGGCTTCAACAGCAGCCCGGGCGGCAGCGTGCGCTCGCCGAGATGCACCGCCGGCCAGGCGAACTGCCGACTGGATCACGCCGAGCCCGGCGACTACTTCGCGCCGTTCGACATCGTCATGCTGCTCGAAGGCATCAACGACCTGAACAACTCGGTCGCGCCGACGACCGTCCGCAACCGGATGCGCGACATGGTCGTGGACGCCAAGGGCAAAGGCGCGCTCGTCGTCCTCGAACTGTTCCAGTCCTACGGCAACGATCAGCAGACCGGCCAACCTGCCACGATCCCGTCAGCCGTCTCGGAGTACAACGGCTTGCTCGAGTCCCTGGCCGTCGAGCAGTCGGTCTATCGCGAGCACTACACGGGCGTGGACATGTGCCCCGACGGCCTGCACCCCAACCAGACGGGCTACGACGAGATGGCGTCGATCGCTTACGCGAAGCTGCGCGACATCTTCAAGCGTTGTGCGCCTGGCGTGGCGTCGTGTCAGTGAACGCGGGGTGGGTGATGGCGCCTGTGAGGAAGCGTGGCGCGCCGGTAGGGGCGCCTCCCCGAGGCGCCCTGTCGTCGTGTCGTGCGTAATGGACGTTGGCGGCATTGGCTAACGAAACCAGTAGTAGCCCCGGATCGCCATCAACACCGCGAGAACGGCGCCGTAGGCGGCCGGCTCGCGCAGGTCGTCGCCCTTGACGATCCACAGCAGGTGCACCACGCCGCACACCGCGGCCACGTACGCCAGCCGGTGCAGCATCTGCCAGCGGCGGCCGAGCCTGCCAATCCAGGCCGTGGTGGACGTGACCGCCAGCGGCAGCAGGCACAGGAACCCGGCCACGCCGACCGTGATGTACCGGCGCTTGGCGATGTCGCCGAGGATCGACGCCGGATCGAAGAACTGATCGAGCACGACGTACGTGCTCAGGTGCAGGCACGCGTAGAAGAACGCGAACAGGCCAATCAGCCGGCGCCACTGGATGATGCCGTTCCATCCGGACACGCGGCGAATCGGCGTGACCGCGAGACTCGCGAGGAGCAGGCGCAGCGTCCACTGCCCCGTCTCGTCGGTGATGTCGTCGATCGGGTTGGGACTCAGGCCGCCGAAGGCCACGCGATAGACGAGCCAGAGCAGGGGCGCGAGGCACGCGACCCACACGAGCGGCTTGGCGGAACGGAATGTCATGCGATAGGTAGGGCCCGTTGGCCAACGCGGCCTAGAACGTCGGATGCATCTCAGGCCGGGCTGGGACAGCCGGTCCTACCAACCACGCATGGACACACTCCGTCATATGGGTTCGCCGGTACCCGGTACCCGATACCCGATACCCGTCAGTAGTGCTTCTTCAGATCCAGCCCCGTGTAGAGCCCCGCGACCTGATCGCCATAGCCGTTGAACATCAGCGTCTCGCGGCGGAAGAACTCGCCGATGCGGCGTTCGCGCGCCTGGCTCCAGCGCGGATGGTCCACCTGCGGGTTGACGTTGGAATAGAAGCCGTACTCGTTCGGCGCCGACAGGTTCCACGCCGTCTGCGGCTGGCCGGTCGTCAGGCGGATGCGGGCGATCGACTTGATGCTCTTGAAGCCGTACTTCCAGGGCACCACCAGGCGAAGCGGCGCGCCGTTCTGATTGGGCAGCGTCTTGCCGTACAACCCGACGGCGAGCAGCGTCAGCGGGTGCTGCGCCTCGTCCAGCCGCAAGCCCTCGCGGTACGGCCAGTCGAGCACCGGTGAACGCAGTCCCGGCATCTCGCCAGGCCGCTGCACCGTGGTGAACTCGACGAACCGCGCCTTGGCGGTCGGCTCCACGCGCTTCAACAGGTCGGCGAGCGGGAAGCCCACCCACGGAATCACCATCGACCAGGCCTCGACGCACCGCAGCCGGTAGACGCGTTCCTCGAGCGGGAACCACTTCAGCAGATCGTCGAGCGCGTAGTCGCCGGGCTTGCCGACCTCGCCGTCGATCTTGACCTGCCATGGCAACGGCTTGAAGCGGCCGCTGTTGGCCTTGGGATCGCTCTTGTCGGTGCCGAACTCGTAGTAGTTGTTGTAGCTGGTGATGTCCTCGAAGCTGTTCAGCGCCTCACCCGTGGTGCTCAACGGACTCTTCCTGACGTTGGGCAACGCCGTCTGCGCCGCCGCGGCCGACGGCACCAGTGCCGCCCCGGCAATGCTGCCGGCGGCGATGCCGACCGACGCGAGGAAGCGCCGGCGATCGAGATACAGACGCTCGTCGGTGATGTCTCGAGCCGGCACGGGCGACGATGTTCGAATCAGCATGATCAGTCCTTGCACTCGAGCGGCAGCGCGATCAGCGCATTCCAGTGCCGGCGCGTCGCGCCGCCCCGCCTTCTGACACATACGCCGCCGCGAGTCGATCCGGCGACACGCCCCACAGGAACCGCGCGCTCGTCCACCAGTTGCGTGCGGTGCGGCGCCACCATCCATCGCGTTCCCAGCGCCGGGCCGAGGTCACGGCCGCCTGCGCCGACCGGTAAGGCGGACCGGCGCGCGCGAACCGCCGCGCCAGCAGCACGTCCTCCATCAGCGGCACCGGCGGCACGCCGCCGCCCGCCACGAGCATCTGGCGATCGAAGAACATCGCCTGATCGCCGTACGGCAGCCGCAACAACCGCACCCGCACCCGCACCGCTCGTTCTATCAGACGCGCCTGCCACGCAGCGGTCCCGAGCCGCAGGCGGAAGCAGCCCCAGCGTCGCCCCGCCGCGGCCGCCGCGGCCAGTTCGTCGCGCCACCGGTCGGGCAGTTGGGTGTCGGCGTGGAGCACCAGCAGCCACGTCCCCACCGCGTGCGGCACGGCCGCGCCGATCTGCACGCCTCGGCCCGGTGGGCTGTCCAGCCACAGCACGTCTGGCCGGGCCGCGCGGAGTACGTTCAACGCCTCGTCGCGAGCCCCTCCATTCACGACGATCCAGCGCGCGCCGTGGTCGTAGGTACACGGCTCGTCCAGCAGGCGCGCCAGCGCCGGGCTGTCGTGCAGTACGGGCACCACCACCGTCACGTCCGGACCGCCCATCGCCGCCATCGTGGCACAACCAGCGCGTCCGGGCCGACGGCCCAAGCCGGACCGCTCGGCGAACGGTCCCTACCGGCGACGGCTCGGCTGTCCGCAAGGCAGGGCCCGTTGCCTGGGCGCGCCGAAGCCCGGGGGGCGGAGGCGGGTCCCCACGCGGCCTGTCGACGACGCATCCGCCCCCACCTCGCATTCGACTACCCTGTCCCGGTGCCGGACCCGATCAGCCTCGTGTTCGTCGCCTGGAACGCACGTGCCCACCTGACGCGGGCGCTCGACGCGGCCCGTGCCACCGGCCTCCCGATCATCGTCGTCGACAACGCCTCCGGCGACGGCACGGTCGACACGGTGCGCGCGGACGCTCCCGACGCGACGCTCTTGGCCATGGACCGCAACCTGGGCTTCGCGGGCGGCGTGAACGCCGGCGTGCGTGCCGCCCGCACGGCGGGGGCGCTGATCCTCATCCCCGACATCCTGCTCACGCGTGCCGCGGCAGACCTGATGCTTGCCGCCGGCGAGTCGGCGCCCGACATCGGCGCTGTCGGCGCGCAGCTTGTCGGTCCCGACGATCAGCCGCAGACCGAATACAGCATCCGCCGCTTCCCGACGCTGGCGACGTGGGCCGCGGACCTCCTGCTGATCGATCACGTCTGGCCGGGCAATCCAGCCTCGGCGCGCTACCGCGCCGACGACCTCGATCGGACGCGCGACCAGGACGTCGAGCAGCCCGCCGCCGCCTGCCTGCTCGTTCGTCGCGACGCCTTCGACGCGGTCGGCGGGTTCGACGAGGCGTTCCATCCAGCGTGGTTCGAGGACGTCGATTTCTGCCGTCGCCTCCTCGATGCCGGCTGGCGCATCCGCTACGTTGCCGGGGCCCGTGTCGTACACGAGGGCGGCGTGGCGATGCGGACGCTCGGCCTCGGGTCGTTCTCGACCATCTGGTACCGCAACCTGCTCCGGTATGCCGGCAAGCATGGATCGCTGGCGACGCGGCTGGCGCTGCGTCCGCTCCTGGTCGCCGGCATGGCCATCCGGACGACGGTGAGCCTGCTGCGCGGCCGCGCGGCCGACGCCCGCGCCTATACCCGGGTGATCGGGATGGCGCTCGGCGCCGACCGGCGCCCGCGCCGCCCGATCCCGTGATGTAGACTCGACGCCGTTCTCGATGCGAGCCGCTGCGCTGCTGACCGCACTCCTGGCCTTGTCAGGCGCGTCCCCTGCCGCTCGACTCGGCCCGGGTCAGGCCCGCCCGGCCCTCGACGCCCAGGATCGCGCCGCGTTCCTCGCGTGGTTCACGCTGCTGGCCGACGCCCAGTTCTACCGCCCGACCGCCGATGTGATCGACTGTGCGGGACTCGTCCGTCATGCCGCGCGCGAGGCGCTGCGCGAGCACTCGCCGGAATGGCAGCGCCGGATGGCGATTCCCGGCGGCCACGTCCGGCCCGACGTGCGGGCGCGCCTGGACGGGCGCGACGGACTGCTGCCGATCTTCCGTGTGAGTGCCGCGGCGCCGCCGGCCTACGCGGAGTTTGCCGATGCCCGCACGATCCTCCACCTGAACGCGACGCGGCTGGGACGCGACGCGGCCATGGCCCGGCCCGGCGATCTGCTGGCCTTCCACCAGCCAGGCCAGCGCTTCCCCGAACACCTGATGGTGTTCGTCGGCCGATCGTCGTTCGAACCGGACCGCGACGACTGGGTCGTCTACCACACCGGGCCCGACGCCGCGACGCACAGCGCCGGCGAGATGCGAAAGGCCACGCTTGCCGATCTGCGCCGCCACCCGGCGCCGCGGTGGCGGCCGCTGCGCGACAACCCCGCGTTCCTCGGGGTGTACCGACTGAGGATTCCATGATCATGTCCCGGCCTGCTGCCCCAGGCGCGCTGTCGGCCCTCCTGATGCTGGTGGCGCTCGTGACCGCCGCACCAGCCCTCGCCCAGCAGGACGACACGCCGCGGCCCGACGACCGGCCGGCCTTCTCGCTGGCGAGCGGCGAGATCTTCACGACCATCGCCAAGCCGTCCGTGACGCTGACGTTCGAGCGCCTCGGGTCGCTGGACTTCCGCGTGTACCGCGTCGCGGACCCGGTGGCGTTCTTCGCCGGGCTCGAAGACGCGCACGTGCTGGGCAGCGAGGAGTACACGGCGCCGACCGAGCAGACCTGGCTCGAACGCCTCACCAGCTGGAAGGCCGGCAGGCGCGCCGACATGCGGCAGTTCGTGCGGCGCCAGACGAGCCGCGCGTGGCGCGCGCAGCGGCGGGCCGGCCAGGACCGGCAGGTCGTGCAGCGCCGCGTCCAGCTCGGATTGGCGGCGTTCGCGCAAGTCCCGCTGCTGAACGACAAGCAGGTGGTCGCGTCGTGGCGGGAGATGCTGCCGCGGCTCGCCGATGCCGACGTGCGCCGGATCCCGATCGAGGTGACGACGCCCGGCATCTATCTGATCGAGGCGGTGCACGGCACCCAGATCGCCTCGACGATCGTGATGGTGTCCGACATCGCGCTCATCACCAAGGTGGCGCCAGGCACCCTGCTGACCTACCTCGTCGACCGGCAGAAGGGCCAGCCGGTCGGCGGCTGCGAGATCGCGGCGATCGCCGACAAGGCGGTCATCGGACGCGCCACGACCGATGCCCGCGGACTCGCCACCGTGCCGATCGGCACGCTCGATGCCGACGAGCTGATCTCGGTGGCGCAATGCGGC
This sequence comes from uncultured bacterium, assembly GCA_966211945.1. Classification (GTDB taxonomy): domain Bacteria; phylum Acidobacteriota; class Vicinamibacteria; order Vicinamibacterales; family Vicinamibacteraceae; genus Luteitalea. The sequence continues at coordinate 8,430 of CBIHOS010000146.1, forward strand.
CCGCAGGCGGTGGCGAGCACACCGCCGACCTACTCGCTCGGCGAGACGCCGGCCCGCGAGCTCGTCGCGCACGTCTTCACCGACCGTCCAATCTATCGACCCGGCCACGTCGTGAAGGTGAAGGCCGTCCTGCGCTGGCGCACGGGGAACGCGCTCGAGCGGTTCGATCAGCCGTCGGTCGAAGTCGCGATCAGCGACCGCACGGGACGGGTGCTGCAGCGGAACCGGCGTCAGGTCGATGCCTTCGGCGCGATCGACACGGAGCTGACGCTGCCGACGACGGCCGCGCTCGGCGCCTACTCGGTCGAGGTCAACGTCGGCGAGCAGAAGGCGACCGGCGGCTTCGAGGTGCAGGAGTACCGCAAGCCGGAGTTCGAGGTCAGCGTGACGCCGGCGACGCGGATCGTGCGCCAGGGCCAGACCGTCGAAGTCACCGTCGCCGCGCGCTACTACTTCGGCCAGCCGGTGCGCAACGCCGACGTGAAGCTCGTGGTCCAGACCGGCCCGTACTACTCGCCGCTGCGCTGGGTGGACAGCGACGCCGAGGAGGACGACCAGGGCGAGGGGTACTTCTACAGCGGCGACGAGCAGGCGACGCTCACCGCCCGCCTCGATGCGCAGGGCCAGGCGCGGCTGCGCGTGCAGATTCCCGAGAGCGACACCAGGTCGGATCTGCAGGTGCGGTTCGAGGCCCGCGTCAGCGACGCGAGCGACCTCGAGGTCGCTGGCGCCGGGCAGGTGATCGCGACGTGGGGCGATTTCCTGCTCGCGACGCGCGCGACGCCGTCGGTCGCCAAGCCCGGCGCCGATATCGCCGTCCGCGTGCGCGCCGTCGACTATCGGGGCGGCGCGGTGGCCGGCGTGCCGGTGACGCTCGAACTGGTCCACACGGAATGGGACAGCGACGCCGGCGAGCAGAAGCGACAGGTCATGAGCAGCACCCGGGTGACAAGCGGCGCCGATGGCCGGGCCCGCTGGGACACGAAGGCGCCGAACACGGGCGGCAGCTACCTGGTCGTCGCGCGCGCGATGTCGGGGCCGCGCGAGGTCACCGACGACAGCTACGTGTGGGTGCCGGGCACTGGTGAGTCGACGTACGAGGAATCGAGCGCGTCGATCGAGCTGGTGGCCGACAAGGGCACCTATGCGCCCGGCGAGACGGCCCGCATCGCGGTGCGCGGCACCGCGCCCGACACGCCGGTCCTGCTGACCAAGGAAGCGCGCACGCTCACCTGGTACGACCTGCGTCAGCCGCGTCCCGATGGCGTGTTCGAGGTACCGGTGACCGAGACCGACCTCGGCGACACCTGGGTCAACCTGCTCTACATCAAGGACGACAAGGTCTTCTACGCAGAGAAGCGCCTGAAGGTGCCGCCGACCGGTAAGGCGCTGACGATCGAAGTCACCGCCGACAAGGCGATCTATCGGCCCGGCGAGCCCGGCACCTACATCGTCCGGACGCTCGACGCGGCCGGCGCGCCGGTGCCGGCGCAGGTCACGGTCGGGGTCGTGGACGAAGCGATCTACGGCGTGCGCAAGGACACCACCGAGGATCCGCTGCGCGTCTTCTACCGCACGTACTACAGCCGCGTCTCCACCGACTACTCGCGGCACTACTACTTCATGGGGTACTCGGGCACGCTGCGCATGAAGCTGGCGCAGCGCCGCCGGCCGCTGTCGCTCGCCGACTTCAAGGGCGACACGCCGGAACGTCCGCAGGTGCGCAAGCACTTCCCCGACGCCATCTACTGGAATCCGGCGGTGATCACCGGCGCCGACGGGACCGCGCAAGTCGCCGTCGCGTTCCCCGATTCGCTCACCACGTGGCGGCTGACGGCGCGCGCCGTGACGCAGGACACGCGTGTCGGCACGGCACAGTCGCGCGTGATCACGACCCGCGATCTGCTCCTGCGTGTCGTGCCGCCGCGGTTCCTCACCGAGCGCGACGACGTCCGCGTGCCGGTGATCGTGCACAACTACCAGGAGGGCGACGCCGTTCCCGTCGCGGTGTCGACGACGGCGACAGGCCTGCAGGCCGCGGCCGCACCTCCCCAGACCGTCTCGGTGCCCACTGGCGGCGAGGTCCGCACCGAATGGGCGTTCACGGCGGCGGCGCCGGGATCGGCCACGATCACCGCCACCGCCACGGCAGCGGCCGCCAGCGACGCGATGGAGGTGACGCTGCCGGTCAAGCCGTTCGGCGCGCGGCGCGACGTCGGCGTGTCGGGGTCGACGACGGGCGGGGCGTCGCGCAGCGTCGAGGTCTCGATTCCCGAGGCGAGCAACCCGCAGGCGCGGTCGGTGGTGGTCAGCCTGATGCCGTCGATGGCCGGGTCGCTGCTCGGCGCACTGGATGACCTCGTGAACTACCCGTATGGCTGCACGGAACAGACGGTCTCGAGCTTCGTGCCCAACCTGCTCGTGGTGCGCACGCTCGATCAGTTGAAGCTGGCGCCAACCGAGCGCATGGCGCTGCTCGATCGCATCTCGCGCGCCGGCGTCGATCGCCTGGTCCGCCTGCAGCACGACAACGGCGCCTGGGGCTGGTGGCGTACCGATGACGACCATCCGTTCATGACGGCGTACGCGGTCTACGGACTCCTCGAAGCGCGCGGCGCCGACATCCAGGTCCCGTACACGGCCCTCCAGAACGGCGTGACCGCGGTCGCGCGGCAACTGGTCGAGACGCCGACGCTGGTGCCTGAACTCCAGGCGTACGCCGCCTATGTCCTGGCCCGCGCCAAGGCCGCCGACATCACGCCGCAGCAGGAGGGCTTCACGCCGGCGGCGCTCGTCGACCAGCTGTGGGGGCGCCGCAGCGACATGTCGCCGTACGGCCAGGCCTGGCTGCTGCTGGCGCTGCACGCGCAGAAGGACACGCGTGCCGGCGAACTGGCGGCAGCTCTGGCCACGCGCGCCCAGACCCGCGGCGACCTCGCCTGGTGGAGCAGCGAGAACGATCCGCTGCTCGGCGACTGGGGCGACGCGAGCGCCGACGCCACGGCCGCCGTCGTCCAGGGGCTGGCCGCCGTCCGCCCCGACGACCCGCTGCTCGAGCCGGCGGTGCGCTACCTGCTCGCGCAGCGCCAGAGCGGCATGAGCTGGAACAGCACCAAGCAGTCGGCGATGGCGTTGTATGGCCTGCTCGGCGTGATGAAGGCGCGCAAGGAAGCCCCGGCACCGGTCACGGTCACGGTGACCGCCGGCGGCCAGACGCAGACGGTGGCGTTCACGGCCGCCGACTGGACGCGCGCTTTCCCGGCGACTGTCACCTTCCCCGCCGCCGCTGGTAAGTCATCGGTGACCATTGCGTCGAGGGGCGGGCCGGTCTACTGGACGGCCAGCGCCCGCTACTTCGACACCAGCGCCGGGCTCGAGCGGACCGGCACGCGCAAGCTGGCGCTGAGCCGCAAGTACTTCCAGCTCGCGCCGGTGCGTCGCGACAACCGGGTGGTCTACGAGGAACGTCCCTACACCGGCACGGCCAACCCCGGCGACCTGATCCTCGTGCGTCTCGTGGTGGCCGGCGCCGACGACTGGCGCTACCTGATGATCGAGGATCCGATCCCGGCCGGCAGCGAAGCCGTGAGCCGGCCCGACCTGCTCGAACTGGCGCGGCCGCCGGACTGGGAGTACGGCAGCCACCGTGAATACCGCGACGACCGCGTCGCGCTCTTCCTCGACAGCCTCGACGGACGCGCCGAGTTCGCGTACCTCCTGCGCGTCACGACGCCCGGCCGCTTCCGCGCGATGCCGGCGCAGGTCACGCCGATGTACATCCCCGGCATCTACGCCTCGAGCGACACCCATCAGCTCGACGTGCCGAGCCCGCAGGAGCCCCGATGATTGCCGCCGTGCTCAGAGTCGCCCTGTGGATCGGCGTCATCGACGGACTGGCCGGCGTGGCCGGGCTGGGCTTCCTCTACACGCCCGAATCCAACCTGCCGATGCTCGTGCTGTCGGCGCTGCTGGTCCTGCTCGCCGCGGCGCTGCTGCTGCTCTCGTCGACCTCCGGCGCCGTCGCGCTCGTCCAGCGGATCGCCCCGTGGAAGGCCCTGGGCGCAGGCGTGCGCCGGCTGCCGCTCGTGCTCGTCGTCATCGGCGTCGTCGGCCTGGTGTGCGGCGCGGCCGGCTGGTTCGAGTCGTGGTGGATGGCGCGCGCCGGCCAGGTGGACGCGGCGGCCATCGTCGCCGGCAACGTGACGAACACGCGGCCGCTGCACACGGCCGTCCACTGGTTCGTCGTCATCGTGCAGTGGATCGTCGTGCCGTCGTGGCTGGCCACGGCCCTCGCCTGGATCGCGGCCTACGAACGCCGCGACGTGCTCGGCCTGAAGTGGCTCGCCAGCGGCTTGCACTGGCGCATCCTGCTGGTGACCGCCGCGGCGGTCGCCGTGCTGGTCTGGCTGCCGTGGCGGTTCGTCTACTGGCGTCCCCGCGCGCTGCCGGCGTCGAGCGTCGAGATGGTCTTCATCGTCGCGAAGCTGGCGGTCATCTACCTCCTCTCGCAGATCGCCTGGGCCATCGTCCTCGCCACGGCGGCCCGCCGCGTCGCTGCGCCAACCGCGCTCCCTGTGACCGCGCCGCCCGGCTGAACGGACGACACGGTGACACGGCGCCTCGGGGAGGCGTCCCTACCAACGTGACCAGGGCATCGCCGACCCCGCCATCGTCCGTGGGTAGGGGCCGTTCCCCGAACGGCCCCTGAAACGGCGC
>CBIHOS010000147.1:0-13049 GCA_966211945.1 uncultured bacterium
TTTTTTTTTTGTTGGCCCCCCGGGGTGGGGCCGGGGGGGTGGGGCCCCCCCCCGGCGCGCCCCACCAAACGACGCCGGCCGACAAGGCCGGCGACCATCACCACCATCTCTGGCAATGCCGGGCCGGTGTCCCGGTCAACCCAACGTACGAGACGCGCCGCGGCGACGGTTGGTTGGGATTACCGGCGGGCTCTCGACCCGACAGTGGGCAGCCCGCCGGCCGGCAGAAGGGAGGCTGTCGATCTACAGGTTGTACTTCTTGGCGTAGTACCTGAAGCTGCGGAAGCTCATGCCGAGGAGCTCGGCAGCGCGCATCTTCACGCCGTCGGCGCGACGCAGGGCCTCGGCCAGGTACTCGCGCTCGATCCCCTGCACGTGGCGCTCGAGATCGAAGCCTTCCGCCGGGAATCCCTGGACGCCCGCAGTCGTGGCGGCTGCGGCCGACACCATCTCGCCGGCCGCCATCACCGCCGCGCGCGCCGGTGAGCCGGCGGTCGACAGCAGATGATCCGGCAGGCTCGCGACCGTGACCGCAGACGACGGCTCCAGCGCGACCGCGCGCTCGATGACGTTCTCGAGCTCGCGGATGTTGCCGGGCCACGCATGCTGGATCAGCACCTCGAGCGCGTCCACGTCGACGTCGGCAGCCGGACGCCGCATCTCGCGCGCGAACCGCACGGCGAAATGCCGGGCCAGCACCACGATGTCGTCGCGGCGCGCCCGCAGCGGCGGCAGCGCCACCGGGATGACGTTGACGCGGTAGTAGAGATCCTCGCGGAACGTGCCCTCGCCGACCATCCGCGCCAGATCCTTGTTTGTCGCCGCGATGATCCGGATGTCGGCGGCCAGTTCCTCCGACCCGCCAACCCGCCGGAACCGCCGCTCCTGCAGCACGCGCAGCAGCTTGACCTGCATGAGCGGGCTCATCTCGCCGAGTTCGTCGAGGAAGATCGTGCCCTTGTCGGCCTGCTCGATCAGGCCGCGCGTCTGGTGCAGGGCGCCCGTGAAGGCCCCCTTCTCGTGCCCGAACAGCTCGGACTCGAGCAGCGTCTCGGTGAGCGCACCGCAATTGAGCGCGACGAACGGCCGCTCGGCGCGGGCCGACAGACGATGGATGGCACGCGCCGCCATCTCCTTGCCGGTGCCCGACTCGCCGGTGATGAGCACGGTGCTCGACGTGCCGGCAATCGCCTCGATCAGGCCGAACACCCGCTGCATCGCCGGGCCGCGGCCGATCATCGTGTCGCTCGCCCGCGGCCGGCCATCGTCGGGCGCCTCGTCGGCCGGCGCAACGTCGCGCAGCTGCGTGCGCTCGAGCGCCTGCGCGATCACGCGCTTCATCTCGTCGATGTCGAACGGCTTGCTGATGTAGTCGAGCGCGCCGGTCCGCAGCGCTTCGATCGCGGTCTGCGTCGAGGAGAACGCCGTCATCAGGATACCGGGCAGGTCTGCCTGCACGCCCTTGGCATCCCGGAGCACCTCGATGCCGCTGCAGTCGGGCATGCGGATGTCGGAGATCAGCAGGTCGAACGGGCGCTGCCGCAAGGCCGCCATCGCCTGCGTGCCGTTCTCGGCGACGACGACGTCGTAGCCGTCGCGGGTGAGCATGATGCCGAGGAATTCCCGCATCGATCGCTCGTCGTCGACGACCAGGATGCGTGAGGCGGGGTGGTTCATGTCGTGCACGATCTGGCCAGCCTCAGGCAGTCAACCGGTCGGGAACGATCGCGGGCCGCAGCACCGGGGCCGGCAGCGAGACCACCACCTCGGTGCCGGCGCCTGGCGCCGACTGGACCGACACGCGGCCGCCATGGTCGGTGACGATGCGCCGCACGATCGCGAGGCCGAGCCCACTCCCCTGCCGGAATCCGCTCTGGAACGGCTGGAACATCCGCTCGACGTCGGCCGGCGCCATGCCGACGCCTTCGTCGCGGACCGAGAGGCGCAGCGCTGGCCCCGCCGCCGTCGCGGGCACGTGGGCCACCGACAGGTGCAGGGTGCCGCCCTCGGGCATCGCCTTGCGGGCGTTGCTCGCGAGGTTCCAGAGCACCTGCCGCATCTGCGCTTCGTCCACGTCGTGGGGGGCGCGCTCGGGTGCCTCCACGCGCACGATCACGTCGGGCCCGTCGGCCTGCTGCTGCAGCAGCGCCGCCACCTCGCGCACCAGCTGTGCGACGTCCACGCGGGCCCGCGTCACCCGCTGCGGCCCGGCGTAGGACAGGAAGTTGCGGATGATGTCGTTGAGCCGCTGCGACTCGCGCATGACGATGTCGAGCAGCGTCGCGTGGTCGGCGCGCAGCGGCAGTTCGCGCTGCAGCAGCTGGATCGATCCGCTCATCGAGGCGAGCGGGTTGCGAATCTCGTGAGCGATGCCGGCCGCCATCTCGCCGACCGCGGCGAGCCGCTCCTGGCGCTGACGCTCCGCTTCGCGCTGGTTGATCAGCGTCAGATCCTGGAACGTCACCAGCTGCCCGGCCCGCTGGCCGCCCTCGGCCAGCAGCGGCGCGGTCGTGGCGCCGAGCTCGATGACGGTGCCGTCCACGCGCGTGAACGTGCACTCGAGTCGGACGGGCGTGAAGGGCTCGGGATCGGGCGCCGTCGGCAGCGGCAGCACGCGGGCGATCGGCTGGCCCAGCACATCGTCCGAGCGGCGGCCGGTGATGGTCTCCGCGGTGCGGTTGAACAGGACCACGGCGCCGTGCGCGTCGGTCACGAGCAGGCCGCCGGCCATGCTGTCGATGACCCGCTGGCTGAGCGTCGTGAGGTCGGCCAGGCTGGTGGTCGCGCGGACCAGATCGGCGCCGGTGCGCGACAGCGACTCCGAGAGGTGCCCGACGAGCAGCGCGATGGCAACGGCGCCGCCGAGGTTGGCGGCGACGGTGTAGCCGGCCAGGGGGGCGCCCGGCAGCACCGAGCGATTCAAGCTGTGGGAGAGCGCCGCGGGCACCGGCAGCCAGCCGTACTGCATGGTGGTCATCAGCACGAAGCCGACCCCGACCACCGCTGCGGTCCGCAGGCCGTCCGTCCGGCCGCCGATCACGCTGGCCGCCAGCACCGGCAACAACATCAGCGGCGTGTACGCGCTCACGAGGCCGCCCGTGCTCCAGACGACCGCGAGCACGATGACCGCGTCGGCCGCCAGCTGCGCGAACAGGCCGACCGGCGTCAGGCGATCGATGCGCCAGAGGCCGATCCCGCTGTTGAGCAGCGGCACGATCGGCAGCCACGCAAACCAGGCCGCCCGGGCGACGTCTCCCTGTCCCGCGGCAAACGCGGCAAGCGGTGCCAGCAGCGTCACGGCGACCAGCGCCCGCAGCCCGGCCAGCCACTGCAGCGTCATCCGACGCGGCCGGTGCGTTGCCTGTGCGGCGCGGCCGCCCGCTTCACGCGCTCGTGAGTCGGCCATCGCTAGGTCAGCTTCGAGATGAGGTCGAAGATCGGCAGGTACATCGAGATGACGATGCCGCCGACGATGACGCCGAGGAACGAGATCATCACCGGTTCGAGCAGCGTCAGGAGGCCGGCCACGGCGGTGTCGACTTCGTCCTCGTAGAAGTCGGCAATCTTGGCCAGCATCATGTCGAGCGCACCGGTCGCCTCGCCGACGCCGATCATCTGCGTGACCATCGGCGGGAAGACCTTGGTGTCCTGCAGCGGCTTGCTCACGGTTTCGCCGCGCTCGATGCTGGCGCGGGTCTCCATGATCGCGTCCTCGACGATGGCGTTGCCGGCGGTCTTCGCCGTGATCTCGAGGCCGTCGAGCAGCGGCACGCCGGAGCTGATCAGGGTGGCCAGCGTGCGGCAGAACCGCGCCACGGCGACCTTGCGGAGGATGAGGCCCAGGATCGGCGCGCGCAGCAGCAGCCGGTCGATCGTGTGGCGGCCGTTGTTGGTGCGGTAGTAGCTGCGCACCAGGAAGACGACGATGCCGATGCCGAGGATCAGCAGCGGGCCATAGGCGACCAGGCCGTTGCTCATCGCGATGACGATGCGGGTCGGCAGCGGCAGCTGGGCGCCGAGGCCGTCGAACATCTTGGCGAAGGTCGGAATGACCTTCCAGAGAATCACCGCCACCACGAGCGCCGCGATGACGATGACGGCGACCGGGTAGATCATCGCCGACTTGACCTGCGAGATGAGCTTGACGTTCTTCTCGATGTAGGTCGCCAGGCGCTTCAGGATCGTGTCGAGGATGCCGCCGGCCTCGCCGGCCTGGATCATGTTGGTGAACAGCGCGTCGAACGTGCGCGGATGCTTGCGCATCGCATCGGCGAGCGACATGCCGCTCTCGACGTCCTCGCGGGTCTTGAGGATCGTCGCCGCGAACTTCTTGTGCGGCTCCTGCCGCCCGAGGATGTCCAGGCACTGCACGAGCGGCAGGCCGGCATCGATCATCACGCTGAACTGGCGGGTGAAGATCGCGAGGCTCTTGGCGGGCACCTTGCCGCCGGCCTTGGCCACGCCGCGAGCGGCCCTGGCCTTGACCGGGTCGATGCGGGTGATGAGGATCTGTTCGCGGCGCAGCGACGCGACCGCCGCTTCGAGCGACTCGGCCTGCCGCTCGCCATTGATGGCCTCACCGCCGCGGGTTCGTCCGGAAAACGCAAACGCCTGCATCGAGTCGTCCTCACTGTGGGCCTTGGGCCTTGGACCCTGGGCCTTTCGTCAACACTGTCGGCCTTGGGCTCACGTAGCCTCTAGCCTGTAGGCTGTAGGCCGTAGGCTGTGTTGCTACCGCCGTACCGGCACACCGGCCGCAGAGCGATTGAGCCCGGCGCCCGGCACCACGCCGGTGCCGCGCTGAATCATCTCCTGCAGTTCTTCCTTGTGAGACGACGCGGATATCGCCGTCTCGAGCGTGATCTGCCGCGAGAGGTAGAGCGACGCCAGCGACTGGTTCATCGTCTGCATCCCCAGCTTCTCCTGGCCGGCCTGCATCATCGAGTAGATCTGGTGGACCTTGTCGTCGCGAATCAGGTTGCGGATGGCCGGCGTCGGCACCAGCACTTCGAGCGACACGATGCGGCCGGGGCCATTGGAGCGGCGCAGCAGCGACTGACAGACGATGCCTTCGAGCACGAGGCTCAACTGGGTGCGGATCTGCGACTGCTGGTGCCCCGGGAAGACGTCGATGATGCGGTTGATCGTCTGCGAGGCGGAGTTCGTGTGCAGCGTCGCGAACGTCAGGTGGCCGGTCTCGGCGATGCGCAGCGCCGACTCGATGGTCTCGAGGTCGCGCATTTCGCCGACCAGCACCACGTCGGGGTCCTCACGCAGCGCGGCGCGCAGCGCCAGGCTGAAGCCCTGCGTATCGCTGTGCACCTCGCGCTGGTTGACGAGGCAGCCCTTGTGCTGATGGATGTATTCGATCGGGTCCTCGATCGTCAGGATGTGTTCCTGGCGCTCGGTGTTGATCTTGTCGATCATCGCCGCCAGCGTCGTCGACTTGCCGCTGCCGGTCGGGCCCGTGACCAGGACGAGGCCGCGCGGCCGCTCGGACAGCTTGGCCAGAATCGGCGGCAGGTTCAGTTCCTGAAAGCCGCGCACGCGCTCGGGGATCAACCGGTAGACCGAGGCGACGGCGCCGCGCTGGTTGAAGATGTTGCAGCGGAAGCGGCCGACGCCGCGGATGCCGAACGAGAAGTCGAGCTCCTGGGTTTCCTCGAAGCGCTTCTTCTGGGCGTCCGTACAGACGCTGTAGGCGAGCTGCTTTGTCTCGGGCGCGGTGAGCGGCGCGAGCTTCAGCGGCACGAGCTTGCCGTGCACCCGGACCGTCGGCGGCGCGGCGGTGGTCAGGTGGAGGTCGGAGCCGTCGAGCTCCACCGTCGTCTTCAGCAGTTCGGGCAGTGTCGCCATGGTCGTAGGGTGCGGTTGGCGCGGAAACGGCGGCGTCGGCACATCCGGCCGCGGACCGTTTCCACTCAGGTGCCGTTCGTCGCCTCAATCGGCAGACGGGCGGCCCTTCGTGAGCGCCCGGGCAGTCCTGGTGCAACGGCAGCGCCGTTTTTCGTCAGGCCGGCGCCCACTCGCGCACAACGTCGCAAGTTGTTGTCGCGCAACGACTTGAATCGCTCGAGGGCAAGCGCGTCGAGTTCCTGCCCCCGCCTGAGTTGTAGAGATTGCGTGCCGGAGCTGACGGCGCAGCGACAATTTTGAGATCCGGCGCGACGATGGGCCCGGTCGGGTCAGCGACAGGCGCGTTCGGGGAACGCGCCCTCCCAGCGTGAGGACGACGGGATGCGGGCTACTTCACCGTCTCGCGCGTGACTTCCTCGGTGGTGGTCACGCCTTCCTTGACCTTGAGCAGGCCGCTCTGGCGAAGCGTGATCATCCCCTCCTCGATGCCCTTCCTGCGCAGGTCGAGGGCCGAGGCGCCCATCAGGATCAGCTCGCGCAGCTCGTCGGTGATCTCGAGGACCTCGTAGAGGCCGACGCGGCCCTTGTAGCCGGTGTTGTTGCACGTGTCGCAGCCGGTGCCGCGCATCGGCACCACGGTCTGGGCGTCCTCGGCCGTGAAGCCGATGTCGATCAGCGCCTGCGTCGGCAGCGGGTGCGGCGCCTTGCACTTGGCGCACACGCGCCGCACGAGACGCTGCGCGCAAATCAGGTTGACCGAGCTCGCCACGAGGAACGGCTCGATGCCCATGTTCATGAGGCGGCTGACCGTGCTCGGGGCGTCGTTGGTGTGCAGCGTCGACAGCACCAGGTGGCCCGTCAGCGACGCCTTCACGGCGATTTCAGCCGTCTCGAAGTCGCGGATTTCGCCGACCAGGACGATGTTCGGGTCCTGCCGGAGGAAGGAGCGCAGCGCCGCGGCGAAGCTCAGGCCGATGCTGTCACGCACGTTGACCTGATTGACGCCGGTGAGGTTGAACTCGACCGGGTCCTCGGCGGTCATGATGTTGGTCTCGGGCGAGTTCAGCTGCGAGATCGCCGAGTACAGGGTGTTGGTCTTGCCGCTGCCGGTCGGGCCCGTGACCAGGACCATGCCCCACGGCTTGCTGATCTGCGCCTGGAACTTGGCGAGCGAGCTCGCCTCGAACCCGAGCTTGGTCATGTCCAGCATCAGCTTGTCCTTGTCGAGGAGGCGCAGCACCACCTTCTCGCCGAACAGCGTCGGCAGACAGGAGACGCGGAAGTCGATCTCCTTGCTGTGGCCGGCGTCGTTGATGCGGATCTTGATGCGCCCGTCCTGCGGCAGCCGCTTCTCGGCGATGTCGAGCTTGGCCATGATCTTCAGGCGCGAAATGATCGCGTCCCTGAACTTCATGGGCGGCTGCATGACCGTGTAGAGGATGCCGTCGATGCGGAAGCGGATGCGGAACTCGCGCTCGTAGGGCTCGATGTGGATGTCGCTGGCGCCCTTCTGGATGCTCGAGGTGAGCACCATGTTCACCATGCGGATGACCGGCGCCTCGCCGGTCGCCTTCTCCAGCGCCGCGACGTCGATCTCCTCGAGATCCTCGAGCACTTCCACGTCGTCGCCGGACGCGTCGGCCTGCTGCTGCGCGACCTCGAGCGCCTTGTTGGCCAGTTCCAGCGTGTTGGGCGCAGACGACGCGCGGGTCGGCGCGGCGTAGTACTTCTGGATCGCGTCGGCGACCGCCTGTTCGGACGCCACCACCGGCTCGACGTTGTAGCCCGTCATGAACTTGATGTCGTCCATGGCGAACACGTTCGTCGGGTCGGTCATCGCGAGCGTCAGCGTGGCGCCGGCCCGGCTCAGCGGAATGACCTGGTATTTCTGCGCGGTCTCGCCCGGTATCAGCTTGACGACTGCGGCGTCGATCTCGAACCTGCCGAGATCGATGGACGGCACGCCGTACTGGCGGCTGAGCAGCGCGGTGATCTCCTCATCGCGCACGAAGCCCAGCTTGACGAGGTTCAGCGCCAACTTGCCGCCATTGGCCTTCTGGTAACCCAGCGCCTCCTGCAGCTGCGTCGGCGTGATCTTCTTCTCCTTCAGAAGGAGCTCACCGATTCTGACCGCCATGTTCCCCTGACGAGGATGCACGCTGAATGCCGAAGACGGGACGGTCATCGGCACGCCGGAACCTGGGTGTCCCGGGCGCAGGGTGCATTCTCCGCAGTGTCAATCGGCAGCGGGTGGCAAAAATTGACCACGGCTCGGCGGAGTGGCGTGGGCGGCGTCAGAACGCGACGCGCACGCCGATCCCGAATCCGTCGATCGCCGCATCGTCGGCGGCGACGGCGAGATACCCGTCGGCGAAGATGCCGCCGCGGAGCGCCACGCTCGCGCCGGTCGTGAGCGTCGGCCGGGCCGCTCCCATCGTGCTGACCCGCAGGCCGCCGCGGACCGCCGCCCGCTCCTGCCAGAACCGCTGCTCGAGGCCGGCAGCCAGGCTGCGGCGCTCGCCGGCAGGGTCGTCGTTGGCGGTCAGGTCGGCGTCCACCGAGACGAGCAGGGACTCCGAAGCCCGCACCGCGAGTCCGGTCCGGACCTGGCGTTCGAGCTGCAGCCGGGTGCCCGCGATGGCCGTCTCGAAGGCGGGCGCGGTGAGGTTGCGGGCGGTGAGGCCAACTTTGAGCCGGGGCAGATCGAGCATCATGCCGGCGTCCAGGTCGGCGCGGCTGCTGCCGCGGCCGTCGAGGTCGCCGGCCCGATCCAGGGGATCGGGCGGGGCCGGCGCGACGCCGTCGACGGCAGCGCTGCCGTGGACGTACTTGACCGTGGCACCGACGTGGAGGCCCTCGACGACGGTATGGAGGACATTGATGCCGACGTGGGTGGTGATGAGGCGCGCCAGGCTGGCGGCGGTGCCCACTGGCGGCGGCACCGGACCGGCGGTCAGCACTCTCGCAGACGATGAGGAAAGGCGGTAGAAGGTGGCGCCCACCGGCCAGGTGCCGAGGGCGACGAGGGTGCCGTGGTGGCCGAGCGCGGCCCGCGTGCCCGGCGGGGCCGACGGTCCGACCGGGACCGGAGCGTCCTCGTACCGGCCCCGGCCCGCCTCCGCGACGACGGTCACGAGCGGGCCGGTCACCAGGCCGGCGGGGTTCCAGTAGGTCGCCGAGGCATCGTCTGCCACCGCGACGAAGGCCCCGCCCATGCCCAGGGCCCGCATCCCGACGGCTTCGAATCCCTGGGCGAGGCCGATATCAGGCAGGCCCAGCAGCACGCACCCCAGCAGCAGCGTCCGGCCGACGATCATCCCGTCAGTCTACCCGGTGGGCCTCCGCCGCTTCGTCGCCGGCGGTGGGATGCAGGTGTCCGCTCCCGAACATCCATCGTCGGGGTTGCGTACTATACGCGAGACGCCAGACACCCTTGGACGAGGAACGGCCTCGCCGCGTGCATCCGGTTCGTCCCAGCACTATTTCCATGTCTCAGGAATCAGCCCCGGCGGCGGTGCGGCCGCTCTCCTTCGTCCAGCGCCTGATCGGAATCGTCTTCTCGCCCGGCGACACGATGGCCAACGTGGCCGCGTTCCCGCGGTGGGCGGGCATGCTCGCGCTGACGACCGTCCTCGTCGCCATCGGCTTCTACGTCTTCCTGTCGACTGACGTCGGCAAGGCGGCCTACGTGGACCAGGCGGTGGCCAGCATCGAGTCGTTCGGCGGCACGGTCAACGAGCAGATGTACGCCGGCGTCCAGCGGCAGGCCGCCTACATGGCGGTCATCCAGGCGTGCTCGATCCTGTTCATGGGACCGGTCATGACGGCGGTGATCGCGGCGGTCCTGTTCGGGGTGTTCACCGTGATGGGCGGCGAAGGCACGTACAAGCAGGTGGTGGCGGTGCTGGCGCACGCCGGCGTCATCAGCCTGTTGCAGAACGTCTTCACGCTGCCGGTCAACTATCAGCGGCAGTCGCTGAGCAGCGCGACGAACCTGTCGGTGTTCCTGCCGAACCTGGCCGACGGCTCGTTCCTGGCGTCGTTCCTCGGCGTCATCGACCTGTTCTGGATCTGGTATCTCGTGGTGGTCGCCATCGGTCTGGGGGCGGTCTACCGCCGCAAGTGGACCGGCGTGGCCGGCGGCCTGTTTGCAGTCTACGTACTCATCGGATTGGTCATCGCGACCGTCAAAGTGGCACTGGGGGGGAGATGAAACGTTCGACCAAGCGATGGCTCGGGGCCGTCGTCGTGCTGTTGGTGCTGGGCGGTCTGGCCTACGCGAACTTCGCGTTCCGCAAGCAGACCGGCAAGGAAGTGACCGTGGAAGCGATCCAGGCCCGCGACCTGACGGCGATCGTCTCGGCGTCGGGCAAGATCCAGGCGGAGCGCACGGTCAACATCAGCGCCGACAACATGGGCCGGGTCACGCAGTTGTCGGTCGAGGAAGGCGATCGCGTCAAGCGCGGTCAGTTCCTGATGCAGATCGACCCGCGCAATCTCGCGTCGGCCGTGCAGTCGGGCGAGGCCGGGCAGCTGGCGGCGCGGTCGCAGCTCGAACAGCAGCGGCTGGCGATCGTCTCGGCCCGCGAGAACCTGAACCTCGCGCGCCAGGAGCAGAAGCGGCAGCAGGAACTGTGGGCGCAGCAGCTCACGACGCGGCAGGAAGTGGACCGCGCCGAGAACGCGGTGATCGTCGGCGAGGCCGAACTGCGGCAGCGCGAGCAGGACATCCGCACGCAGGAACAGCGCATCCGGCAGGAAGGCGCCTCGCTGAACCAGGCGCAGTACAACCTGAGCCGGGCCCGTATCGAGTCGCCCATCGACGGCATCGTCTCGCGCCGCAACATCGAGGAGGGTGAGACGGTGGTCGTCGGCACGATGAACAATGCCGGCACCGTGCTGCTGACGATTGCCGACATGTCGGTCATCGAGGCCGAGGTCGAGGTCGACGAGACCGACATCCCGACGGTCCGGCTCGGACAGGTGGCCAAGGTGACGATCGACGCGCTGCCGGGCCGCGAATTCACCGGCCGGGTGACCGAGATCGGCAACAGCCCGATCCAGACGACGACCGGGACGCAGCAGTCGAGCGCCGGCCAGCAGGCCACCAACTTCAAGGTGACCGTCCAGCTCGATCAGACGATCGAGGAAGTGCGGCCCGGCTTCACCTGCACGGCGGAAATCACGACTGCCACGCGCAAGCAGGCGGTGGCCGTGCCGATCCAGGCGATGGCGGTCCGCGACCTCGTCTACGACGCGAAGGGCAACGTGGTGCGGCCGCCGCGCGGCGAGGCGGGCAAGAAGAAGGGCCCGGCGCCGGTCTCGGCCGAGCTGCCGGCCGGGCAGACGCGCAAGGAAGCCGAGGGCGTGTTCGTCATGCGGGAGAAGTACGCCGAGTTCGTGCCGGTGCGCACCGGCATCGCCGGTGAGCGATACTTCGAGGTACTCGACGGGACGAAGGTGGGCGACCGGGTGATCACCGGCCCGTTCAATTCGGTGCGCGACCTCCAGGACGGCGACGAGGTCCGCGTCAGCGAGGCCGACGGGGCCAAGAAGAAGTCGTAAGCGACAGGCGACATGAACAAGTTCCTCGACGCGGTCGGCCTGGCCCTCTCGTCGATCTGGGCCAACAAGCTCCGGTCGTTCATGATGGTGCTCGGCAACGTGGTGGCGGTGACGTCGATCATCGCCGTCGTGTCGCTGATCCAGGGGATGAACGGCTACGTCGCCGAATCGATCGTCCAGGAGGTCGGCGTCGGCACCTTCCAGGTGTCGCGGGTCGGCGTCATCACCAACGAAGAAGAGGAAGAGGAAGCGCGGCGCCGCAACCCGGACGTGACGATGATCGACGTGCGGGCGATCAAGGGCAGCGGCGCGTCGATCGACGCCGTGATGGCGCAGGCCAACGCCGGCGCCAACGCCACCTTCCGCAACGAGACGATCGAGAACGTCCAGGTGCGCGGCGTGTCGGCCGAGTACGACCAGTTCGGCGGCTACGAAGCCGAGCGCGGCCGCACCCTCAGCCGGATCGAGATCCAGCGGTCGCGGCCGCTCGCCTTCCTCGGGCTCGAGACCGCCGAGAAGCTGTTCAAGGGCCGCAACCCGGTCGACCAGACGATCATGCTCAACGGCGCGCACTTCCGCGTCGTCGGGGTCAACGAGAAGAAGGGCAGCCTGTTCGGCAACTCGCAGGACGACTTCGTGATGATCCCGCTCGGCGCGTTCCAGAAGATGTTCGGCTCGCGCCGCAGCTTCGAGATCACGGTCAAGCCGCTGGATCCGTCCTTCGTGCCGCAGGCGATGGAAGAGGCGCGCATCGCGCTGCGCACGTCGCGGCGGCTGCGGCCGCGCGACAAGGACAACTTCGGCATCGTCACCTCGGACACGTTCATGGAGTTGTGGCGCAACTTCAGCCAGGGCGCCTTCGCCGTGCTGATCGGC
Source organism: uncultured bacterium (assembly GCA_966211945.1). Taxonomy (GTDB): domain Bacteria; phylum Acidobacteriota; class Vicinamibacteria; order Vicinamibacterales; family Vicinamibacteraceae; genus Luteitalea. Next base: position 12,298 of record CBIHOS010000147.1, read on the forward strand.
ATCGTCTCGCTGTCGCTGGTGGTCGGCGGCATCGTGATCATGAACATCATGCTGATGGTCGTGAGCGAGCGGACCCGCGAGATCGGGCTGCGCAAGGCGCTCGGGGCGCGGCGGCGCGACATCGTCTGGCAGGTGCTCACCGAGTCGACGACGCTGTCGGTGTTCGGCGGCGTCATCGGCACGATCCTCGGCTTCATCCTTGCGGCACTTGTCGCGTATTTCTCGCCGATCCCGGCCAAGATCGAGCCCTGGGCGGTGGCGCTGGGCATCGGCATGACGGCCGGCGTCGGTCTCTTCTTCGGGCTCTACCCGGCCCTGCGCGCCTCCAAGCTGGATCCGATCGAAGCGCTGAGGCGGGAGTAAGTCGTGGCGATTCGCGCAGGACTGCTCTGGGAAATCCTCGTCATCGCCGTCGAAACGCTGCGCGCCAACAAGCTGCGCTCGGCGCTGACCATCCTCGGCGTGGTGATCGGCGTGATGTCGATCGTCGCGATGACCGCGCTCATCAAGGGTTTCGGCGATTCGCTCGAGAACCAGATCCGGGCCTTCGGCAGCAACACCGTGTTCGTGCAGAAGCTCGGGTTCCAGAGCTTTTCGAGCGGCCGCAGCTTTCTCGAGGTGATCAAGCGCCCGAACCTCACCAACGACGACGCCAAGGCGATCGGCGCGTCGCCGCTGGTGGGCGACGTCGGCCTGCAGTTCGGCGGCGGCGGCCCGTTCGCGGTCGTCGAGCGCATGACGTTTGCCGGCGT
>CBIHOS010000148.1:0-12989 GCA_966211945.1 uncultured bacterium
TCTATCGAAGAGCCGACTCGATTGGATCACGCGCGGAGGCGCGGAGCACGATCCCTCCGCGGCTCGGTGAACGCGCTGATGTACTCCGTCTCTCCGCGACTCCGCGTGAGCTGTCCAGGTGCCCCGTGTAACTCGACCCGGACGATCACCTACGTGGTTGGGACCGCGGCTACCTACGATGCCAACTCGTTCGAAAGGCGGTCGAGGCGATCAGCGGGTGCGCCGTTCGGCGGCGGTGAGCGTGTTCCGCATCAGCATGGCGATTGTCAGCGGGCCAACGCCGCCCGGCACGGGCGTCAGGGCGCCCGCAACATCGGCGACGCCGGGGTGCACGTCGCCCATCAGGACCGATCCGCGCTTCTTCCAGCCGTCGTGCCGCGCCGAACCCTCACCGAAGTAGGCGATGACGTCGGCTTCCGCCGTGACGCGGTTCATCCCGACGTCCACGACCGTCGCGCCTGGCTTCACGAACTCCGGCGTCACGAATCCGGCCCGGCCGATTGCCGCGATCAGGATGTCGGCCTCGCGCGCCACGTCGGGCAGGTTCGCGGTCCGCGAATGCGCGATCGTCACCGTGGCGTGACGATGCAGCAGCAGCAGCGCCATCGGCTTGCCGACGATGTCGCTGCGGCCGATGACGACGGCGCGCTGGCCGGCGATCCGGATCTCGCTCCGTTCCAGCAGTTCGATCACACCGGCCGGCGTGCAGGCGACGAGCCCCTCGCGGTTCTGCACGAGGCGGCCGACGTTCTCCGCGGTGAAGCCGTCGACGTCCTTGGCCGGATCGATCGTCTCGAACACACGCCGCGCCGCCTCCGGGCCCATCGCGGCGGGCAGCGGCGACTGCACGAGGATGCCGTCGATGGCGTCGTCCTCGTTGAGGCTCCTGACGAGGGCCAGCACGGCGTCGAGGCTCATCGAGGCGGGATGCTGGTGCAGGTCTACGCGGAAGCCGACCTCGGTGCCGTGCGTGCGCTTGCTGCCGACGTAGACGTGCGACGCGGGATCGTCGCCGACCAGGACGAGCGCGAGCCCGGGCGGCCGTCCCGCCCGGTTCGTGAACGCGCGAACGAGCGGCTGCAGGTCTTCACGCATCCGGCGCGACAGTGCGGCGCCGTCCAGTACCCGCGCCGGCATCAGGCCTGCCCGTCGCGGCGCAGGAAGCTGTTGCGGTAGCCGTAGGCGAAGTACACGACAACGCCAATCGCCATCCAGATCAGCAACCGCTCCCACGTGTGCCACGGCAGGCCGGCCATCAGGCCGAACGACACCAGCGCCGACAGCGGTGCCACCACGAACACCCCCGGCACGCGGAACGGCCGATCGATCTCCGGCCGCTTGATCCGCAGCATCAGGATGCCGATCGAGACGATGACGAACGCCAGCAGCGTGCCGATGCTGACCAGTTCGCCGAGGACGCCGATTGGCGTGAGCCCCGCCGCCAGCGCCACGACGATGCCGGTGAGGATGGTCGTCACGTACGGCGTGCGGTACTTGGGATGGATCTTGCGGGCCCAACCCGGCAGCAGGCCGTCGTTGGCCATCGAGAGGAACACCCGGGGCTGCCCGAGCATCATCACGACCATCACCGAGCTGAGACCGGCAATCGCACCGAGCTTGACGAGCATCGGCAGCACCGCGACCAGCGGCGCCAGCGCCGAGCCTTCGGACCTGACGCGCGCGGCATCGATGGCCACGGCCATCGGGGCGGGAACGCCGAGTTCGGAGTAGGGCACGAGGCCGACCAGCACGCCCGACACGAGGACGTAGAGGATGGTGCACACCACCAGCGACCCGAGGATGCCGATCGGCATGTCGCGCTGTGGGTTCTTCGCTTCCTGCGCCGCCGTGGAGACGGCGTCGAAGCCGATGAAGGCGAAGAAGATGACGCCGGCACCGCGGATGATGCCGCTGATGCCGAACAGGCCGAATTCGCCGCGGTTCTCCGGGATGAACGGCGACCAGTTGGCGGTATCGAGGTACATCGACCCGGCCGCGATCACGAGGAGTACGACGGCCACCTTCACGACCACGATCACCGCATTGACGCGGGCGGACTCCTGGATGCCGACCACGAGCAGCGTCGTGACCAGCACGGCGATGAGCACGGCGGGCACGTTCAGGACGGCGGTGACGACCGACCCGTCGGCCATCGTGATGGCCGTGCCCGGGGCGGCGCTGAGCGCCGCCGGGAAGGTGATGCCGAGGTCTCCGAGGAAGCTCACGACGTACCCCGACCAGCCGACCGCGACGGTGGCCGCGCCGAGCGCGTACTCGAGGATGAGGTCCCAGCCGATGATCCATGCCACGAACTCGCCCAGCGTGGCGTAGCCGTACGTGTATGCCGACCCCGAGATCGGCACCGTCGACGCGAACTCCGCGTAGCAGAGCCCGGCGAGCGCGGCAGCCACACCGGCCAGCACCATCGAGAGGACAATGGCGGGCCCGGCGTGGGCCGCGGCGGCCTGTCCGGTCAACACGAAGATGCCGGTGCCGATGATCGCGCCGATGCCCAGGGTGACGAGGTCGCCCGCGCCGAGCACGCGTTTGAGCCCATGTTCGTTCTCGAGAGCTTCGGCTCGGATGCGATCGATCGACTTGGTCGCAAACAACGACATTGAGAACCCTCCGGGCGCGCCCCGCCAGTTCGGCGGCCACGCCTCGCGCGCCTGAAACGGCGCTTCATGCAGCAAAGACGGCCGATTATACACGGACGAGTCACCACACCGGCGGCGGCACTCACCCCTCGCAGACACCCGCTCGGCGGGCGACTGGAACCCTCGCGCCGTGGTCGCCGACGGCGATCAGCCTTCGCCGAGTGCGGTCAGGCAACCGCGCACGCCGCGGCCGGGATCGCCGTCGCGAAGCAGATCGGTGATGACGGCGACCGCGTCGGCTCCGGCCGCGATGACGTCGGCGGCGTTGGTCCGGGTGATGCCGCCGATGGCGACGATCGACAGCCGGCCCTGCTCTGCCGGTTGGTCGCCGCTGGCGTGCGTTCGAGCCGCGCGCACCAGATCCAGGCCGACCGCGTCGTAGCCCGTGTCCTTGGTCCGCGTGTCGAAGACCGGCCCGACGGCGACGTAATCGATTGGCGCGGTACACGCCTCGACGATCTGCGTCGTGGTGTGCGTGGAAAGTCCGAGGACGGCGGCGTGGCCGAGCAGGCGGCGCGCGTCCGCCGGTGGCAGGTCGTCCTGGCCGAGGTGGACATGCCGCGTGCCCGCCGCGAGGGCGATGTCGACCCTGTCGTTGACGATCAACCACACGCCCGCAGATGCGCGCTGCGCGATGGCGTCGGTCCAGGTCAGGATGTCACGCGATGACGCCGACTTGGCGCGCAGTTGCAGGAAGCGGACGCCGGCCTGCAGGTAGGCGTCGGCGAGATCGGGCACCTGCCAGCCGGCCCGCGCGGCGACGTCGGCGTCGACGATCGCGTAGAGCCGCGACGGGAGCGGCCGGCGCGGCTCCGACACGCCGAATCAGGCCGCCGGGGCGTTGCCGGAGCCCGTGGCCGGGGGCGGCGTGAGGAAGCGTTCCATGAACGCCGTCGAGATGCGCGCGGCCTGGAAGTCCGCGTCGGCGAGAATGCGCAGGTGCATCGGCACCGAGGTGTGGATGCCCTCGATGACCGTCATCTCGAGCGCGCGCCGCATGCGCGCGATCGCTTCGTCGCGGCTCCGCCCGTGCGTCATCACCTTGGCGATGAGCGAATCGTAGTTGGGCGGCACCGTCGCTTCGGCGTGGACGAACGTGTCGACCCGCACGCCGGGACCGCCAGGCAGGCTGAAGGCGTCGACGCGGCCCGGACTCGGCGCGAACGTCTGCGGGTTCTCGGCGTTGACGCGGCACTCGATCGCGTGCCCGGTGATCGTCACGTCGGCCTGTGTGAACGACAGCCGCTCGCCCGAGGCGACGCGGATCTGTTCCTTCACGATGTCGATGCCGGTGACCAGTTCGGTGACGCCGTGCTCGACCTGCAGACGGGTGTTCGCCTCGATGAAGTACAGGTTGTTCTGCGCATCCATCAGGAACTCGAAGGTGCCGGCGCTCGAGTAGCCGACCGCCTTGGCGGCGTCGACGACCATCTTGCCGAGCGCCTGGCGCTGGGCCTCGGAGATCACGGCCGACGGCGCTTCCTCGATCAGTTTCTGGTGGCGCCGCTGCACCGAGCACTCGCGCTCGCCGAGATGCACGACGTTGCCGTGTTCGTCGCCGAGGATCTGCATCTCGATGTGACGCGGGGCTTCGAGGTACTTCTCGAGGTAGACGTCGCCGATGCCGAAGGCGGCCTGCGCCTCGCGCTGCGCCGTCCGCAGCGCCTGCGCCAGTTCGTCGGCCGACCGGACGATGCGCATGCCGCGGCCGCCGCCGCCGTTGCTCGCCTTGATGATCACCGGGTAGCCGAGCGCGGCCGCGACCGTCTGGGCCTCGTCCTCGGTCTCGACCGGGCCATCGCTGCCCGGCAGCGTGCTGACGCCGGCCTTCTTCATGGCACGGCGGGCCCTCGACTTCTCCCCCATCAACCGGATCACCGACGGACTCGGTCCGATGAACTTGATGTGGCAGGCCTCGCAGACTTCCGCGAGGTAAGCGCTCTCGGAGAGGAATCCGTAACCGGGATGGATGGCATCGGCACCGGTGATCTCGGCGGCGCTGATGATCGCCGGCACGTGCAGATAGCTCTCGCTGCTGCGGGCCGGGCCGATGCACACGTCTTCGTCGGCGAAGCGGACGTGCAGGCTGTGCTCGTCGGCCTCGGACCAGACCGCCACGGTCTTGATGCCCATCTCCCGGCAGGCGCAGATGACGCGCAGGGCGATTTCGCCGCGATTGGCAATCAGGATCTTCTTGAACACGCGTGTCCCCGGGCTACCGGGCGCGCACGGCGAACAGGCGCTCGCCGTACTGCACGGGTTGACCGTTCTCCACGAAGACCTGGACGATCTCGCCGTCGTATTCCGACGTGATCTCGTTCATCAGCTTCATGGCTTCGATGAGGCACAACACCTGGTTCTTGCGGACGGTGTCGCCGACGTTCACGAACGCGGCGGCGGTCGGTTCCGGCGCGCGATAGAAGGTGCCGACGATCGGCGACTTCACGACCGCGAGTTCGACGCCTTCGGTGTCGGTGACGTCGGCGGCCGCGCTGGCGTCGGCGGGCGCGGCAAGGCTGGCCGCGGGCGCGCTCGCCGGCGCCGCGGGGGCCGACAGCGAGTGCACGGGGCTGACCACGACCGCGGGCGACTCCTGGCCCTTCTTGCGGACGCGCAGCTTGACGCCTTCCTGCTCCAGTTCGAACTCGGACAGTTCGTGTTCGCGGACCAGGTCGAGGATCTGCTTGATTTCGTCGAGTGTCATCGTCAATGTGCGGTCGGCCAGCCGAGGGGCACGTCGGTGAGGCGGGCGTGTCCGTCGGTCGTCACGACCACGTCGTCCTCGATGCGGATGCCGGCGCGGCCTGTCACGTATGCCCCCGGTTCGATGGTGCAGACCACGCCAGCCTCGAGGGGGGGCTGGGCGGTGTCGTCGGGTCTCGGGCGCCCGAGCCGGGGCGCTTCGTGAATTTCCAGGCCCAATCCGTGTCCGGTGCCGTGCCCGAAGGCCTCGCCGAGGCCAGCGGCTTCGAGCACCTGCCGTGCGGCCCGGTCGACGTCTGCAGGCGTCACGCCCGGCGCCACCGCGGCGCACCCGGCCCGCTGCGCCGCCCACACCGCGGCGTATTGCCGGTCGATCTCGGGCGTCGGCGGCCCCAGACACACCGTCCGGGTCAGGTCGACGCAGTATCCGCCGTACACCCCGCCGAAGTCCAGCACCACGACGTCGCCGGGCTCGAGCCGCCGGGCGGTCGGCCGGGCATGCGGAAACGCGCTCCGCGGCCCACTGGCGACGATCGTGTCGAAGGCAGCGCGGCTGAAACCGGCGGCCCGGACGCGGGCGTCGATGTCGGCGGCCACGGCGAGTTCCGTCCGCCCCTCGGCGGCGACGCCGTCGGCCAGCACCGACCTCGCGACGTCGGACAGCCGCGCCCCGGCTTCGCGCAGCACCGCGAGCTCGTCGGCGTCCTTGTTGGCGCGCAGCCGTTCGATCACATCGAGAGGCCGGTCGACGAGCGTGCCGGTCCAGCCGGCCTTGTGCAGCGCCGCCTCGACCTGGGCGCCGTCGTGCCGCGTCAGCGATCGGCTCTCCAGCACCAGCGCACCAACGCCTTCCCCGGCACAGTAGTCCGCCACCCAGGCCTGGACGGGTCGATGCGCGGTGGCCACCGGCACCACGACGTCACCGACGACGACAGCGCATTCGGCCGCCGCGGCTTCGTACCTGGGATCGACGAGGACGTGGAGTCGCCCGTCGCGGGTCAACAGACCATGGCCGGCAGTGGCGTCCAGGCCGGAGAGATAGCGCAGATTCGGCAGGTGCGAGATCAACAGCGCATCGGCGCCGGCTGCCGCAAGGGCCGCCCCCGCCCGCTGGAGGCGGGCCTGGTGATCGAACGTCGGCAAGGGGCCCGGGTCGCGCACGCCGGCAGTGTACGGGATCGCTTGGGCCGGACACGCGATCGGTGCCGGGTTCCGGGTGCCGGGTCCCGGGTGCAGCGCACGGGCGTCCGGAGACGCCCGTGCTGGCTGTCAGTGCTTGAACTCGGTGAAGAGTGCGGCCCGACGGGCGCGCACGGCGTCCAGCATCTGCTGCAGCGACGCCAACGCCGGCGCGGACGCATCGTCGCGCCGGGCCGTTGTTGCGAGGGCATCCTCGATGGCGGCTTCGACGGCGGTGTCGGCCATCGTGGCCCGCTGTGGATCGTCGGCGGGCGGCGGCGGTTCGGTCGCCACGGGCGTGCCGTGCGGCTGCCCTGCCTGTCTGAACACTTCGTCGAGCGCCGAGGCGACCGAGCCGGCCCAGGTCGCCCCGGGCTGCCGGTTCGGTTCTTCGAGAACGGGGTCGGCGATCGACGGAAGCGATTCGATCTCGTCCTGTTCGTCCTGCGGCGCCGTGGAGGGCGTGTCGAGCCACTCGCCGGCCACCGGCTCACCCCACGCGAAGGTGGAGCCGCCAGGCGCCAGGACCGGCTCGCTCACCGACGCCGCGGCCAGGCTCGGCATCGCGGCATCGTCATCCGAGCCCCACGCAGGTTTCTCGGGCGTGGACGGGCCGGGCGCGTCCCAGCCCGCGAACGCGGCGGGTTCGGAGCCTTCGCCGACCGGTTCCTCGAAGAGTCCGGTCCACGGGGCTGCTCCATCGTCGTCCGGTGCCGGCGGCGCGCTGGTCTCGACGACCGGACGGGAAACGATGATGGTCGGGTCGTCCCATACGCCGTGAGCACCCTGATCCGGGACTTCGACCAGCGACGCGGCGGCGAACTCACCAGTCTCGCCGGGCGCTGCGCTCGCCCACGCGAACGGGGGCTCGGCTTCGACGGCGTCGCCCTCGGCGTCCGACGTCAGCGCCACTGGCCAGATGCCCGCCGGTTCTTCACCCTGCAGCGACGGCGGCGTGAGGTACGTCGTCGGCGCGTCGGCCTGGCCGGCGATGGCCAGCGTCCCGGGCCCGTCCGGCAAGGCGTCGATTGGCGGCGCCGGATCGTCCCACGAGGACAGGCTCGGCGCTCCGTCGGCCGGAAGCTCCGGCAGCGTCCAGTCGTCGCGCAGACCGAACTCCTGCGGCGCGTCGGCGCCGCTGGTGAGACTGCCGAAGGCCACGTCCGGAAGAGGCGGGAGCGCCGCCTGCTCGCTCTCGCTCGGGAAATCGCCGACCAGCGCGAGCGGGTCGGCCTCGGGCATCACGGCCCGGTGCAGCGTCAGGTCGTCGAGCGGCGGGGGCGGCGCCAGTTCCGGCTGGTCGGCGCAGGCGGTACGCGCTGCGTCGAGTGCCCGAGCGGCCGCGAGGTTGTCGGGAGCCTGCGCCACCGCCTGTTCCAGTTCGGCGACGGCGGTGAGGGGGTCGCCGCTGTCCAGCAGCGCCCGCCCCAGCGTCACGCGAGCCGACACGTAGGTCGGATAGCGCTCGAGACCATCACGGCAGACGGCGATGGCCTCGGCGAGCCGGCCGGCGCGGCGATGCTCCTCCGCGAGGGCGGCAAAGGCGGCCGGCGTCGCCTGCGACTGCTTGCGACGCCGGAGCTGATCGAGCGGGTTGCCGGTCGGCATACGGGTTCCTTGCGGCAGCGAGCGTGTTTACGGCCTGGTGATGACGTTGACCGGATTCATCTTCACTTCGGACCGCACACCGCGCTGGTTGATGACCGTCAGCTTCACCAGGTAGTCGCCACGACGCGGGAACTGGTACTTGATGACCCGGCCGGTCAGGACGATGCCGCGGTCGTCCATGTCCCACTCGTACGTCAGGCCTGCCGCGTCGGCCAGCGCGCTGGCCGGAGTGCAGTCGCTGAGGCTGGTCGCCGTGTCCGGGCAATCCCGGGACAGCCCGCCGTCCAGCGTGACTTCCTCCATCTCGTACGGCGTGTTCGGACGCCACGAGAAGTCCGCGATCGGGCGACCCGGGTAGACGATCGTCCCGAGCGGCACGAGGCGGATGTTCACGGTCCGCTCCACCGCGTTGATGTAATCGCCACTCAGCGGTGCGAACGTGAGCTGGACGATGTTGTTGAAGTCCGGGTTGCCCTGGAGGCCGCCGACGGGCGCGGTGTAGGTGAACGTCGCGCGCCCGTCCGAGCCGGTCGATCCGCTCTTGGACGACAGGCGGCCGTGGTCCACGATCAGTCCACCAATCCGGATGTCGGCGCGGAGCGGCACTCCGGCCTTCGGCTCGCTGTTGGGGCCGCGCGCGGTGACGGTGATTTGCGAGCTCGCCATGCCGTCGGTGCTCAGCACGTCGGGCGAGGCCAGCACCTGGAGTGACAGGCCGAGTTCGGACGGGCCGGTGGCCTTGGGAATGTCGGCCTTCGACGTGCAGGCCGTCGTGGCCCACAGGCCCGCAAGGGCCAACGTCAGGAGAGAGATACGTCGTGCGGTCGTCATGGCTGCACCTGGCTCAGTCTTCATCCGCCCAATCGGCGAAGTTGACGCTGATCGATCCGGTCACGGTCACGTCGCGGCCGGTCTGGTCCTTACCGAAGAAGGTCACGTCGGCGATGGTCGAGATGACCAGCGCGCCGTTGACGCCGCGCAGCGTCACGAGCGGACGCTCGAGCTTGGCCTGGGCGCGTACCAGGGAGAACACGGCTTCGGTCGCGCCGTCGCCGACCGTCACGCCGATGGCGCCCTCGAAGGCGTACGGCACGTCCTCGCCCGGGGTGTTGCGTCCGTCGGTCCGGCGGAACGTCACGCGGTATCGGTTCAGCGTGACCAGGTTGTTGGCGGTCGGCCCGGTCGGGTTGGTGATGTCGCGCATGGCGAGCGACAGTTCCACCTTGCCGTTGTCCTCGAACACCGATCCCTCGGTCATCACGTCCGAGCGCAGGACCGTGGTGAACTGCCCGCCGTCGCCCTGGCCCGACGTCGCCTGCAGGCTGCGGAGCACGAGATAGGCGGGCGACTGCCCTTCGCGGACGGTGCTGCTGCAGCCGGCGACGGTGGCGGCTGCTCCCGCCACCAGGAGGAGGGACGCCGCCCGCGTCATGCGGGCCGGCCCACGGAGCGTGAGAAAACGCGTAAGTGTCATTTGACGGGCCCTCCGTTGCGGATGATGCGCGGGGTGATGAAGATGAGCAATTCGCCCTCCTCCTCGTCCGAGGAGTCGCGGCGGAAGAGGCGGCCGATCAGCGGCAGGCGGCTGATGCCCGGCGTGCGGTCCTCGGTCATCTGCGTGCGTGCCTCGTTGATGCCGCCGATGACCGTCGTGCCCTGGTCGGCGACCAGCACGCGCGTCGTCACCCGCTGGGTGTTGATGGCGAGGTTGCCGTTGGGCTGCACGTCGCCGGGCGAGCCGTTGTCGACGTCGACGTCGAGGATGATCGTGTTGGCGTCGCTGATGCGCGGCGTCACCGCCAGCGACAGCGCCGCCGTCTTGAACTGGACCTGCGGGATCGGCTGGATGACCGCGATACCGTCGCCGACCGGCGGGGCGGTCAGCGTGGTGTAGGGAATCTCCTGGCCGCGCGTGATCGTCGCCTTGATGTTGTTCTGCGTGACGACGCGCGGGCGCAGCATGATGCTGACCCTGCCCTGGCTCTCGAGGGCCGACAGCGCGACGTCGAGATTGAATGCGCCGTTGACGCTGCCAAGCTTGAGGAAGGCGTTGTCGGCATTGTTGTTGATGCTGCCGGCCGTGCCCCCGCTGCGAACCGAGTTGGGGAACGCCATGTTGGTCGTGTTGCCGAGTTCGGGGGTCATGTTGCCGCCGAAGCCCCACACGAGCCCCAGTTCGCGTGCCGTGTTCTTCGTGGTGCGGATGATCCGGGCCTCGATCTCGACCTGGGCCTGCGGCCGATCGAGTTCGGCGATGAGCTTCTCGGCCTTGACGATGCCCTCGGGGATGTCGAAGAGGATCATCGTGTTGGTGTTGTCGTCCACCTCGACGGCGCCGAAGGTCGTCAGCCCGGTGCGCTTGACGAGGTCGGCGAGGTCCTTCGCATTGGCGTAGTTCAGGCGGACGGTGCGGTACGCCTTCTGCGATACGGCCAGTTCACGCAGGCGCTCTTCCTCCTGCTTGCGTCGGTCCGATGCTTCGTTGGCGAAGGTCGACACCGGCGCGATCCGGACGATGGTGCCGTCGACGCTGTAGGCGAGCTGATTGGCGCGGAGGATCATCTCGAGCGCCTGATCCCACGGCACGTCGCGCAGCGTCACGTCGACGGTGCCCTTCACGCCCGGATCGATGACCATGTTCAGCCCAGTGACCTCGGCGAACGTGCGGAGCACGGCGCGCAGGTCGACACCCTGGAAGTCGAGCGAGATCGGGTGGCCGCTGTACTTGCCCTGGGCGGTGGCGGCCTTGTTGATCGTCGCGGCCGGCTGCGGCGCGGCGGCTGCCGTGGGCGGCGTCGGCACCGGCGCCGGCGTCGAGCGGCGGCTGTTGGGCCGTGCCGCGGCGGCGTCGGCGATCGGCGCAGCAGGACGCGCGACCGCCGGAGCCGAGGTCCGGGCCACGGCCGGCGTCGGGCGCGGCGTCGTCACAGGCACCGCGGCCGTCGTCGAGGCGTTTGTCGCAGCGGGAGCGGTGACACCGAAGGCGCGGCTCTGCGCCTCGTCGTCGCGGCGGGCCCGCTGCGCAGGGTTGCCGATGGTGACCACGAGCCCGCGTCCGCTGGCGGCCGGCCGAACCTTGTAGAGGAACGTCCCGCGCAGGTCGACCACGACGCGCGTCACCAGCGGCGAGCTGGTATGCCGCGCGACGCGCACGCGGCGGACCAGCCCCTGGTTGACCGGCGTCGTGTTGGCGACCTTGTGGGCGACGCCCGCAAAGTCGAGCACCAGCCGGGCCGGGGCGGCGTCGGGCACCTGCACGGCCGAGGCCGCGAGCGTGCCGTCGCCTTCCAGCGTGATCAGGACGTCGCCGTCCTCACGCGTGGCGCGGACTGCCGACAGCGTCGTGGCGGCGGGATCGGCCGCGGCCTGCTGCCAGGCGAAGAACGGGGCGGACACGCGGGTGAGCGTGTCGATGACCAGGCGCTGTCCATCCTGGACCTGCTGCGGGACCACGCGGCCCGTCGCGGCCAATCCCGCTGCCAGCGGCCACGCGGGCGCGCCAACGGCGAGAAGAGCCGTGAGGGTCGCGAGGATCGGCGTGCGCGGGCGCATCATCGGGTCTCCTCGGAAATTCTCAACGTCTTGCGGATCTCCCGCTGCTTCACGGGAGACAGCGGGTCGTCGACCCGCTGCAGGAAGATCACGGCGTCGGTGGCAACCACCTTCACGCTGCCGTCGAGCAGCGCATCGCCGGGGTGCACGGTGTAGGTCTTGTTGTCGGGCGACTGCACGATCGCGAGCAGCTTCCCGCGCGTGCGCAGCACGCCCCGGACACTCAGGTCGCCGATCAGCAGCCCCTTCACGCCGACCGGCCGGCCGGAGGTGGGGAGCTTGGCGTCGCCGCGGGCGAGCAGGCTGACGAACGGGTCGCGTCGACCGCTCGCTTCGTAGGCAGCGCGGTCGTCGGGCCGCGAGGCTGTGGCGGAGTCGGCAATCCCCGAGGGTGCCGGCTTCGCGGGCGTGGTGGCAGCGCTCGCTGCGGGAACGGCGGCCTTGTTGGTGGCCGCCTGGGCAAAGCCCGGCGCTGCGGCGGTGGCCGACAGGATGGCGACGGTGCAGGTCAGTCGAAGGAACAGGGTCGGCACCTCAGCGAGCAGCGGCGGGGGGACGGGCGCCGGCGCCACGGGCAGCCGGGCGGCGGCCAGGCGTGGCCGGCGGCGGCGGCGCGTCGGACAGGACGAACGTGGTGACGGTGCACTCGGCGCTCACCGTGGAGATCGAGGCCTCGCCCTTGTCGCGCGTCTTGATGTTGATGGCGGAGATGTTGATGATCCGCGGCATCCGGCTCACCTTGTCGAAGAAGGCGCCCAGGTCGTGATAGGTGCCTTCGAGCGACAGCGAGATCGGCCACTCGGCGTGCTGCTGCTTGGTCGCCACCGCCTGTGGCTTGAAGCCGCGGATCGTGAGGCTGGACTGGGTCGCGAGCGTCTGGATGCGGCGGAGCAGGTCGCCGACGTCCTTCTGCTCGGGCAGGACGTTGCGCAGGGCCGCCAGCCGCGCGTTCAGCTCGGCGACGCGCGAGCGGAACTCGGGCAGTCGCCGCTCTTCCACGCGGGCGCGGGCGATGCCGGTCTCGATCGTCCGGCGCTCGGCGTGGGTCTTGGCGACCGCCGCCTGCAGGTCCACGGCGTACATGTAGTGGTGCGTCGCCACGGCGCCGGCGCCGCGGACCCCGTACAGGGCCCGCTGGCCCCCCCCCGGCATCGTGTTGAGTGCGCGATCGAGATTCCAGATATGTTTTTGAGCAACGCCTCCACAGTGTCCAGTTTGCAGTTCGATTTTAGGGCCGTTGTTGAGCAGTTCGATTTTGAGCAATCCCAGGACGCCGTTCGAGTTATCAGG
>CBIHOS010000149.1:0-12954 GCA_966211945.1 uncultured bacterium
GCCGGCCGGGCCCGATGTCCAGGGTCCACTCCGGCTGGTGCCCGATCGCCTTCAAGGGTAACGGGATACTGACTGGTGCGGCAGCGTCCTGGGCCGGGGCGCTGGCCGGAACCAGCGCCAGGCAGACGAGGGCGAGTGACAGGCGCATTTTTGGTTAGACCTCGGGGACGCGCGGGGTGGCGCCGTAGATGACGGCCCGCTGCAGCTGCATCGACGCGCCGGCTGCCGGGGCCACGACCTGCAGCCTGACGCGATGGTGGCCGTCCGGCAGGCCGTACTGCCAGAACGGGATGTAACGGCGGCGGGTGACGTTGGTCGGGAGACTGACCCGCTCCATCTTCCGATCGTCGACGAAGACGTCCACCTCGATGACGTGGTCCTGCCCATCGTCGCTGCGGACGCTGCCCTGGACGGCAAAGCCGATGCCGTGGAACTCGAACACCGTGTCGCGGCCGGTGGTGGCGCGCCCGAGCCGGACCTCCGCGACCGGATGATGCCCCTCGAAGTTCTGCTCGAGGCGAACGGGGGTCGGCGCCTGCGTCGCGATCGTCACGGCCTCACCCTCGTCGCGACCTCCGTGCCTCGCGATCAGCGCCAGCGCGTGCTCGAACGACAACCTGTAGGCATCCTGCAGCGAGATGGTCGTGTACTTGAAGGGGACCGCCTCGACCTCCGCCAGGCCCTGCTTCCAGTACGCGGGGATGCGGTCGTAGCCGAGGATGGTGCCGAGCACGCCGGCCGCCGTCGCCGGATTGCAGTCGGAGTCCTGCCCGGCCCGCGTGGCAATCGCGATCGTGCGGTGCATGTCTCCCTGCCCGTACAGGAGGCCGAGCACGACGTATGCGGCGTTGAGACGCGCGTCGATGTCGAAGGCGACGAACACGCCCTCCGGGCAGCCGACGTCCTCGGCGTACGCGCGCTGCAGTTCGAACCAGGCGCGCTTCCAGTCGTCGGGGTGCGCGTCGTGCAGGCGGATGGTCGCGCTGATCGTCTTGTGAAAGCGGCTGGCGGCGGGAATCGTCTCGAGTGCCCGCGTCACGACCGTCCGCACATCGTCGTGGACGAAGGCGAGCGAGTACATCGCGGCGACGAACACGCCACCGTACCAGCCGTCGCCGGAGTTCATGATGTGGCCGACGCGATCGGCGTACTCGGAGGCCACGCCAGGCATGCCGGGCGTCATCAGGCCGATGAAGTCGGCCTCGATCTGGAAGTCGATGTCGTCGGCCTCGGGATTGTTGCGCCAGTGACCGCTGGCCGGCGGGTCGAGGCCGCGCAGCACGTTGTAGCGCGCCATCTGGTTGGCGTGCCAGAGCTGGTACTCGGCCTGGGCCAGGGCCCGCGCATAGGTGGCCGCCGGGGCGTCGAGTCCGTGCCTGGCGATGACGTCGACGAACGTCAGGTCGACGTACACATCGTCGTAGAGTCCGGGACTGCGTTCATAGGTCTCGCGCAGGTAACCGGCGTACCAGGGGATCGGCACGTAGTCCTGGATCATCGTGCCGTTGTAGCGGAACTCGGTCGGCCCGCCGAACGTCACCCCGATGGTCTGCCCGGCCCACCCGCCACGGATCTTGTCGCGCAGGACGGCCTTGGTGAGGCGTACGGACGGCGCGGCCGTGGTTGGCGGCGCCGGTTGTGGCGCAGCCGGTGCGGTGGGCGCCGGCCCGGCCGTCACGGCGTGGCACTGGGAACCGACGAGACCGAGACACAGCAGGGCCGCGGCGGTACATCGAGCAGCAGTCATGGTCGACCTCGGCCGGAATGGTAGTCCAGCGACGGTCCTCGAACGTCAGACTCCTGACGGCCGCGCGTCTGTCCCCGCATCCCGGCAGGTTGCCGGGGACGTTTCGAGTATTTTTCTGCCCATGCTCACGATTGCCGACCTCGAACCTCATCGTTCCGCGATCACGGGTCACTGCTACCGCATGCTCGGCTCGGTCACCGATGCCGACGATGCGGTGCAGGAGACGATGGTGCGAGCCTGGCGGCACCTGTCGTCGTTCGAGGGACGGTCGTCGCTGAGGACGTGGCTCTACCGCATCGCGACGCGCGTCTGCCTCGACGCCCTCGACGACCGGAAGCGTCGCCTGCGGTCGATCGAAGCCGCGCCGCTGGGCACCGTTCACGACCCGCTGACCGAATTGCCCGCCTCCGCCTGGATTGAACCGATCCCCGACGTCGATGCGCTGCCGGCCGACGCCGATCCGCACGAGCAGGTCGTGCTGCGCCAGAGCCTCCGGCTCGCGTTCGTGGCGGCGCTGCAGCACCTGCCGCCGCGCCAGCGCGCCGTGCTCCTGCTCGTCGAAGTGCTCGGCTGGTCGGCCGCCGAGGTCGCCAACGGCCTCGAGATGTCGGTCGCGGCGGTCAACAGCGCCTTGCAGCGGGCCCGGGCCACGCTCGCCACGCGCGACGTCGGACCGCGCGAGACCTCGTTGTCAGACGATGAGGTCGCGCTCGTCGATCGCTACGTGCACGCCTTCGAACGCTACGACGTCGACGCCCTTGCCGCGCTGATGCACGAGGACGCCGCGATGGCGATGCCGCCGTACACGATCTGGCTGCGCGGCCACGAGGCCATCGGGCAGTGGCTGCTCGGCCGCGGCGCGGCCTGCCGCGGATCGCGGCTCGTGGCCACCTCGGCCAACGGACTGCCGGCGTTCGGCCAGTACAAGCCCGCCGGCGGCGGCCGCTTCCTGCCGTGGGCCCTGATCGTGCTCGAACTGGATCGCGGCGCCGTCGCGATGCAGACGTTCTTCCTGGACACCGCGACGCTCTTCCCCCGCTTCGGCCTCCCGATGGAGTTGCCGCTGCCGGAGAGCCAGGACGCGGCCACCGCCTCGTGAGGCACCGATGAATTGCCCCAACCGCCGCAGTCGATGCGAAAGAGACCGCACGGAGGATCTCCCATGACGACGACCACCACACCTCGCAAGCTGTTCGTCAACCTCGCCATCAAGGACGCCACGCGCTCGCGCGCGTTCTTCTCGGCCCTCGGCTTCACGTTCAACGAGCAGTTCAGCACGGCCGACACGCTGTGCATGGTGCTCAGCGAGCAGGGATACGTGATGCTGCTCGAGGAGGCGCGGTTCAAGGAATTCACCGGGCGGGAGGTCTGCGACACCGCGACCCACACCGAGGGCATCTTCGCGTTGAGCGCCGACAGCCGCGAGGACGTCGACGCGCTGGTGCACAAGGCGTTCACGGCAGGCGGCGCGGCGGCGCAGAAGCCGCAGGACCACGGCTTCATGTACGGCTGGAGTTTCTACGACCTCGATGGCCACCACTGGGAGGTCTTCTGGATGGATCCAGCGGCGGTCGAGCCGCAGACGACCGAGGCCGTCGGCACCGCGAGCTGACCCGCGAGTGAGGGTAGGGGCCGCTCCCCGAGCGGCCCTGAAAACGGCGCCGGCCGATCAGGCCGGCGTCCTATATCGATGGCGAGCCGTCAGCGCGCGCCCGTCAGGCTCTTGATCAGCGCCGTTTCCTTGGCGTCGTACGGCGTACCGTCGTTGCGGAACACCTCGTGGAACCACACGGCCGGCTCGCGGTCGACGTAGGGCCGCCGCCACGAGTCCCAGGGCAGGTGCGTCTGCGCCTTGCCCTGCACCAGACCCCAGTTGATCGCCCCGACGTTGTGGCGCTTCAGGATCGGCAGCGAACCGGCGAAGGTGCTGTGGTTGCCGCGCGCCATGTACTCGGTGCAGATGATCGGCCGCTTGTAGCCCTGCAGCTGCGTGATGCGCGCTTCGAGTTGCGGCGGCGCGTCGTAGCTGTGAAAGGTGATCACGTCGGACAGCGCCAGCTGCACGCGATCGATCGCGGACAGCTCCGTGAGCTTCGACCAGTCGCCTCCGTGCCAGAGCCCGCTCGTGAGCGGCTGGGTCGGGCCCGCCCCGCGAGCCCACGCGTAGACCTGCGGCAGCAGCGCCAGCACCAGTTCCCCCTTGTCCTTCGGCTCGAGGCTCGCGTAGGCCGGGTTGTTGGTGTTGTCCACCTCGTTCCAGAGATCCCACAGGAGCACGCGTTCGTCGGCCTTGAAGCGGCTGACGACGGCCGTGACGTAGGTCTCCAGCCGCGGCCAGTGCGACGGATCCTCGAGCGCGACCTTGCCGGGACTCTGGACCCAGCCCGAGTTGTGGACGCCGGGCCGCGGCGGGCGCTGCGGCCCGATCGCCGGGAACGGGTCCCACACCGAGTCGAACAGCACGAGCATCGGCCGGATGCGGTGTTTCGCCGCGATCGCCAGGAACTGATCGACCCGACGCAGGAAGCCTTCCGGGTCCTGCTGATAGGCGAGGTCGTGCAGGAACACGCGCATCGTGTTCATGCCGATGGCGGCGGCCCATCCGAGTTCGAGATCGATGCGCGCCGGATCGAACGTGTCGGCCTGCCACATCTCGAGCTCGTTGATCGCGCTCGCCGGTACGAAATTGGCCCCGACCAGGAAGCCCTGCTTCGCGTACCACTCATGGGCCTGCGCCTCGCTCCAGCGGCCGGCGGCCAGTGCCGTGGCGGCGTGGGCAACCAGCGCCAGCGTCGTGATGAGCCGCAGCGCGGCCAGCCTGATGGACATCGAATCGGCTCTCCTGTGTGAGGTCGCGTCTGGTGACGCGGTGCCTACTCTATCGTGCCTGTCCACCCGGTATCATGGCGGCCGTGGCCCCTGCGATTGACGTGCTGTTGTTCGACCTCGGCGGGGTGCTCGTCGACTTCTCGGGCGTCGAGGACCTGATGCCGCTGCTGCCCGTGGCGGCGCCGGCCGAGGACGTCAAGGCGCGCTGGGTGGCGTGCTCGATCTCCAACGCGTTCGGAACCGGTCAGCTATCGGCGGCAGACTTCGCGCGGCGCTTCACCGAGCGCTGGGCGATCCCGATGGAGCCCGACGCGTTCCTGCGCGAGTGGCGTACGTGGACGCGCGGCTGGCTCCCGGGCGCCACCGAGCTGCTCGACGGCCTGCGCCCGCGCTACCGGCTGGCGGCGCTCTCCAACTGCAACGAAGTGCACTGGGACGTCCTCTGCGGCGAGTTGGGGCTGCTCGATCACGTCGATCTCGCCATCTCGTCGCACCAGGTGGGCACGCGCAAACCCGATCCGGCGATCTACCGCCACGCGCTCGCGACGCTCGGCGTGCCGGCCGACCGCGTCCTGTTCTTCGACGATGCGAGCGGTAACGTGGAAGCGGCGCAGGCGCTCGGGATGCGCGGGCACGTGACCGCAGGCCCCGACGCCATCCGCCTGGCGCTCATCGCCGACGGGTTGATACCCGGCTGAGATACTCCGCTACCCGCTACCCGCTACCCGATACCCGATACCCGATACCCGGTACCCGACAACCGCTACTCCGACGTCTCGCCACACCGGCCTGGCGCCTGCATTCCCTGCTGGGTGGATGGTGGTCGCTGCTTGCCGGTCAAGGTGACGGCCACGCGTTGCTGGGCGGCCTTGATCCTGATGGCGGTCACGGTTCGGCCCAGCGCGCGGGCGATGTCGTCGACAGACCGGCCTTCCGCGGCCATCCGGCACAGCAGGGTCATCTCGGTCAGGTTCCAGCGGCGGCTACGGGGTGGTCCGGGCACAGCGATGCAGATCTCCTCGCCTAGCCAATCGGCACGCTCGAGCCGACCCTGACCGTTCGATTCGGCAACAACGGGACGACGAGGAGGCAGGGCGCCTCGCGCGGTACGAGTCCGGTTCCGGCGCTCGTCACGCGCATCCTCCCCTGCAGCGTCCGTCATGTCGTGAACGGTATCTCCGCGTAGTGGACAACTACCTCCCCATCGTGTCCGTCCGTCGTGTGGCTGCGGCATCGACGGGAGAGCATCTTGCACGCCCCATACGGTGGCTGCGGTCCCACGAGTGATGAGCCAACGGCGAGCGTTCCTTCTGGCACGTCGAGCATCGATGGCACTGCAGTGTCGGGCCAATCGGCCGAGCGGAGGAATACGCATGACGTCTACACACAAGGGTTCAACGTTGACGGCTGCCGCGATCGCGTTTGGCTGCGCTGCGCTCGTGCAGCTGACGGGGTATGCACAGGCGCCAAGCACCTCGGGCGCCACCGCGCCCGCATCGCAGGAGCGTACTGCGCCAGCGCAGACCATCACGGTGACCGGCTGCATCCAACGGGAAACCGATTACCGCCGAGCCCGCGACGCCGGACGAGGCGGCGCGGCCGGGACTGGCATCGGAGCAGGCAACGAGTTCGTGCTGGTGAACGCCTCGATGGCAGGCGCGGGCACGACTGCCGCCGGATCCGCGTACGAGCTCACCGGTGCGAACGAGTCCGGCGCCCGACAGCACGTCGGACGACGGGTCGAGATCTCCGGCAGACTCAAGGCAGCGGAGGTCGAGCCTTCCGGCGCGCCGACCGGCGGCACCACGGCTGGGAAGCCGCCATCAGGCGTCGACGTCGCGGGGCAGGATCTCAGGCTCCGTGAGTTGGAGATCACGTCGATCCGCGAGACGACCGGCACCTGCCCTGCCGGCTAGTCGATCTGCCTGACGAGGACGCCCACGGACGCGGGTGCCGGCGCCGCCGGTATCGAAGGGCCGTCGACTGGAGATCGGCGGACGCGGCCAGGGAGTAGCGACGTTCTGCGAGGTCCGAGCCCGTTGACCACGTCTTCGGCGGGCTCGCGGCCCACGTGATGTTTGGCGCGGCGCGTGGGCGTACTCGTCACATACCCGTCGGATAGGTCTCTGGCACATCCGTCTCGTCGTGCGCCCAGCGCTCCAACGGCTCCAGCGCCGACGTCTCGTCGATGTGAATCACGGCGTCGAACTGCTCCGGCAACCGGGCGCGGAAGTAGTGACTCAGGCGCTCGGACTCGGGGCGATAGATGACGCCGATGGCGCGTTCGAGCCGGTCCTGGCCCAGCGCCTCGGAGACCGATCCTTCTCGCAGCAGCAACAGGAATCGATCGATGCCTGTGTCGTGGAACAGGCGTTCGTAGCTGCCGGCCATCGACGGCCGCACCCGCTTGCGTTGCGCTGGCTCGTCCCAATTCGATGCGGCCGTCACCGTTCCCGTGTGCGTGGTGAACCCGACGAGGCACGCCTGCGCCCCGTGCGCCTGGCGCACCAGCTGCCCGAGATTCAGCTCGCCGATGTCACCCATGTACGTGGCGCGCGCGTCCCCCAGATGCGAGTTGTGCGCCCACACGACGGCACGGGCCGGACTGCCGGTGTGCTGGACATGAGCACGAAGCGCCTCCAGCGTCTCCATCATGTGGGTGTCGCGAAGGTTCCACGACTCGACCCGCCCGCCGAACATCGATCGGTAGTACTGCTCGGCGTTGCGCACCAGGCGCGCGTTCTGCTCGGCGAAGAAGTACTCGTCGGCCGCGACCCTCCCGTCGCGCCTCGCGTAGTCCGCCGCGCGGCGCCGCAGGTCGAGCAACTGTGCCACCACGTCATCCTCACAGGACCGCGACAGGCCGAAGCTGGCGGCATAGCCGTAGGCCTGTGTGTCCTCACCGAAGTCCTCGAAGCAGCCGTAGCGATAGCGGGCCCGCACGGCGCCGTCAGGATCCACTTTCTGCAGGTACGCCAACACCGCCTCGATCGAGGCGTGGAGGCTGTAGAGGTCCAGCCCGTAGAACCCGATGCGCGACGCGGGCGGCCGGGACGCATTGTGCGCCCGCAACCACTGGACGAAGTCGATCACGTCGCGATTGCGCCACATCCATCGAGGAAAGCGGGTGAAGTCCCCGAGGGCCGCGTCGGCACCCGGTTCCTCCGAGGCGTGACGCACCCAGTGATTCACACGATAGGCATCCGGCCAGTCGGCCTCGACCGCAATCAGGTTGAATTGCTTCTCGAGGATCAGGGCCTTGGTGAGCTCGGCCCGCGTGCGGTAGAACTCGTGAGTGCCATGCGTCGCTTCGCCGATGAGCACGAGATGTGCGCCACCGATGGCGTCGACCAGGGCCGCCATGCCATCGGCCGTCGGTTGGAACCGCCGGGCCTCGCGCTGCACGACCGCAACAGCCGGATCGCCGTTCATGGCGTCTCCGTCGCGGGCGCCGCGTGTGCACGCAGCAGGCCGACGGCGGTGAAGGATTCGTGTGCGACGGCATCTCGACGGTCGGCGTCGGGCTGATGTCTGTCGGCATTCGGAGTCATGTTCGCCCTCGAGCCCTGGCTCGATACTCGAGAGCGTTGCAAGCAGGGTGCCCTTGTCATGCGTGGCAGCTGAGCGGGCGCGATCGGGCCTGACGACGCTTGACAGCCGGTGACCCGATCGATACGTTCTCGCCCGACACTCATTTGCAACGCACGCAGGGTTCGGCTGCTGAGCGAACTGGCAGGCCGAGCTGTGTCCGCGTGACGATTCGGAGGTTCCCCATGTCAGCAGGACGTCTGGCTGCCACCTTCTGCGCGGTCCTCTTGGCTTGGACTCCGGCGATCGCGCAGGTCGTTGCGGGCAGCATCAGTGGCACCACCATCGATGCGCAGGGCGGCGTCGTTCCCGGCGTGAACATCGTGATCGTGAGCGAGGCGACGCTCGAGGAACGTTCGACCGTGACCAACGACCGCGGCGAGTTCCAGGTCACCAACCTGATGCCCGGCCGCTACACCGTCCGCGCGACCCTCGAGAGCTTCCGCACGCACGAGCGCCAGAACGTGGTCCTCAGCGCCGGCGAGCGCCTCAGTGTCGGCAACGTGACGATGGACGTGGGGGCCGTCGGCGAAACCGTGGTGGTCGAGGCGCGAGGCGCACACGTCAACGTCGCCGAGACCCAGCACGCTGGGGTGATCACCGCCAACCAGATCGAGCAGGTGCAGGTGCTCGGGCGCGACGTCACCTCGATCATGCGGCTGCTGCCCGGCGTCCGCTACGAGCAGACCGTGGACTCGCTGGGCATGAGTTTCGGCACCGACGTCCCCAACGTCGGCGGCGCCCGCCGCGACTGGAGCAACGTCGTCGTCGACGGCCTGGTCGCCAACGAGGCGGGCAACAGCGGCCTCATGTCGCAGCAGATCAACCTCGACGCGATTGCGGAAGTACGCGTGCTGCTGAACACCTATCGCGCCGAGTACGGCCGGGCCGGCGGCGGCCAGGTGCAGATCGTGAGCAAGGCGGGCGGCGCCAACTATCGCGGCAATCTCTACTACTACGGCCGCCACGAATCACTCAACGCCAACGACTTCTTTCGCAATCGGCAAGGCGCGGCCAAGCCGCCCTACCGGTTCAACACCTACGGCGCCAATCTCGGTGGCCCCGTGCCCAAGGCGAAGAACCTGTTCTTCTTCTACTCGGTCGAAGCGCCGCTGGTGAAGCGTCCGGGGCCGCTGCGCAACTGGACGATGCCGACCGAGGCGGAGATGCGCGGCGATTTCTCGCAGACCCTGGACAACCAGGGCCGGTTGATCCACATCCGCGACCCGCAGCGTGAGGGGGCGTGCAACGCGGTGACCGGCGGCCCGGCCTGCTTCCCCGGCAACGTCATCCCGGCCGGCCGCATCAACCGGAACGGCTACAACCTGCTGGACATGTTGCCTCGGGCGACAAACTTCGACCGCGGGTTCACGCTCGGCAACTTCAACCACTCGACCCAGCAGAACGCCGACAACCCGAAGATGAACAACATCGTCCGCGTCGACTGGCGGCCGACCTCCAACGACAGCTTCTACTTCACGTTCAAGGACTGGTATTCGGACCAGCGCGGCAGCGAGATCACCGCCGGACCGGCGCGGTGGGGCTTCTTCAACACCCACTACCTCAACACCGATCGCGGCGGCAGCGTGAACTACACCCGGATCCTGCGGCCGAACCTGATCGTCGACACCGACTTCGGCATCCGCACCCAGACCGAACAGTTCTATCCGCTCACGGAGGGCGACTGGGATCGCATCAATCGCGACAACGTCGGATTCGACGTCGGCCAGTTCAGCCCGCAGCTCAATCCGCGCAACGTGATTCCCAAGGCCACGTTCGGCCTGCCCAACTCGCCGGATTTCAGCTACGACAACCGCCTTGTCGATCAGGGGCAGGGATGGATCACATCGATCCGCAGCAACCTGAGCTGGATCAAGGGCCGCCACTCGTTCAAGGGTGGGTTCTACTTCGAGCAGTCGCGCAACTCGGAAGGCAACGGCGGCGTCGGGGCCGGTCCCTGGGCGGGCACGTTCGATTTCAGCAGCGACGTCAACAACCCGCTGAACGCCAACTACGCGTACGCCAACGCGCTGCTCGGCAACTTCCGTTCGTACAGCGAAATCGATGCGTTCTCGGAGGTCGAGGGCTACCGCTACATCACCGAGTTCTACCTGCAGGACACCTGGAAGGCGGCATCGCGGCTGACGGTGGACTACGGCGTGAGGTTCGTCAACTACACGCCGTGGTACTCGACGCTCCCGGCGGCGGAGTTCGTTCCCGAGCAGTGGGATCCGGCCCTCGCGCCGCGGCTGTACGAGCCGGCGCGCATCAACGGACAGAACGTCGCCTTCGACCCGGTGACCGGCGAGACCAAGCCGAACGTGTTCGTCGGCTCGTTCGTGCCGGGGACAGGCGACCGCTACAACGGCATGGTCACCAGCGACGACCCGGGCGTTCCGCGCGGCTTCCGCGAGTCGCAAGGCCTCGAGGCCGAGCCCCGGCTCGGCGTGGCGTGGGACATCATGGGCGACCAGAAGATGGCCATGCACGCCAGCGCCGGGCTGTACCACAACTCGTTCATCAACGCGAACACGCTCGACGCCCTCGCGCGCAACCCGCCGGCGCAGAACACGCCGAGCATCTTCTACAGCTCCTTCGACACCTTCCTCGGCGCCGGGGCGCAGGGAGCCTTCTCGAACCGGCCCAGCGGCGTGTTCGGCCTGCAGCGCGACGCCAAGACGCCGAAGAGCTACAACTACTCGATCGGCATCCAGCGCGAACTCGGCTGGGGCACCGTGCTCGACGTCACCTACGCCGGTGCCCAGACGCGCAACCTGGAGATGCAGGTGGACCTCAATCGGGTGCCCGACGGCGCGCGATTCGTCGACCTCAACCCGCAGAACGCCAATCCCCAGAACCCCGCGAGCGCCAAGCCGGCGGAGTTCCTGCGGCCCTACCGGGGCTATCAGAACATCGACATCCGGGAGCACTTCGGCGAGAGCTCGTACAACTCATTGCAGGTACAGCTCAATCGGCGCTACATCAACGGCCTGCAGTTCGCCGTGGCGTACACCTTCGGCAAGACGATCGGCCAGAACTTCAACTTCAACCCCGCCCGGCCTGGCAGCGCCTGGAACGAACGGCCCGAAGCCTCGACGCAGCTCCACAACCTGATCCTCAACTACACTTGGGACGTCCCCAACGGCAGCCGGCTGATGGACAACGCTCTCGGGCGCGGCCTGTTGGACGGCTGGCAGCTGTCAGGCGATACGGCGTTCGTCAGCGGCGACTGGGCCGGCGTCAACGGCCCCGCCACCACAGACAACTTCGACTTCACGGGCGGCGATCAGGGCACGCGCGTGAAGCTCGTCGGCGACCCGTTGTGCACGAGCGGCAACTGCGACGTGACGCCAGGTGGCGGCGGCAGCTATTTCGACGTCGCGAGTTTCGTGCGTCAGGAACGCGGCGACTTCGGCAACGCCGAAGCGGCCTTCTACCGGCTCCCGAAGATCGTCGTGTCGAACTTCTCGATGTTCAAGAACTTCGGCCTCGGCGGCTCGCGCAAGCTGCAGATCCGCTGGGAGGTGTACAACGTGTTCAATCAGGTCAACTGGTCGGCGCTGGACCTGCAGGCGCGGTTCAACCCCCAGGGGCAGCAGGTGAACGCGGCGTTCGGCCAGGCGACCGCGGCCCGGGCGCCGCGCATCATGCAGGGGGCGCTGCGATTCAGCTTCTAGGTGGACGGACGTTTGAGGGCATACTGCGCACCATGAGATTCGGGCGACGCTCGCTGTTCCTGACGGCCGGGTCACTGGCCGTCGCGCTGTGCACGGCCGGTCCGGCGTTCGCACAGGCGGCGCCGAACCCGACCCTCGTCGTCTACAAGGGCGACAAGGGACCCGGCGCCGGCAAGCACATCGTCTTCATCGCCGGCGATCACGAGTACCGCAGCGAAGAGACGCTGCCGATGCTGGCCCGCATCATGGCGCGCCACTACGGATTCACCTGCAGCGTCTTCTTCACGACCGATCCGCAGACCGGCGAGATCGACCCCGAGAGTTCGCACATCACCGGCCTGGCGGCGCTCGACAACGCCGATCTGCTCGTCATCTTCACGCGCTTCAAGGATTTTCCGGACGCGGAGATGAAGCACGTGGTCGACTATCTCAATCGGGGCGGCGCGGTGGTCGGCCTGCGCACCGCCACGCACGCGTTCCAGATTCAGCGGCCCGGTGCCGCCTACGCCAAGTATTCGTGGAAGGGCACGCCGGAGTACGCCGGCGGCTTCGGCCGCCAGATTCTCGGCGAGACGTGGGTGTCGCACTACGGCGCCAATCACAAGCAGAGCTCACGCCTCGTGTTCGACGCGCGCGAGGCGGGCCACCCGATTCTGCGCGGCGTGACGCGCGCCTGGGTGCAGTCGGGCGGCTACACGGCCAACCCCATCGAGGGAAGCCACGTGCTCGCCAGCGGCGAGATCCTCGATGGCATGACGCCGGATTCGCCCGCGGCCAGCGGCAAGACGCTCCAGCCCGTCGCCTGGTACCGCACCTACACCGCCGACTCCGGCAAGCAGGGCCGCGCCTTCGCCACGACGCATGGCGCATCCGAGGACATCGTCGACGACGGCTTCCGGCGGTTGATGGTGAACGCGATGCTGTGGGGCGCCGGGCTCGAGTCGAGCATCTCGCCCGACGGGCCGATCGCGCTCGTCGGTCCGTACCATCCGACGACGTTCGCGTTCAAGGGCTTCGTCAAGGGCATGAAGCCCGCGGACTTCGCCGCGTGGGACTCACCCATCCCGAAGCGATAGGCCTGTCCAGCCTGCGTTCGTAGGCGATCGCTATCCC
>CBIHOS010000150.1:0-12917 GCA_966211945.1 uncultured bacterium
CGTGGCCGCCAGGCCGGCCGCCGTCAGCGGCGTCGAGGCCGGCGCCGCGGCCGCAGTCGAGCGTGCGCGCGCGGCGTCTTCGTTCCAGGGCAGCACACCGGTCAGGTAATCGTCCCCGAACACGAGGCCGCCCCCGAGATGGCCGGTCGCACCGACGACCGCGCTGGTCGCCACCACCAGCCCCAGGTAGACCGCCATCGTGCGGATCTGCGCCCGCCGGCGCGCGATCTGCCCTGCCCCGAGCGCGGCCACCGCCGCCACCAACGCTGTCCAGGCCATCATCCGATGCTTCTCCACTGCGAGCGCCGCGTCGCCAGTCATCGACTGATGCGCGGCGTTGAGAGTGCCGAACCAGGCGGACACCAGTCCACCCAGGATTCCAATGACCAGACAGTATGTCCCAGCTTCCGACGGCAACGGCCGGCGCCGCAGGACGTGCAGCACTTCGATCAGCGCGGCTGTGGTCAGCAGGCCAATCGGGAAGTGCACGACGATGGGATGGAGGCGGCCGAGGAGCCGCCATCCCCACCACGGCCTGGCGGGACGCTCACCGACGCCGCGCCCATCGCCGGGGGCCTGTTGCGCCACCGCCTCCACGCGTCGAGGCGGGACGGGCCGGCGATCTCGCGCGTGTCGTTCGAGCTGGACCGAGAGGGTGGGGACCGAAGCCTCGGCAGGGCGCCGGGACGCGGGCACACGGCCCTCCGACCCGGCGGCGCCCAGCACGAGAAAGCAGGACACACAGAGCACTGCACGCGCAAGCATGGGGCGTCGTGTCTTTCCGGGTTGGGCACGTCCAGTGTAAGCCAGGGCGGGCGAGGCCACGCAACCCGACCGCGACGTTGATAGGATCCGGACGTGCTGTCTCTTGCCCGCACTGCCTGGGCCGTGCTCGGCTACAACCTCGCGGTCATCCTCTGGGGCGCCTACGTCCGGGCCAGCGGCTCGGGCGCCGGGTGCGGCGATCACTGGCCGCTCTGCGACGGCCGCATCGTGCCTCGCAGTCTCGGGGCGGCAACGCTCATCGAGTACTCGCACCGCATCACGAGCGGACTGGCGCTGCTGTCGGTGGTCCTGCTGGTCGTCTGGGTGCTGCGGACCACGCGGCCGGGCCATCCGGCGCGCCGCGGCGCGGTGATGAGCCTGGTGTTCATGCTGCTCGAGGCGGCGGTCGGCGCCGGGCTCGTGCTCTTTCAGCTCGTCGCCGACAACGCGAGCATGGCGCGCGCGTTGTTCATGGCGGTCCACCTCACGAACACGTTCGTGCTCGTGGCCTGGCTCACGCTGACGGCATGGTGGCTCTCGGACGGCGAGCCCATCGCGCCGGCGGTGTCGCCGGGCCGCGCCGCGGCTGTCGGCGGCTTGCTCGTCGCGGTCGTGCTGGTTGGTGTGAGCGGTGCCGTGGCGGCGCTCGGCGACACGCTGTTTCCATCGCAAACGCTGGCCGAGGCCCTGGCGGCCGACCTGTCGCCGGCCTCACATGTGCTCATCCGTCTGCGCATGCTCCATCCGGCCCTGGCCGTGGCCACCGCGGCCCTGCTGGTGATCGGGGCGCCGTGGCTGGCCACAGCCAGTGGGGATCCGCAGGCGCGGCGTTTCGCACGGGCCGTCGCGGGAATCGCCGTCGTGCAGGTGATCGCGGGCGTCGTGAACGTGGTGCTGCTCGCGCCAGTGTGGATGCAGCTGGTGCACCTCCTGCTGGCCGATGCGCTGTGGATTGCGCTCGTGCTGCTCGGCGCCGTCGTGCTCGCCTGCCCGCAGGTCCGCGCGCCAGCCCCCGGCCTGGCCAGGCAGCGCGCGTGACCGCACGCGCGGCTCGCGTCGCTACTTGCGCGGCGATGCCTTGACGTTCATGAGCGTGACCGGCTGAATGCCGAAGTCTTCGAGCACGATGGCGTTGTGCTCCTTGTCCACCTCGATTTTCGCGTAGATCGAGGCTCGTCCCTCGCCCTTGCCGGCCTTGTCCAGGTTCATCTGCACGACGGTGAACGGGTAGTCGACCGTGCGTGGACGGTTGGCCGCCTCCAGGAACGACATGCGCCTGTCGGTGGCGATGACGATGCTGCGGCCGCCGTCCTCGCCAGGCAGCTCCGCCGCATAGCGGATCTCGTAGCCGATGCGACCGGGTGCGCCAAGGCGTCCGATGCTCGGCGCCTTCCGGAACGCCTCGAGCAGCGCGTCAGGCCCGCGCTCGGTGAGGACCGCGAGGAAGCGGTTGCGCTCGTCCTCGGTCGAGTACCGTTCGAGGGTGATGTCCACCGGGCCGATCACGCCTTGCCGCCCGACACCCGACATGTTGTTGGCCGTCGCCGAGAAGCGTTCGCCCTGCGCCAGCACGGGCGTTGCTGCCAGTGCGAGTCCGAGAGCCAGGCCAGCGAAGGCGCGCGCGATCCGGTTGCACGAGTGACGATGCATGAGGTTCTCCTTCAGAGGCACGTGACGCTGCCTTGATCTCTTCCTCCTGCATATCAACTGCCAGCCGCACTGAACGTGTCGCAGGCCTCGACCTTGCCGGTCTGCAGGCCTCGACGCAGCCATTCGACCCGCTGGGCCGCCGAGCCGTGCGTGAAGCTCTCCGGGCGCACGCGACCCGATGCCTGCTGTTGCAGCGCGTCGTCGCCGATGGCACCGGCCGCGCGCAGTCCCTCTTCGGCATCGCCCGGCTCCATGATGTTGCGCTGGGCGGTCGAGTGGCCCCAGATGCCGGCAAAGCAGTCGGCCTGCAGTTCCATCAGCACCGACAGCTGATTGGCCTGCTGCGGCGCGCGCTGCTGCAGGGAGCGGACCTGCCGCTCGATGCCGAGCACGTTCTGCACGTGGTGGCCGATCTCGTGGGCGATCACGTACTGCTGCGCGAAGTCGCCGGGCGCGCCGAAGCGGCGGTCGAGTTCGGCGAAGAACGACAGGTCGAGGAACACCCGCTGATCGCCGGGACAGTAGAACGGCCCCATCGCGCTCTCGCCGAGCCCGCACGCCGATTCGGTGGCGCCACGGAAGAGCACCAGTCGGGCTTCCTGGTAGCGGCCGGGCAGCAGGCGGGCCCAGGTTGCCTGGAGGTCGTCCAGCACCTCGCTGATCACGTCGACCTTTGCCTCTTCCTCGGGAGTGCTCTGCAGCGGCCCGGCCTCGCCGCCCTGCGGCGGCGCCGTCGCCTGCTGCTGCAACAGAGGCGAGATGAAATCCCGCCCGGTCACCAGACTGAGAATCATGAGCAGGACGAACCCGCCGATCCCCATCGGGATCGCACGCCTGCCCAAGCCGGCAGCGCGCCGGTCCTCGAGGTTACTGCTTCGCTCACCACCTGGACTCCAGCGCACGCGGACCTCCCTTCACGGTCGCATCAGCATACGCGGTGCCAGCCGGTATGGGGCAGGGTTCGAGGCGCCGGCGCCAACGGCCGCCGAGGCGCTGGACCGCGAGGCCTCGACCCAGGCGGCGTGTGTAGCGCACGACGTCGCGCGTGGTCGTGGCATACAGGCGATGATCGACGCCCGGACGATCACGTAGTCGTCCGGTTGCGCGTCGTGATGATCTCGGGCGTGGCGGGTCATGCAGACCTGGCGGTGCGGGCGGCGCGTTGGGCGCGGCGGACCGCCTGGACGCGATCCTTCCGGAGGTGGCGCCGGCCCCACTGTTCCATCGCGGCCACGACCGGCTGGAGCGCCCTGCCGGCCGCCGTGAGCGTGTAGAGCGTGCGCGGCGGCGACGAGGCTTCGACGGTGCGGGCCACCAGGTCGAGCCGGACCAGCGTGTCGAGCCGCTGCGCGAGCGTCGACGGATTGCAGCCACCGATCGCCCTTGCCAGCTCGTTGAAGCCGAGCGGCCCTTCCATCAGCGCGTGGACGATCTGCAGCGTCCACTTGCCCTGCAACACCGCGATGGCGTCGTAGACGGGGCAGAACGGATCGGCGGCAGGGGTTCGGACTCGGGCCACGACGTCAGCCTAGCAGAGGCGTTCGCGCAATTCCATAGCTACTTGATTTTTCGTAGTTACTTCCGTATATTGTGGCTGCGGCCACGGTCACCGGCGCGGGCGCGTTCGACGCGGTCGCCGGGACCCGCCGCCCGACTCCGGGCGGTTGCCGCAGCCAGGACCCATGAGCATCACCGGCTTGCACCACGTCACCGCCATCGCGGGCCCCGCCCAGCAGAACCTCGACTTCTACGCCGGGATTCTCGGCCTGCGGCTCGTGAAGAAGAGCGTCAACCAGGACGACCCGAGCACCTACCACCTCTTCTACGCCGACGCCGCCGGCCACCCCGGCACCGACCTGACGTTCTTTCCGTGGGCGCACATGGCGCCGTCGAGGCAGGGCCACGGGCTCAGCACCGAGGTGCAGCTCACCGTGCCCACCGGCTCGCTGGACTTCTGGGGCGAACGCCTTGCGAAGTACGGCGTGAAGACCGGCGCCGTCGAGACGCGCTTCGGCGATCGCGTGCTGCCGCTCGTGGATCCGCACGGACTGCAGGTGGCGCTCGTCGAGGCGGCCGAGACGACGACGCGCGGCTTCGAACCGTGGGACGGCAGCCCCGTCCCGGTCGAGCGCCAGGTGCGCGGACTGCACGGCGCCCGGGCCTGGGAGCGCGACCTCGCGGCCACGGCGTGGTTCCTGACCAACACGCTCGGCTTCACGCAGCAGGGCGCCGAGCACGGCTGGACGCGCTTCATCCTCGGCGAGGGCGGTCCGGGCCGCGTCTTCGACGTCCGCGAGACGCCGGACGAGCGCCGCGGCGCCTGGGGAACGGGCAGCATCCATCACCTCGCGTGGCGCGTGAACGACGACGCGCACGAACTCGCCATGCGCAGCGCCGTCGAGTCCGCCGGCTTGCGGCCGACGCCGGTCATCGACCGCTTCTGGTTCAAGTCGGTCTACTTCAAGGAACCGGGCGGCGTGCTGTTCGAACTGGCCACCGACGGGCCGGGCTTCTCCGTGGACGAAGAGGCTGCCCACCTCGGCGAGTCGCTGGTGCTGCCGCCGTGGCTCGAGCCGCAGCGCGATGCCATTGCACGCGGGCTGCCGACGCTGACGTACCCGCCAACGGTTTGACCGGAAAGGCCGGCTGTCCCGGCCCGGCCCATCGTAGGGCCGCGTTGGGACAACGGGCCTACCCAGAACCGATGGGCGAGGCGTCCCGGTGCGGCGCCTACCCGCCGGGCGCGCACGACGCCGCCAGGATGTTGGCCGCGTCGTGGCACTGGGCGCGCGCGACGTCCAGGTGCGTGACCACGCGCAGCGTGCGCGGCCCGAAGGCGATGAGCAGCAGGCCGCGCTCGCGGGCCCGCGCCACGACGGTCGCTGCATCTGGCGCGTCGGGCTCCAGATGAAAGACGACGATGTTGGTCTGGACGGTCGCCAGGTCGAGGCGCACGCCAGGCAGCTGCGCCACCCGCTCGGCGATCAGCCGGGCGTGCGCGTGGTCGTCGGCGAGGCGGTCGACATGGTGCTCGATGGCGTACGCTCCGGCCGCCGCCAGCAGGCCCACCTGACGCATCGCGCCGCCGAGCATGCGCCGGTAGCGCACGGCGCGGGTGACGAAGTCACGCGTGCCGGCCAGCAGCGATCCGGCCGGTCCGCCGAGTCCCTTCGAGAGCGCGACCCACACCACGTCGAACGGCGCCGCCAGTGACGCGGCCGTCAGACCGGAGGCCACCGCTGCATTCCACAAGCGGGCGCCATCGAGCACCGTGGTCACGCCGGTGGCCCGCGCCGCATCGCAGATCTCCTGCACGATCGTCTGCGGCACCACGATGCCGCCGGCCCGGTTGTGGGTGTTCTCCACCGCGACGACCGTCGTCGGCGGGTAGAGCATGTGGCCGTGCGGCTTGCGGGCGGCGAGGAATTCCTCGGCCGTGAACACGCCGCGCGCCCCGATCTCGGTGAACTGCAGGCCGGCATTGGCGGCGCCGCCTCCCGCTTCGTGCCACACCATGTGGCTCTCGCGGCTCACGACGACATCGTCGCCAGGCCGGGTCAGCGTGCGAAGCGCGACCTGGTTGGCCATGGTACCGGTGGGCAGCCACAGCGCGGCCTGCTTGCCGAGCAGCCTTGCCGCTCGTTCCTGCAGCGCGTTGACCGACGGGTCTTCGCCGAACTGGTCGTCGCCGACCGGCGCCGCGGCGATGGCCGCACGCATCCCGGCCGTCGGACGCGTCACGGTGTCCGAGCGTAAATCAATCATGGAGATCGGGGACGGACGAAAGGGTAGGGGCCGCTCCCCGAGCGGCCCTGGCAGCAACAGGCGATGTGGTAGGAGGGAGACAGGCGCGTTCGGGGAACGCGCCCTGCCAGCGTCCTCTAATGCCTGACCGCTGCGAGGTGCTTGCGGAGCGCGTCGCCGCCCCAGTCGTACTCGAAGTCGCGCCACACCGAGTGGATGTGGTTGGCGTCGTTCTGGCTGTTGTCGTACTCGATCAGCATCGTCGGGCCGTGGATGCGGTAGTAGTGCTTCTTGCCGCGCTCGAGGCTGCCGGCCCAGGCGAAGTGCAGCTTGTCGAAGCCGGCCTTCTCCATCCGTGCCAGCTGCGACGCGCGCTGCGCAGCGGGCACGCGGTTGGCGTAGACGTCGATCAACTTGCGCAGCTGCGTCTTCTGCGCCGCGGTCAGCGAGCCGGCCGCCACACCCTCGAACGCCATCGGCGCCACCTGCGGCTTGTTCGTCGAGACGATGTCGTTGGTCGTCTCGGGCGCGATGATCGCCGTGGTCTTCTGCTCGGCGGTGAACGTCTCGATCAACGCGCGCGCGTCGTCCTCTTCCGCTGCCAGGATGCGGAGCCCGGCCTGCGGCCCGGTGAGCACCTTGGCCGGATTGGAACCGAAGAAGAGCGGTGCAACGACGTCGCCGTCCTTGCCGGTGTGGGTCACGTTGACCGACAGGTGATGGCCTTCGAAGCGCCAGCCCCACGGCGTATCGGCGGCGGGTGTGCCGAAGACGGCGGTGTAGTACAGCCCCGGCTGGCGTCGCATGTAGTTCTTGACGCCCTGGCCCTTCTCGATCTCGCGCAGGATGTCCTCGTGGGCGATGATCGTCCGGGCCGTGGCGAACCCCGAGTCGCTGAGCCCCGCGTGCAGCAACGAAAGGGCTTGCTGCTTCTGCGGCTCGCCCAGTTCGTCGAGCGGCACGCCGGCGCGCACCATCGGCACGTAGTTCATCTGCGTCCGCGCCTCGTGGTCGAACGGCAGCAGCGCCTTCTCCTTTGCCGGGCCGGTCACGCCGGCCGCGAAGGCCTGTGCCGCCGCCGTGCTGCTGGCCGGTGCCGCCGCGCGTGCGCCCGCTTGTTCGGTGGAAGGGCGTGAAGCGACAGCCGCAACGGCAGCCGCTCCGAGGAGCAGGGCAGAAAGGGCCAGGGCGCGCATGGGGTGTGCGCGCATATTACTCCGGGGACCGGATACAGGGAACGCCGGTAGGGCCGTTGTCCCAACGCGGCCACTCGGAACGCCGACGTCGGTCGGGTCGGTCCGTTCTCGGCCGGGCTGGGACCCACCTTCGCCTGGCGGCTTCGCTGCGCAGGCAGCCGGCCTACCTGGAGATCCCAGAACGACAAACGGCCGGACCGCTTTCGCGATCCGGCCGCTGGTACTTCGTCTCTCGAGAGCTTAGCGGCCCTGACGGACCACGTTCTCGGCCGCCGGTCCCTTGGCGCCCTGGACGATGTCGAACTCCACGCGCTCGCCTTCGACCAGGGTCTTGAAACCCGTGCCGGCGATGGCGCTGTGGTGGACGAAGCAGTCCTTCTGGCCGCCCTCAGGCGTGATGAAGCCGAAGCCCTTGCTCTCGTTGAACCACTTGACGGTACCGGATGTACGCATGTCGAACTCCTCGTTCGGTAATCGGAGCACCGCCATGCCACACGGACCGACCGACTACTGATTGTGCTGTCGTGCATACTCCCCCACGACGGGGGCAATCGCTGCGCTCGACGATTGCGGGCACTCAATGGAAAAGGCCTGGCGAACTTCCCAGGCCTCTACAACCTTGGACCATCACGGGCCCTCCCGGGCCGCGTGTCGCGCTTGGTCACTATACACGGTCGGTCCCGGGCAGGCAAGCCTTCATCCGGACGGCCATCGTCGGCCCCCGATGCGGCTGAACCGCGCCCGGTTCGACCTGTTCCGACTCGCTCTGTCACCGCTCGCGCACGCGGTACTCGACCATCAGGCAGCGGTCCTGCACCACCTGAATCCCCTCGCGCGCGAGGCGCTCGGCGAATGCGTCGTGGCGAATCCCCGACTGCAGCCACACGGCCCCGGGCCGCGACGCGAGGATGTCGTCGAGGTGCGGCGGCAGGTCCTGCGGCCGCCGGAACACGTCGACCAGATCGATCGGACCGGGCACGTCGGCAAGCCGGCGATGAACCGGCTCACCGAGAATCTGATGGTCCTGATGCTCGTGCACCACGACCGGTCGGATGGCGAGTCCCATCTGCTGCAGCGCCTGCGGCACGTAGAACGCCGCCTTGTGCGACATCGACGCCGGGCGCGCCCCGAGCACCGCCACGGTGCGGATGGTGTCGAGCAGCTCCCGGATCTGGCTGTCGCTCGTCAGCAGGTGCTGCTGCCATGCGTCGCCCATGTCTTACCGTACGGCAAGGCGGCGGCGCGCGCCTAGTCAGCCGCCGGCCGGCTCGAGCGTCGGCCCTGGTGTGTCCTGTCTATCGGAAGAGCGCCAGGCGGCGGCCGTAGGTCGCCTGCCGCCATACCCATTCGGCCGGTCCGAACGCGGCGTGACGCAACCACCACGCACTGGCCCAGGCCTGGCACACGTAGAAGACCGTGGCCGCCAGCAACGAGGGCACGAGCGCCACCCTTCCCCACAGGCCGAGGCCGATGCCATAGCCGAGGGCGATGCCGACGACGCTGTGCGTGAGATAGCTGGTCAGGGCCATCCGGCCGACCGCGGCGAACCGGGCGGCGAGCCAGGGCGCCGCCCGGTGCAAGCGCACGAGCCCGGCCGCGTAGGCCAGCGCCAGCGCCGGCGTCCCGAGCGTCTCGACCGTCATCTCGAGCCACCCGAGCGGCGTCGGCAGTCGCGGTGCCCCCGAGTCTCCCAGCCAGGCGCCCGCGGCCGCGAGCGGCAGGCCAACGGCGAGGCCGATGCGCCAGGTGCGCGACAGGGCGTCGTTGGCTGCCGGCGTACCCGTGTGGATGCGCGCGAGCCACCCGCTGCGCACCACCCACAGGCCGAGCACGAACATCCCGAAGATGCGGGGCAGCGACATGATGACGAGGCGCCGCAGCCATCCCGCCACCGTGAAGGCGAGGTTGCCCGCGACCACCTCGCGGTACGAACCGTGTTCGAAGGCCGCGAGCGCTGCCGCCAGGGGCGCCGGCAGGCCGTCCTGGCCCGCGGGCGAACCGTCGCCAGCACCGATGGCCACAACCACCAGAAGCATGGCGCCATAGAGCGCCACCGGTGCGGCGAGCAGCGCGACCGCCCATCGCCGGAGGTGCTCGGACGTCGTCGTCCGGAACCACAGGAGGCCGAATCCGAGCAGCGCATAGGCCTGCAGGATGTCGCCGAACCAGAGCAGCAGGCCGTGCGCCGTGCCAATCGCGAGCAGGACGACGAGACGACGGCGCACCCGGCGCGTGGCCTCGGGCGTTGCATCGGCGCCGAGTTGCAGGGCGATGCCGACGCCGAACAGCAGCGAGAACAACGAGTAGAACTTGCCCTGCACGAGCCACTCGCGAACGAAGGCGGCAGCCGAGTCGAGGCCCGAGAATGGCAGCGCCTGCCGCTCCGCCGGCCCGATGAACTCGTAGCCGGTGAAGTCGGCGACGTTGTACAGGAGGATGCCGAGGATGGCCGCGCCGCGCAGCACGTCGAGTTCGTCGACCCGTGCTCGTGCCGGCGCGGCTGGCGTGACGGCGGGCGCAGGTGCGAGGCCTGCCGGCACGGTCGTCATCAGAACGCGTCGGAGTACACGTACGCGTCGATCAGCTTCTGCTCGCCTTCCTTGCCGGGGAACGCGTTGCCGTGCTCCATGCCGAAGATGAAGTCGCGCTTGTCGGCCTGCATCTTCGCGTGCACGTGCTTGAAGATGTTCTTGTAGTTGACCTCACCGGTCGTCGGCTCCTTGCGACCGGGGTTGTCGCCGATCTGGAAGTAGCCGATCTCGGACCACGCATGGTCGATGTGAGGGATGATGTGCCCCTCGTTGCGCTGCATGTGGTACATGTCGAACAGGATCTTGCAGGCTGGCGAGTCGACGGCGCGGCAGATCATGTACGTCTGGTCCGACGTGCGCAGGAACTGATCGGGGTTGTCGCTGAGCGGCTCGAGAACCATCACGAGGTTCTGCTTGGCGAGCACGTCGGCGCCGCCCCGCAGCGTGTCGATCACGTGTCCGTGCTGGATGCCGATCGGCAGGCGGCGCTCGAAGCCGCCCGGCACCACCGTCATCCACTTCGCGTTGCAGCGTCTGGCCACCTCGACGGCCGCCTCGCAGGCCTTCACGAACGCGCCGCGGTTCTCCGGCTTGCCGGTCGTGAAGCGGTCGCTGTTGTTGCCGCCGGTCTGGATGACGAAGACGCCCATCTCGATCTTCAACTTCGCCATCGCCTCGCCGAGCTGCGCCTGCACCTCCGGCGTGCGGTTCATCATCCCGTTGTCTTCGAGCGCGGTGAACCCGTTGTCGGCCATGAACTTCAACTGGTCGACCAGGTCCTTGCCGGCGGAATTCTCGAACATCCCGAAGTGCGGGGCGTACTTCAGCTTGAACGTACGGGTCGCGCCGGCGGCGGCGCGGGGGGCGGCGGGGGCCTGAGCCGCGTGCGCGGCAGCGGCGCCGGGCAGGCCGAACAGGGCCGCGGCGGCGGTCGTCTGCTGAAGGAACTCACGTCGGTGCATGGCGGCGGACTCGCTCTCCGGAGTGAAGGGACGGCTGGATTGTAGGCGAAACGCCGTCACTGTAGCATCCACCCACCGCGATGAAGTTCCTGGTCAGCCAGCTGGCGTACTTCACCACCGAGCGCGAAGCGCGCACGAACCTGCGCGCGCTCGTCGGCTACCTGGTGTTCCTCGCCGGCCTGATCTCGGCCTATGCCGTGATCTTCCACGTGATCAAGCTGTTTGCCGAGGGCGAACGCCATTCGTGGATCACCGGCTTCTACTGGACGCTCGTGGTGATGAGCACGCTCGGCTTCGGCGACATCACCTTCACCAGTGACACCGGCCGGCTGTTCAGCATGGTGGTGCTGCTCTCCGGCGTCGTGTTCCTCCTGGTCGTGCTGCCGTTCCAGTTCATCCGGCTGTTCTACGCGCCGTGGCTCGAGGCCCGCGTGCGCCTGCGGGTGCCCCGCGACGTGCCCGACGACATGCGCGGCCACGTGATCATCGCCGAGCGCGACGCGATCGCACTCGGGCTCGTCGGCCGCCTCGCCGAGGAAGGCGTGCCGTACGTCATCATCGAACCGGACCCCGACCGCGCCGCGCGCGCCTTCGACGATCAGCTGGCCGTGCTGGTCGGACAGGCCGACAGTCGGATCACCTACGAGCGGGCCGGCGTCGGGCGCGCCCGTCTGGTGCTCGCCAACGCCGAGGACACCACCAACACCAACGTGACGCTGACCGTGCGCGAGGTGACGCCCACCGTGCCGATCGTCGCCGTCGCGGAAGACGAGGACGCCATCGACGTGCTGCAACTCAGTGGCGCCACGACCGTGCTGCCGCTGAAGCTGCAACTGGGCGAGTACCTGGCCAGCCGGGTGCACGCCGGCCGCGTCGAGGCGCACGTCATCGGCCGCCTCCGCAACCTCGAGATCGCCGAGGTGCCGGCCCGCGACACGCCGTTTGTCGGCCAGCGCGTCGTCGAGACCGGCTTGCGGCAGCAGACCGGACTGAACCTGCTCGGCCTGTGGGCCCGGGGCAAGCTGCAGCCGGCCTACCCGACGACGGCGATCGACCGCGACGCGGTGCTCGTGGTGGCCGGACACGCTGGCCAGGTCGCCCGGCTCAACGCGCTTCTCCGGTCCGAGCGGCCGGCATATGGACCGGTGATCGTCATCGGCGCCGGCAAGGTCGGCCAGGCCGCGGCCCGCGCGCTGCAGCGCAAGGAACTGACAGTGCACGCGATCGACAGATCGGCCGCGGCGCTGGCCACGCTGGTGCCGTTCACCGACGCGCGCTTCGCCGGCGAGGCGGCCGACCGCGATGTGCTCGAGAAGGCCGGCATCCACCAGTCGCCGTCGGTGCTCCTCACGACCAACGACGATGCGATGAACATCTACCTGGCGGTGTACTGCCGCCGGCTCAATCCGGCGCTGCGGATCGTCAGCCGCGTCACTCACGAGCGCAACGTCGAGGCCATCCACCGCGCCGGCGCCGACTTCGCGCTGAGCTACACGACGCTCGGCGTCGAAGCGGTGATCGCGCTCGTCCGCGGCCACGAACCGGTGCTGCTGGGCGAAGGTGTCGAACTCTTCACGATTCCGGTGCCATCGTCGCTGGGTGGACGCACGCTCCTGGAGAGCGGCATCGGATCGAAGACCGGCATGAGCGTGATCGGCGTGGAAGGCCCGGACGGGCAGGTCACGCAGATCGACGGCGCGACCACCCTGGTCCGGGACTCGGAACTGGTGCTGCTCGGCTCGCGCGAGCAGCGCCGTGCCTTCGCCGAGGCGTACGAAGACGCGTAGGACTGCCACGTCTCCCGTGATCTCACGGCCACCGCCGGACCATGACGATGGTCGAGCAGCCTGTAGCCTATAGCCTGCAGCCTGCCTGAGGCTGTAGGCCGACCCCGGGACGTCAGAAGAGTCGGGCGGCTACGAAGCGCCGGGCCCATCGCCAGACCGTTCCCCCTGACGTGCGGCCCGCTACCCGATACCCGTTCGGCGTTCGACGTTCGACGTTCGGCGTTCGGCGTTCGGCGTTGTTTCTACGGCTTGAGGCTGGGGCGGGTCATCTCGACCGGCACG
>CBIHOS010000151.1:0-12833 GCA_966211945.1 uncultured bacterium
TCGCCTTCGACGCAACCGTCGTCGCCTGCGAGCCGCAGGATGCCGGCTTTCGCGTCGCCTGCGATCGCTCCGCGTTCTACCCGACCTCCGGTGGCCAGCCGCACGATCTCGGCGTCCTGCGGACGGCCGGCGACACCATCGCGGTCATCGCTGTCGAGAGCGACGACGATGTGGTCTGGCATCATCTGCCGCGCCCGCTGGCTGTCGGCGCCGCCGTGCGCGGCGAGATCGATGCGTCGCGGCGCGCCGACTTTCGCCAGCAGCATTCGGGGCAGCACATCCTGTCGGCCTCGTTCGACGCGCTGTTGGACGCACGCACCGAAAGCGTGCATCTCGGACTCGATGCCTGCACGCTCGACCTGCACCGCGAGGTGACCGACGACGAGTGCCGTCGCGTCGAGGACCACGCCAATGCGGTCGTCTGGGACGACCGCGACGTGACGATTCGCTACGGCGATGCCACCGAGCTCGCGAACGAACCGCGGCTGCGCAAGGTGAGCGGCCGCACCGACCGCCTGCGCCTCATCGACATCGCCGGCCACGATCTCTCGGCCTGCGGCGGCACCCACGTGCGGCGTACCGGGCAGGTCGGCGTCATCGTCGTGCGCGGTATCGAGCGAGTCCGCGGCGGCACGCGCGTGACGTTCCTCTGCGGAGCCCGCGCGCTGGCGAGCTACAGGGAGCTGCGCAGCGCTGTCGACGATGTGGCGCAGGCGCTGTCGGTCGGCGCGCGCGACGTGCCGTCGGCGGTGGATCGCCTCCGCGATACCGTGCGTGACGAACAGCGGCGCGGGCGCGAACTGATCGAGCGGCTCACCGCGCTTCAGGCCGACGCGCTGGCGGCCGACGTCGACGCGGCTGGCGTTCTGGTCGCGCACCTGCCCGACGCCGACGCGCAGGGACTGCGCGCGGCGGCCTTGCGGCTCGTCGGCGTGCCCGGCCGCGTCGTGGCACTGCTGGGTGGTTCGTCGCCGCACGCGCTGGTCGTCGCGCGCAGTGCCGACCGCACCGATGTCGATGCCGGCGCGATCGTCAAGCAGGTGTGCACCGCGCACGGCGGCAAGGGTGGTGGTCGCCCCGACCTCGCGCAGGCCGGCGGCGTCGGTGCCACGCTGGACGAGATCCGCGCGCGGCTTCGGAAGATCTGACGGCAGTCTTGCGACCCGGACGACTCTGCTCGCGGGCGCTCCTTGAAGGAGAACGTCGATGTCCACTCCCACGCCGTCGTCCGGACCGATCGATCCCGAGCAGGAGCGCAAGGACGGCGCCCACCAAGCGGATGTCGAGGAATTCATGCGGGCGGTGTGCGCCCGTGACGCGGCGGCCGCCCGGCGGCTGCTCGAATTGCCGCACGTGCGCGCGATCGTGAACGATCCGCTGTTCGACTTCGGCCAGCGCGCCCTGCACGTGGCGGCTGGCGACGCGGCACTGCTCGCGGTGCTGATCGCGGCCGGGGCCGACGTGAACCTGAAGAGCGCCTGGCAGAACGGCCCGTACACGGTGCTCGACAACGCCACCGAGGAGACGGCGCGTTTCCTCCTCGCGCACGGAGCGACGCTCACGCCCAACGTCGCCGCGCGTCTCGGCTGGATCGACCGGCTCCGGGAGCTGCTCGACGCGGACGCGTCGCTGGTCCATGCGCGTGGCGGCGACGGCCAGCAGCCGCTGCACCAGGCCGCAAGCGTCGCCATCGCCGAATTGTTGATAGGACGCGGCGCCGAGATCGACGCGCGGTGCATCGATCATCACTCGACTCCTGCCCAGTACGCGTTGGTCGACCGGCCCGAGGTCTGCCGCCACCTGTTGGCGCGTGGGGCGACGCCGGACATCTTCATGGCCGCGCATCTCGGCGACATCGATCTCGTGCGGCGCCTCGTACACGACGATCCGTCCTGCGTGTCGGCCCGCGTGAACGAGCCCGGCTACGCGGCCGTGCCGCCGTTCAACATCTACTGCTGGACGCTGGGCTTCGGCCTCTCGCCGCACGCCGTCGCCACGCGGGCCGGCCATACGGATGTCGCCACGATCCTCGACGAGGGTAGCCCGACCCGCGTGCGTCTGTTCAACGCGCTGCTGGCGGGCGACGAGCCGGGAGCCCGCGCGCTGCTGGACGAGCACCCGGCGCTACTCGCCTCGCTCGGCCCGCAGGAACACGGCCGTCTCGCCCACGCGATCTTCCACGAGCGCTACGATGCGGCAGCGCTGATGCTGCGACTGGGCTTCGATCCCGCGGCGCCCGGCGTCGACGGCGGCACCGCCCTGCACGCGGCATGCTGGGTGGGCAGCGTCGCGATGGTCGACCAGCTGCTGGCGCGCGGCGGCGCGCCGCTCGACGGAGTGGATCCGACTCACAAGAGTCCGCCGCTCGGCTGGGCCGCCTTCGGCTCGGTCCATCGCCGGGCCTCTGGTGCGGACTATCCGGCGGTCATCGACCGGCTCGTGGCTGCCGGCGCCGACGCGCATGCCGTTGGCAACGTCGAAGGCCTGTCGCTCGTGCAGATGGCCGAAGGCAATGGGGACGTGCAGGCGGCGTTGCGTCGTCACGGCGCCAGGTAGGCAGCGGCGGTTCGCAGAGCTGCCCGATGGCTGGACGCGGCTACGACGCGCAGACCGCTGACAGCGCGCCCTCGACGATCGCGTCGATGTCGCGCGTCGGCACCAGGAAGTTGTTCGCGATCACCGAGAACACGTATTCGCCACCAGAAGCCGAGGTGATGTACCCCGACAGCGCGCGGGCGTGCGCGAGCGTGCCGGTCTTGGCGAGCACCCGCGCGCGGCAGGGGCTGGCGCGGAAGCGCGTCGCGATCGTGCCGTCCTGGCCGGCGATGGGCAGCGTGGCGCGGAACGCCTCCCGATGCGGCGGCTGCGCCATCGCCTGCAACAGCGTGGCGACGGCGGTGGCCGTCATGAAATCGCGCCGCGACAGCCCGGATCCATCCATGCCCTGCACGGTGCCCGCGGGTACGCCAAGCGCGGCAAGCGTCTCGTGCAACGCCGTCCGTGCCTCATCGGGCGTCGCCTCGTCGTCGTCGGCCGTGGCCATCACGCGCAGCAGCACCTCGCCGTACAGGTTCTGGCTCGCCTTCATGAACCGCTGCGCCACCTCGGACAGCGGCGCGGAGTGGTGCACGACCACCGGCTCCCGCAAGGTGGCGGCCTCGACGCGCGCGACGATCGTCCGACCGCGGATCTCGACGCCCTCCTCGGCGAGCACGGCACGCAGCGCGCCGAGGAAATAGCGGGCCGGGTCGGCGACGGCCACCGTGCGTTCGACAGCGGCGCCCCCGATCGGCATCGTCCCCGTCACCTCGAGCATCGGCACCGTCAGTGCGCGCGCGATCGACACCGACGCCGGATGTGACGCATCGGTGGTCACGACCCGATTGCGCACCTCGAGTCCGGACGCCATCGTCGCCAGCGTGACGATGGCCGGGCGCTCCGGTGCCGTGGCCGGCGTCACGCGCACGCGAACCGCGTTCTCGGTGAAGGTCAGGCCGGAGTACGGCGCCGCGTAACCGTAGGTGAGGTCGTCCCAGCTCCAGGTATCGCCGAGCCACGCGTCTCCGAATCGCGTCGGGTCGCCCACCAGGTCGCCGTCGACGCGCTGCACGCCGGCAGCGCGCAACGCGCGCGCCCACTCGCGGAACGTGGCCAGCGGATCGGTGCCGCGGCCGATCGTGGGATCGGCGCCGCCGACCACGACGACGTCGCCCGTGAGCACGTGCTCGCGGCGCACGCCGCGAAGATGCACCGTGGTCGTGAAGCGATAGTCCCATCCGAGCCGGACGGCCGCTGCCGCGAGCGTCGCGATCTTCATGTTCGAGGCGGGCAGCACGAGGCGGTCGGCGTTGCGGCTCGCCAGCACGGTACGCGATCCGGCCCGTTCGAGCCTGACGCTCCAGAGCGCGGTGGCCTCCGCGGCCGCGAAGCGATCGTCGAACGCGCGGCCGAGCGCGAGGTCGGCCTGAGTGGGCGCCGTGAGGGCGCTCGATGCCGCTGTGGGGGAGGGTACGGGGGAGTCGGCGGGACGCGCCGGTCGCGCGGCGCAGCCGGTCGAGAGAGCGAACGCGAGCACGGCCGCGGCAGACGTGCGGCCGTGCCCCTGTGTCACTGCTTGCCGCCTGGCGTCGCCGGCGTCCCGGTGGGTGAGGCGGCCGGCGTCCCTGCGGGCGCCGCGGCTGGCTCCGCGGGAGCGTCGAGCAGCCCGATCACGTCGGTGACCGCCGCGGCGGTCAGCTGCGCCGCGCCCGGCTCGCCGTCGCGAATCGCGAGCATCTGATCGCCCGCCTGCACGATCTGCACGCGCTCCTGCGTCGTGCCGTCGAACTGCGCCTGCACGGTCATCACCGGCGTCGCCCCGGCCGGCGCCTGCGTCCAGCTCTCGACGCGGAGCGTGCTCAGGCGGCTGGCGATGTCCTCGATCGCCGACGCCTTCACGCTGGCATCGGCTGGCGACGTCTGCGTCCAGGTCTCGGTCGCGTCCTTGGCGTCGCTGGTCTTCTTCTTCTCGAACGTC
Organism: uncultured bacterium; assembly: GCA_966211945.1. Taxonomy (GTDB): domain Bacteria; phylum Acidobacteriota; class Vicinamibacteria; order Vicinamibacterales; family Vicinamibacteraceae; genus Luteitalea. The sequence goes on from CBIHOS010000151.1 coordinate 4,517, forward strand.
CGTGCGGTCGTCCCGCGCGTGACGACCAGGCGCGAGAGATTGAACGGGCGGAACGCGAAGACGTCCTTCGACCGGTAGGCGTCGGCGCCGCGCTGCAGGTCGTCGGCGAGCGCCTTCTCCACGGTGAACACCATCGGCCGCGCCGCGTCCTTCATGTGGACCGCCTCGCCGCTCGGACCGCCGACAAGGAGCTGCGCCAGCGTCTGGCCGCCGCCGGTCGCCGTCACGGTCGTGCGGGCCGGCTGCAGGCCGTAGGTGTCGAGCGTGGCCGGCTGCTCGGCGACGATCGCCTGCATCTGTCCCGAACTGATGCGCGTCAGCAGCGTGCCGACCTCGGCGCGGGGGGGCCGGGGCGCCCGCGGGCGCCCCACGCGCCCCCCGCCGCCGGCCCGGCGCCCTTCAATAGGGACGGGGGCGCCCCGGATCGCCACGCGGTCGATGGCATCGCGGTCGACGGTGACGATGGCCTTGTTGCGCAGCTGGAACGTCGTGCGATCGAAACTCTGCTCGAGCCAGCCCGGCATCAGGAACACGCGTGGCGCGTCGCCGAGCTTCGCGTAGACGTCGCCGCCCGTTGCCGTCTTCTCGCCGATGAGCAGCGTGCGGGTCGTGCCCTTCGACGCGAATGTCACCTTCAGGCGCGGCGTCTCGAGGCCGAACGCCTGCAGCGACGCCGGCTTCTCATCGACCACTCGCGTGATGTCGAGCGTGGCGAGGTTGCTCGTCACGCCGGACACCTCGCTGGCATCGGCCGGCACGTCGATCGGCGCCGTGATCGTCCAGCCCGCGCCGCTCTTCTTCAGCGAGGTCACCTCGCCGGTGCCTGACTGCAGCGTCAGCGACTCGATGGCGTCCTGCTCGAGGCCGGCGAACACGCGCTCGGCCTTCGGTTCGTCGTCGGAGGTCGGGCTCTCGCGCTCGACGAACCAGATGTAGCCGCCGAGGGCGGCGGCGAGCACGAGCAGGATCAGTGTGGAGCGGCCGCGCTTCATCCGCGCCTCCGCTGCCACGTCCAGATGCCGAATGCCGCGACGGCGAGCGGCAGGCCGATCACCGACAGGTAGAGCACGCGCCGCTGCTGGTCCTCGGTCATCGTCACGCGTCGATCGCCAGCCTGCTTGGGCCGGATCGCGATCAGGTTCTCCTGCTGCGCCGCCCAGTTGAGGGCGTTCAGGAACAGGTCGCGGTTGCCCTGCGTGCCGAGCACGCCGTTGGCGGCGAAGTCGGAGTCGCCGAACACCACGACGCGCGTCTGCGGCCGCGGCGGCGTCTCGGCGGCGGGCTGGCCCGGTGTGGGTGGCGGTGTTGCCGGCGCCGGCGCGTCGGGGGCGTCCACCCCCACGGCTGCCGCCAGCGTGATCGGCCCGGCCTTGTCGCCGCCGCCTTCCTCACGGGCCACCGGCGTACCGGCAAACACGGCCTTCAGGTCGGTCTCGGCCCACGACTGCGCGCTCGTCGTCGCAATCGGCTGCGCCGTCCGCCCGTTGCTGCCGCCCTCGACCGGCGTCACCGAGCGCGCCAGTGGAAACGCGGTGATCAGCCCGAAGTTCTCCGTGATGGGATGATCCGGGTAGGTCGCAACCACCGGCATCGACGGCCCCGCCCCGAGCATCTGCCCGACGCTGCTGACGTCGACGACGACGTTGGTGCCGACGTCGACGCCCCAGGCGCGCGCCAGGTCGATGAGGCCGGAGAGCGGCGCGGCGTCGGCGCCATCGGGCGGATCGAGCAGGAGCAGCAGCTTGCCGCCCTTGTCGAGATACGTCCGCACCATGTCCAGCTCCGGCCCGAGGAAATCCGTCTTCGGCCCGGCCACGACCAGCACCGCCGCGTCGGCCGGCACCGACTGCGTCTGCGCCAGCACCACCTTGTCCACGGCGAGGTTGTCGCGCTGCAGGGCCGCGGCGATGGCGTTGTAGCCGTTGCGCTGGTCGGCGCTCGTCGTGTCGCGCTCGCCATGTCCCTGCGTGAAGTAGACCTTCAGCTGCCGGCCCTCCACCGCCTTCACGATGGCGTTGGTGATGTCCTGCTCGGCGTCGGTGGTGATGCGCTCGATGCGGCCGGCGTGCTCGACCGCGATGGTGCCGTACTGCTGCACCTCCCACTGCCGCGCCACCGCCGGCTGCTTGTCCGGGTCGATGTACTCGACCTTCACCTGCGGCGACACGTACGTGTACCCGTCGAGGCGATCGCGGAAGCGGGGGAACTCGGTGTCGCGGGCGAAGACCTTGACGTTGACCGGCGCCTTCAGGCTCGCGAGCACCTTGCGGCTCTGGTCCGACAGCGTGAACTGGCCGCCTTCGGTGAAGTCCCAGCGCTTGTGCTTGCGGGTCGCGACGTAGTTGATGCCGACGAGGATCGCGAGCAGGAGCAGGACGCTCGCCGAGGCGAGGGTGCCGGCCCGGGTGCCGCGCCGCGACCACATCGCGGCGAACTCGCGCCACTGCATCGCGAGGTAGAGCAGCACGACGACCAGGCCGGCGATGGCCAGCCGCTGCCAGACCGTTTGCAGTTCGGGACGAACGAAACGCGTGGCCACGGCCGCGACGACCAGCGCCGTACCGAGCCATCCGAGAACGTTGACGAATCGAGACATCTTCCGGTGTATCCCCTTTGCGCGCCGCAGCCCTGGCGAGCGGACGGTTACCCGCGCCACCGGTCGGCGTCGACCGACCGTGCGGTGAGGAACAGCCCGAACGTGATCACGCTCAGGTAGTAGATGACGTGCGTGGTGTCGACGATGCCCTTCGAGAAGTCCTCGAAGTGACTGAACATCGACAGGGCCGAGACCACGGCGCGGCCGATCGGTCCGGCCCCTTCGCCGACCCAGGCGACCAGCAGCAGCATCAGCAGCACCGCGTAGGTGAGCAGTCCGGCAACGATCTGGTTGCGCGTGAGGTTCGACAGGAACAGGCCGATTGCGATGAAGCCGGCGCCGAGCAGCATCAGTCCGAGGTATCCCGTGAGGATCGGGACCAGTTCCGGCTCGCCATACGCGAACAGCCAGATCAGGTTGAGCGCGCTCAGGAGCAGCATCAGCGCGTACAGGCCGAACGCGCCGAGGAACTTGCCGATGACGATCTCCCAGTCGGTGAGCGGCGAGGTGAGGAGCAGTTCGATGGTGCCGGTGCGCTTCTCCTCGGCGAACGTCCGCATCGTCAGCGTCGGCACGAAGATCAGGATGATGATGCCGGCCTGCAGCAGCAGCGGCCGCACCAGCATCTCGTTCACGTTGAGCGTCTGCGGGCCGCCCATGCCGAACTGCGACATCCGCAGCGACTGCTCGCTGAAGAAGCTGAGGAAGCTGAAGAACATCCAGCCGAACAGCAGGGCGAACAGGCCGATCATGATGTAGGCGATCGGTGACGCGAAGTAGCTGTGCAACTCGCGCCGGGCGATGGCGAGGGTGTTACTCACTGGCCACCTCCTCGCGTGTCTCGGTCGGGACGGCTTCGTCCGAGGGGACGTCGCTGGTCGTCAGCTGCAGGAAGATCTCCTCGAGGCTCATGCGCATCGGCCGCAGTTCGACGAGGCCGAAGCCGGCGCCGACGACCGCCGCCGCCAGACCGCGCCGCACGTCGAGGTTCCTGTCGCTCTGCACCTCGAACGCCGTCGTCGCACCGTGCCGCGCCGCGACCGACACCGCGGTGACGCCGTCGACCGCGGCCAGGACCGGTTCCGGGTCGGCGCCCTGCGCGTCGACCTCCACGTACACCGACGCGGCGCCCTGCAGCCGTGCCGTCAGGTTCTCGGGCGAGTCCTCGGCGACGACGCGGCCCTTGTTGATGATGACGACGCGGTGGCAGGTCTGGGCGACCTCGGGCAGGATGTGGGTGCTGAGCACGATCGTGTGATCGCCGCCGAGGCTGCGGATGAGGTCGCGGGTCTCGATGATCTGCTTCGGATCGAGGCCGGCGGTGGGCTCGTCCAGGACCAGGACGTCGGGGTTGTGGATCAGCGCCTGGGCGAGGCCGACGCGTTGCTTGTAGCCCTTCGACAGTTTGCCGCAGTGCCGGTTGGCCATGTCGGCGACGTGGGCGCGCGTCATCACGCGCTGGACCCGGTCGGCCTGTTCCTTGGCCGGCACGCCCTTGATGCGGGCGACGAAGCGCAGGTATTCGCGCACGGTCATGTCGGGGTACAGCGGCGGCGTCTCGGGCAGGTAGCCGATGCGCCGCTTGGCCTCGACGGGCTGATCCTGGAGATCGAAACCGGCCACGCGAGCCCGGCCTTCACTCGGCGGCATGTAGCCGGTGAGGATGCGCATGGTCGTGGTCTTGCCGGCGCCGTTCGGCCCCAGGAAGCCCAGGATCTGGCCCTTCCCCACGTTGAAGCTCACGCCGTCGACCGCCGTGAAGGGGCCGTAGCGCTTGGTGAGCTGCTGCACCTCGATCACCGTGTCATTCTCCGGGAACGGCCACCCGGACGGTGCGGCGTCGGCGGCCGGATCGTCCTGGCGACCTGTGTGTTGCTTCCTTTGACGGGTTGTCGGTTCCGTCGGTCGATTGCCGACCCCACATGGTAGAGAGACGACCCCAGCCGGTCAATCGCTACGGCTCCCGCCGGTGTTAACATATGAACAGTTGTTCATATGTCTCACCTGACTCTGCCGCCACCTCCACGTCAGCCCCGCGCCGGAACTGCCGCGACCATCCGCCGGCGGGCGGCGCGCCCGCTGGACGGCCCGATCTCGGCCGAGACGGCCCAGGCCCTGGCCGACACCTTCCGCGTGCTCGGCGATCCGACGCGCATCCGGCTGATCGCCGCGATGGCAGCGGCCGAACGCTGCGTCGGCGACCTCGCGCTGCTGGTCGGCATGAGCGAGTCGGCGGTGTCGCATCAACTCCGGCTGCTGCGGGCAGCCCGCCTGGTCCGTACGCGCCGGGCCGGCCGGCAGGTCTTCTACACGCTGGACGATGCGCACATCCTGGCGCTGTACCAGCAGGCGGTGACCCACGTGCACGAGCCGCAGGGAGACGGGCGATGAACGCACCGGCCTGCCGCCTCTGCAGCGATCACCGCAGCGAAGCGTTCCACGTCGCCGAGATGTGCTGCGCGAGCGAGGTGGCGCTGCTCGAACGCCGTCTGTCCGCCCTCGACGGTGTCGTGTCCCTCGACGCCGACGTCCTGTCGCGCCGCCTGAACGTGCACTTCGATGCCGCGACCGTCTCCACCGGACAGATCGCCGAGGCGGTGGCGCAGTCGGGGATGCGGGCCTGGCCGATCACGGCATCGACGCCGCCGCCGGTCGACGGCGGGGCTGCGTCGTGGCCGATCGCCGCCGCCGCGATCAGTTGCGCCGTGGCCGGCGTGCTGTACGTGGCTGGCGTGTCCGACGTCGCCGTGCGCGTGGCGCTCGTGGTGGCGATGCTCCTCACCGCGCCGTCGACGCTGCGGCGGGCCTGGCAGGCGATCGGCGGCCGGCGCCTCGACATCCACGTGCTGATGACCGTGGCGGTGATCGGCGCGCTGGCCATCGACGAGTGGTTCGAAGCGGCCACGGTTCTCGTCCTGTTCGGCATCGCGCAGGCCCTGGAGGCGCGCAGCCTCGAGCGGGCCCGCCGTGCCATCGCCGACGTGCTCAACGTGACGCCGCCGACCGCTGATCTGCGTGCTGACGGCTCGGTGCGCACCGTACCGGTCGAACAGGTCGCGGTGGGGCAGATCGTCACCGTGCGGCCAGGAAGCCGCGTGCCGCTCGACGGCGTCGTCGCCGGCGGCGAGAGCGCCGTCGACGAGGCGCCGGTCACCGGCGAATCCGAGCCCGTGCTCAAGGGCGTGGGCGCGACGGTCTTCGCGGGCTCGGTCAACGGCGACGGCGGGCTGGAGGTCGAGGTCACGCGGGTGTCGTCGGATTCGACCGTCGCCCGCATCGTGCACCTCGTGGAACGGGCCCACGCGGGCCGCGCGCGGGTGCAGTCGACGGTCGACCGGTTCGCTGCTGTCTACACGCCGATCGTGCTGGCGCTCGCCGTGTCGATGGCGGTCGTACCGCCGCTGGTGGCGGGCGCCTCGTGGGCGGTCTGGTTCGAGCGTGCGCTCGTGCTGCTCGTCGTCGCCTGCCCGTGTGCCCTCGTCATTGCCACGCCCGTCGCGATGGTGTCGGCGCTCTCGGCCGCGGCGCGGCGAGGCCTGCTGCTCAAGGGCGGCGCGGTGCTCGAACGACTTGCGGCGGTGCGGGCCGTGGCCTTCGACAAGACCGGCACGGTCTCGGAGGGTCGTCTCGGCATCGAGCGCGTGACGCCGCTGTCGGCCATGCCGGAGGCACAGGCCCTGCAACTGGCGGCATCGCTCGAAGCCGGCATCCATCATCCGCTCGCCGAGGCGATCGTCGCCGCTGCCGCCGATCGCTTCCTGCCGATGATGGCGGTGGAAGGGCTGCAGCACGTCGCCGGGCGCGGCGCGACCGGCCGCGTCGACGGGCGGCGCGTGCGCATCGGCCGGCCCGAGTGGCTGGCGAGCCAGCTGCCGGCCGCCACCATCGTCCCCGATGCCACCGCCGTGCTCGCGGTGGACGACACGCCGGTTCTCGCGATCGACGCGCGCGACCAGCCCCGCGACAGCGCGCGTCCGGCCGTCGCCAGGCTCCGCGCGGTGGGCATGCATCTCGCGATCCTGTCAGGCGATCACGGCCCGGCGGTCGAGCGCACCGCAGCGGCCGTCGGCATCGACGAATGGCACGCGCGTCTCCTGCCCGAGGAGAAGGCCGCGGCGGTTGCCGCGCTCGGCCGGCACGGTCCGGTGATGATGATCGGCGACGGCATCAACGACGGCCCGGCGCTTGCCGCCGCCAGCGTCAGCCTTGCGGTGGCCGACAGCGGCAGCGCCGTCGCCATCGAAGCCGCCGACGGCGCCCTGATGCACCGCGACCTCGCACTGGTTCCTTACGCAATCGCGCTCGGCCGCGCGGCGCTCCACACCGTGCGTGTCAATGTCGCGCTGGCACTCGCCCTCAAGGCGCTCGTCATCGTCGCCGCCGGACTCGGGCTGGCGTCGCTCTGGCTCGCGGTGCTGGCCGACGTCGGAGCCTCGCTGCTCGTCGTCGGCCTGAGCCTCCGGCTGCTGTCGTTCGAGGTCGCGACGGACGTGATGGCGTGATTGCGACCGTTTGCAGCTTGTCGCTATAATCCGCCCGTTGCAGTCGGGGGACGCCGGAGTCGTGCCGGTGATGAGGACGAGCCCGGGCTGCGGAGACCGTCATGTTCATCAGTGCCCCGAGCCGCGAGACGACCGACGTGCGTGACCTCGACATCGAAGCCATCAGCGTGATTCCCGGCCCGCCCCTGACCGCGGCACTGCCGTTGCTCGGTTCCTCCAGTCCGTCGCTGTTCGCCGTTGACGACGATGACGCCGTGGAGGAGGACGATGACGAAGACCTCGACGACGACGAGGACGAAGACGACGACTGGGAAGACGAGGACGAGGACGACGAGAGCGACGACGAAGACGACCTCGGCTGGGATGACGACGACGAAGACGACCTCGACGAGGACGAGGACGAGTAGGCGCGCGCTGACGCACCTGCCGTCCACGGCCGTCCGACGCTGACCGACAATCTCCACGACGGCGCCCGCCATCGCGGCGTCGCTTCCCGCCTGCGCGGCATCGCCACGCACGACACGATCGTGCTGGCGGGGGCCGCGTTCTTCACGACGATGCACCTCGCGTGGCTGCCCCGCCACCTCGAGGACATCGATTCCATCAACTTCGCGCTGGCCCTGCGCGACTACGACATCGCCAGTCACCAGCCGCATCCGCCGGGCTATCCGGTGTTCGTGGCGCTGGCCCGATTGATCGACGGCGGGCTGTCGCCGTGGCTGCACGACGAGCCGACCCGCGCCGTCGTCGCGATGGCGCTGCTGGCGGCCGCCGCCGCGATCGTCGCGCTGCTGGCCCTCTACGGCATCCTCGGCGAACTCGACCGGACCCGCACCGGCGCGCCGGTGTCGACGGCGTGGCCCGCGATCGCCGTCGCCGCCACTGCCTCGGCGCCGCTGTTCTGGGTGACGGCTGCGCGTCCGCTGAGCGACATGGCGGGGCTGGCCGGCGCCCTCGGCTGCCAGTGGCTGTTGCTGCGCGGCGCACGAGTTGGCGCACGCTTACGCGACGGGATGGCGGCGGCGGCGGCCTGCGGCGTCGCGGTCGGCCTCCGGTCGCAAGTGGTGTGGCTGGTCGTGCCGCTGCTCCTCTGGCTCGTCGTCGTGCTGTGGCGGCGCCGCGGCGCTGGAGCGGCGGGGGGCCCCCGGGGGGCCCCGCGGGCCCGCGGGGGGGGGTGGGGCGGGGCCCAGGGGGCGCGCACCGGGGGGGCCCAGGGCTA
>CBIHOS010000152.1:0-12557 GCA_966211945.1 uncultured bacterium
GAGTCCTGCGGGGATGTGCCTTCGGACGCGGGTTCGACTCCCGCCGCCTCCACCAGACTTCGCTCGCCGCTGGCGAGCTTCGTCTCGGCTAGCCAGCGAGCCCGTCTCGCGAAGTCTGTCGCGCCGAAGCGGCGCCAGCCGCGAAGGCGGACTACTTTCTTCATTCCGAGCTGCGGCTGGCAGGCCCTGTCCTGCCATTCGTTTCGGCCATTCCTGGCGTCAGCCCGGTTCTGAGCCAGCGACTCGCCAGGCCACCGGCGTGGGCGACCTTGCTCTCCTCAGCTCTGACGCGGCGCCGGCAACGGCCGACTCGCGGGGGTACTTCTGGGGGTTACGCGCCGATGCCCGTGCGCTCCTCCGTAGGCATGTCGATCGGGGCACTCAGCGGAGACGTGTGAGGCTCGAGTTCACCGGTGACGCCTCGGCGTGCGGTCGGGATGATGTGAAAGCCCGCGCCGACGTCGACCGCGGAGAACGTGCCGCCGATGCCCGACTGGTTCCACGTCTCCACCAGCCGATTTCAATACGTGGTGCACGCCGCCCGCTCCGGCCGTGCCTGGCATGGCCTTCTCGAAGCGGAATGCGCCGCCGCGCATGACGAGCACGCGCGGCTCCGTCCGCCTGTCGCGCCTGACCTGGGCGGTGACGTCGACGATATCTCCGGGTGCGACATAGGAGCCATCCTCATACGTGACGGCGAGACCGAGTTGCCGCTCGAGTTGCCGTGCGGCCGCCGAGAGAGGCCGCGGATCGTCGACGTCGACGACAAGCCTGCGCGGCCTGACGTCCTGCACGAGCGCCGTGCTGGTGAGTCCGGCGGTCGCGAGCATCGCGACGAGCGTCAAGCACGCGATGCGCTGGCGGACGGTCACGGATTCACCGGCGGCGGCTGCGCCAAGATGGTGAGGCCGCGATGCGACGCGGCAGTGGCGAGGGCTTTGTACAGCACGGCGGCTCGCGCCGGCGCATGACTGGAGCCGGCGCGCCACGCGATGGTGACAGCCTTCGGGTACAGCACCAGTCTGTCCAAGAGGTCGTGCTGTGCGTGAAAGACGTGTCCCTCGAGGCGGTAGACGGTCTGCCCCGTCCACTCCTCGGCCTCCACGACGACGAGGCGTACCGGCGGACCACCGAGCAATGGCGAGAACTCATCGCGGCAGGCCTCCGTGACGCAGGAGTCGCGCACGCGCAGCCGGTCCTCGGCCGTGGTCAGCCAACTGCGACCACGCAGTAGCGCTTCGCGCAGTGCTCGCTCCAGTCCGAGTTCCTGCGACTCGGGGTCGTCGTCGCCGGGCGTCGCGGCGTGCACTTCGTTGTCGCGGCCTGCCCATCGCTCGTGCCAGGCGTCGAGCCGACGCCAGAGCGCGGCGCGGGCCGCGGCGGTCCCGGCATGCGCCAGCGCGCGCGCGGCGCTCGCGGCTACACCGGACCGCTCGTGCCACAGCGCGTCGACCAGCGCGCCTTCGGGCAGGCGCTGCGGCGACACGCGGACCAGTGTCTCGGGCAGGAAGTCTCGACAGTGGGAGCGGCGATCGCTCAGGTGCTCCCGCAGCCGGCGTAGGCCGCCGTTGCGGTCGGCGGCGAGGGCACAGGCGACGACGCTCGCACGCGCCGCGCAGGAGGTCGGCTCGCCCTGCGGCCAGTCCACAAGCAACGCACACGTGTCTGGCGTCGCCAACCGAACGACCGTGGGCAACAGTCCCCGTGCCATCGGCCATTGCCCGTCCTGCAGATCCGAGAGCGGCGTCGACTGCGCACGGGCGTCGGTGAGGAGCCGGGCCAGTATCTGCGTCACCGCCGGCGTGTCTGCCGACGCGAGCCGCAGGGCCTTGGTGCTGAAACGGAATCGTCCGGTGACCACATCCTCGCGTGACAGACGCGCGGCCTCCATCGGTGCCAGTTCACCCAGGCGGACGAGCGCCATGTCGCGCGTCTCGGGCTGGACGTCAGGCGTCGCTACCAATTGCCGCAGGACGGGCACCATGGCGGGACCGGCGACATGGCCCCATCGGTACGAGAGCATGCGCTGCTGCTGCGCCGGATCGAGTCGGTCGAACACCGGTGGGAGCACACCAGCCACGTCCACCCGTGGCGCGAACGGACAGTGCGCCGGCGGATCGTCGGTGAATGCGACGCTGGCTCGCGCCACATCCGCTGGACCGCCACGAAGGCCTGCCGCAAGGGCCTGCCGTTGCCAGAACGACAACCGACACGCATAGAGGCGCATGCGTTCACGAAGACGCGCGGCGCCGTCCCCCACCGCCGGCGTGTCCTCCGAGACGTCCCGTGGGATGGCGACCATGACGTCGAGAAACGCCGCGACAGATGGGACGGCGTCATTCACGGCGTGCGCGCTGGTTGCCAGCCCGTCGCGCAGCACCTTCAGCGCCGCCGTCCGGTGCGGCGTCCCATAAAGTCCGAAGCGGAGTTCGTGGCCATCCGTGCCCACCCGGTTCACGTCGCCGTCGAGCCTCAGGAGGCGACGCGCGAGTTCCTCGGCGGCCTGCGGGCTTTCGGCAAAGCGCAGCGCGCGCGATGGCGACGCTGCAATGGCGCCCGCATCCGTGATCGGGGCCGCGATCTGGAGTGTCAGCAGGTTCGACACGACCACCAGCGGGTCACGGCGCGGCGTCACGCTCGCGTCACGAAAGCGGTGCGACTCGACGTACGCAACGTACGTCCCTGGGCGCACGAAGCGGACGTGCTCGTTGACGTCGAGCGAGAGTGTCGTCGGCCCGTCCAACGGAGCGGGAGGCGTCGAGATACCACCGCCGATGAAGCCGAGCCCCATCGCGCGGTAGTAGTCGCGCAGCGGATCCTCCACGCCTGAGGCAGGGGCGACAATGACCCGATCGATGCCGAGACGGCCACTGCGGTCGTAAGCGATCGGGTGAAAGAGATGGCGTGCGCCCGAGTGGTCCCGGAACTCGAGGTCGAGCGTTAGCCGTTCGCCCTGCGCAAACCGCAGTTTCCCAAGGTTCGCGCGGATGGAGAGCGACAGCCCGGGCGGGTTGGCAGCCAGACGACTGGCATGAGCCGCGCGTGCCGTCGCCACGTCCGCGTGCTCGACGTCCTGAGCCCGGGCGGGAGACACGCAGAGCAGAGCCGCAACGACGCTGAGGGCCACCCGCACGTACACGCGCATGCCGAGCGCCACATCCACCTGCATGCAATGTTGGACACCGTTTCCGGCCGGAGGGTCAGCGCCACTTCCCGTGCGAGGCATGACGAAGGAGAGTATCGCCAGCCTTCAGCACGCGCTGGCAGCGTTCGAGGGCATCTACTGCCTCCGGCTGCGGCGGCGACGGGTGTGGATGTTGACGCGTGCGCGAAGAACGATGCGTCGACGATTCCCGGTCCGATGCTGAAGCGGATCAAGAAGGAGATTGATGCGATCGACCAGGCGCAAACATCGGGCAGGAGATTCCGATTGGGCTCGCCGAACTGAAGCGGGGCGCGCACGGTCGCATGACGCGCTGCCGGTGATCTCGGAGATCCGTGAGAGAACCGGTTTGTCGCAGTCCCAGTTCTCGGCGCTGCTGGGGGGCGTCGGTTCGAACGCTGCAGGAATGGGAGCAAGGACGGCGCGCGCCATCGGGCGGCGCGCGGACGCTGCTCATGATCGCGGCGAAGAATCTACTCTCTCCACACGCAGTGCGCGAATTCGAGCCCAGTCGCGGCATCCAGGTCGCGGGACTCCCGCGCATTCTGTGCTCCGGCTAGTGGCCCATCGCCTCAACCCGTCGATTGACCTCTTCCCATCGCACCTGCTGTTGGCTCACCACGCCGGATAGCTGACCGACCTGACTGTGGAGCGTGCCCTCGGTGGCTTGCAGACGAGTAATCCTGCGCTTCATCTCCGCAATCACCTCGTCACGATTCATCGGATTGCCCACTACCGGCGCAGCGACGAAGTCCCGCAACTGCTCTTCGGCCTCTTCCCGCTCCATCGTGATTGCGCTCAGTTGACTCTGCACGCGGTTTAGCTGCTCAGACACGGCCCGGAGACGCTGCTCTTGGAGGGCGGCGCGTGCAACAAGCGCCTGTGCGCGCACACTTGCGGCCGACGTCGCCTTCAGGTCAGCGCGAAGGCCTCGCAGTTCGACGAGCAGATCGTCAAGCGTCGCCGCACGGGCTACCGGCTGGCCACTCAGGGCAGCCGAGAGCACTAGTCCGATCAGCACTACTGCCGCGCCGAACACGCCCATTCGTTGCATATGCTCCTCCGTTCCGACGAATTGTACGCGCTGGCGCATCGCTCCCCCGTCGAACACGGTAATAGCCTCCCGGGTGGGCGCGCCTGCGCCCTGACCACGTGATCTGGAATGCGATTCAGTACAACCCACGATGGAGGCCACGTCGCCGTGCAGACCACCAGAGAAGGAGATCTCCTAGTTCTCCGTGTCATCGACAGCGGTATCGGCATCGCGGAGGCGGACCTGCCGCACGTGTTCGACCGCTTGCATCGCGCCGACAGGGTCCGCGTGAGCGTCACTGGCCCGATCTCGGCTTGTCGCTGACAAAGACGCTCATCGAGCAGTACGACGGCACGGTCGCCTGTGCGAGCACTTCAGGGCGAGGTACGATCGCCACGTTGCATCTGCACTCGCCGTAACCGAAGCCGCAGCGGGCTCGGAACGCCTCAGGTGATCCCCACCGGCTGAGTGCAAGCAGACATTCCTCCGCAATCGACGGTCGGCGGAGCGTAGCTTCTACGATTCTGCATCATCGGCACAGTGACAGTCCGTGCAGCGGATCCGGAATCTGTCGCGACACCTACGGCCTTGCCGAGTCGAGTTGGGTTCTGGCCATCAGTACCACTTCCCAGTTGCCACACGACAGGCACGTCGTCGGGCCTGCTAGCCGCCACCTCTGGTTGTCCTTCTCGACATGCTGAGATAGCCTTCTCCCGTACCGCCACCCTTATGCACCTGGCATCTCCGCACGGCATTGCTCGCAATTCTGCATCGCTGGCGCGCTTCGCCATCGCGGTGGCTCTCACCTGCCAGGTCGTCGGTGCCGGCCCAGCCGAGTTCCGGGCAGACGCCGAGACGCGCTCGCGCTTGACGCTGGCCCGGCGCAGTCTGTCGCTCGACACTCGCTCGCCGGACACGCTGATCGTGGAGGTGAGCAAGCGACGGGCCGACGCCATATCCGACCCCGGCCCGTCGAAGGTTCAGCTGTCCCTGGACGGTCGCTGCCGCATCGACGATTCGACGATCAGCCACGTCCTCGATGGGGAGCGCTTCTGGCAAACGCGCGACGTGTCGGTAGCGGTCAGAGAGCGGGCGAAGAGAAACGTCACGCGCCGATGCGCGGTGTATGCGCTCGCCTACGCCTTGAGACCGTTCGCGGGGTTCCCGATGACCGCGCGGGCGCTGCCGTCGCAGGAGCTGCACGGCATCTCCGGGCTGCCGATCGAGTTTTCCGGCGCTGGCGGCGCCGTCATCGTCCTGATGCTCGACCCCACCCTCCACAGACCCATCGGCCTGATCGAAGGCTTTCGGAAGGCGCCCGACGCGCCGCTCGCGCTCATGGCAGTGAGTCGATTCACCACCTACTCGAAGGGACCGGGCATTCGACACCCGGCCACCATCGCGGAGACCTCGGGCGGCGTCACCCTCCAGCTGACCGTCACCACGGCGCAGTTCGGCACGCATCTGGCTGCGTCGCAGTTCACGCAGCCGTGAGGCCGTCGGTCGCAGGCATGGCACGCGCCCGCGCCACACGCTCGCTGACGTGAGCCAGTGACACCTGACGCCAGCCGCCGGCATCCCTTCGCCCCAGGTCCCTTCCTGCGCACGGCGTGGTTGGGAGCCCTCGCGGCGGTCCGGCAGGCGCGGCGCTCTCCGGCCGAGTGGTGGCTCACGGTGCTCCTGGGCGCGTTGGGGATGAGCGCGCTGGCCGCCCTCGCCGGTTTCCTCTACCCTGCACTCCTTCGACCACCGATGGCCGCCGATCCGGGCGACCTGTTCGTCATCGGTCGGCCTCCCGGCATCACACTCGTGCGCCCCATCGACTCCGTCTCCCGCGACGACGTCGGCGAGCTGCGACGCCTGTCCGGCGTCGCCACCGTGTCGGGTTATCAATGGGGTGGACTGGACCCGGACTTGTCGGAGCTCGCCGGCGTCCAGCCCGTGATGGTCGACGACAACTTCTTCGGCGTCGTGGGCATCCCGCTACGCGCCGGGCGCGGTTTCCTGCGGAGTGACGTCACGGGCGGGCCGCTCCTCGCCGTGGTCTCGTCTGAGGTCTGGGCATCGCTGTCGCATGACGCCGACTCGCCTGGCGACACCGCGTTCGAGATCGCGGGAAGCACGGTCCACGTCGTCGGCGTGGCGCCGCCGGGATTCGATGTGCCGAAGGGCGCCAACGTCTGGCTGCTGGACCAGGGCACCATGGTGGCATCGGACTTCCGCTACCTCCTGGCACTGGGGCGACTCGCTACGGAATCGGCGCGCGCGGCCATTCACGCCAACGGCTTCATCACCATGCCGTTGGCGGAGCATGGCCGACCTGACGGCACACCCGTCACGCTGCTGCTCCTGGTCGGTGCGGTGTGTCTCCTGTGCAGTACGTGGGCACAGGTGGGTGCCTACCTCGCGTCCACCGCATACGACACGAACGTCGACTTCGTCGTGCTGGCGCTTGGTGGGCGAACGCGGCATCGACTCGTCGGTCCGGTGTGCGCGGGCCTGCTCGTGGCCGCATCGGCCACCTTCGTCGGAGGCCTGGGCGCTGCGGTGTTCGTTCAGGGGCTTGCCGCGCTGCTGCCGCCACCGCTCGTACGGCTCGCGTCCTCCGGCGCACACGCCGCCACGCTGCGCGCGCTCGCGGTCAGCGGCGGGCTGTGCGTCGTGACCATCACCGCCGCCTGCATCGTCGTCCTGGCCGCAGACAGGCGTGCCGTGCGGTCGCCGCTGTCGTCACGTTGGCGCCGGAGGCCGGCCACAACGCGCCGGCATCGCACGGTGATCCTGCAGATGGCGGCAACCGCCGCCCTGGCCTACTGGTCGGCCATCGCCATCGAGAGCTACGCAGCCCTCGACAGCACGCATCTGGGTTTCGATGTGTCGTCCGTATCGGAGGTGCGCCTGTCGACCGGCATTCCCCCAGACGACGTATCCGCGATTCGCGCCGAGTTCCTGGCCTTCCCTGGTGTGCGCGCCTCCTGCGCGATGGAATCGCTCCCTCTGAAACGGGGCCGTCTCGGAATGACGGTCTCGTGGGCACCGTCGTCGGCAGCGACGGACCAGCAGCCGGTCTTCGTGGTCGAAGCCTCCCAAGGCTGCTTCGACGTACTCGGCATCGATCTCGAGGCCGGTCGGGACATCGACGCCAACGACGTGCGCCATGCTGGCGACATCGTCGTCGTCAGCCGGTCTCTGCTGGGGCCTGGCCTGGCACCCGCGGACGCCGTCGGCCGCTCGCTGTATGTGGGCGGACACGCGAAACGCATCGTCGGCGTGGCCGCCGACGTCCGCGCCGACACGGTCGATGGTCCCGTCAGCCCGAACGTGTACCTGCCCGCCACCCGCCTACAGGTTCGCTGGTTGGTCCACACGACCCGTCTGATTCCTGACCTGGGGCACCTGGCCCGCACCCGGCTGTCGGCGGCACGCGGCACGACAGAGGTGACTTACGTAAGGCCGATGGCCGACTACTACGCGGCCGCCGTCGCATCGTACAGAGCACGCGCTGTGGTCTTGTCCTGGCTGGCGCTCACGACGGCGGCCGTGGCGATCCTTGGCTCGAGCCGCATTGCCGCCGGCGCCATCGCGCACAGCGGGCGCGACATCGCGCTGCGGCTCGCCCTGGGCGCGTCGCCGTGGAGGGAGCGGCGACGCCTCTTTCTTGCGCACTTCACTTGGGGATTGCTCGGTGCAGGGCTCGGATGCATCGGTGCCGTGATCGGCGGTGCGGTGCTGGCGTCCTGGTGGAGCGAAGTGAGGGCTTGGGACTTGCACGCCGCCGTGGCGTCGCTTGCCATGACGATGGCGGCGTCCGCGCTGGCGGCGGCGTTGCCCATCCTGCGCATCAACGACACTGGCATCGCTCACACCTTTACACGCACCAAGAGCTGATGCGGGCGTGATGGTGCGACGTACCGCTGACCTCCTCGCGATGATCCGCCAGATGAGGCGGGTTCAGCGTTCACGGCGAGGGGGAAAACCACACCTGTAATGACGCCACGCGTTTCAGCGCCATCGTTCGGGTAGGCTTACCCGCAACACCACGATGACCAGCGCACTTCGCCGCCTTGCACGGTCCCCGGGATACCTCTGCCTCTCGGTCGTGCTGCTCACCGCAGGCGTCGGGAGCAACGCCCTTGTATATGCCGCCGCCGAAGCGCTCCTGTGGAACCCCTTTCACGTGCAGGAGTCGAGAACGCTCTACGCGATCGTGCGTGGCACGTCGAGTGCGCCATTCCGAAACGACCACCTCGACGCGATGCGCGAGTCCCTCGCGGGGACGCTGGCGCTGACCGCGTTCGGCGCGCGTGACGCGCCTGTCCGTGCCGGCACGTTCCCCGCTGAGATCATTGGCTCGGTCCAGGCGACGCGCGAGTACTTCGACGTCGTGCGCCCGACCTTCGCTCTCGGGCGCGGTTTCTCCGCCACGCGCGAAGCACGCGAGGTGATCATCTCGCGCGCCCTGTGGGCGCGTCGGTTGTCCTCTCGCACCGACGTCCTCGGACAGAGCGTCTCCGTGCACGGACACGCCCTCACGGTCGTTGGAGTTCTGGACCGCTTCACGGGGACGATTGCTGGTTTCCAGGCAGACGTGTTCGTGCCCGTAGACCTCCTGCCGCTCTTGGCCGGCGAAGACGTGGGCGGCGCGCTGCTCCAACCCGGCGCGAGATTCCTGCAGGTTCTAGCCAGGAACGTGAGCGATCTTCGAAGCAGCGATCTGGAGGCGCGCCTCGACGAGGCCGACAGGCGCAGCAAGACGGGGCTCAGCATCCGCACCCCTGCCTCACGCGAACGCGTGTCGCTGCTGCCTGCCACCGCGGCGGCAATTCGGGGGCCTGCTCGCGCACACATCCTCCAGATGACGCTGCTCGTCGGTGTGGTCGCCATCCTGATCTTCTTCACGGCGTGTGCCAACGTCGTCGGGCTGGTCATCGCACGCGTGGAGGGACGACGGCAGGAACTCGGTGTTCGGGTCGCCCTCGGCGCGACGCGTGCGCAGATCGTGCGTACGGAGTTGCTCGAGGTCGCGTGCATCTCGGTGATCGCACTTGGTGCCGGCCTCGCCATCGCCGTCCTCGGCCAAGGTCTCCTCGACGCGTGGCCGGTCACGCTCGCAGGCCGCGTACCCTTGCGACTGATCGTCAACGCACGCGTGGCATTGTTCTCATCAGTGCTTGCCGTCGGTGCGGTCCTCGTCAGTGGCGCCTGGCCGCTGTGGCGGGTCAGTATGCGCAGGCCGGCAGGCAGCCTTCTCCCAGCAGCCTCACGCACGGTTGCGCCTCGTACCACCGGCCGCTTGCTCTTCGTGTGCGCACAAGTTGGGGGATGCACCGCCTTGGCCGTGACGTCCATCGTCGCGCTCTCGCAGGTGCGGGCTGAGTTGGCGAGGCCACTTGGCTTCGACGCGCATCGCCTGCTCGCGGCGACGGTCGACGTGACGCAGCCAACGCACGCCGGCGCTGGTGCCCAGGTCGACGACTGGCTTCCCCGCTTGCGCGCCGCGGCCGCGGATCTACCTGGTGTCCAATCGGTCGCCGCCTCGGACTTCGCACCGCTCGGTGGCGGGTCGAACGAGCGTCGCATGCTCCTTCGCGGTGAGAGCCTGACAGTGAGTGCAGTCGGTGCAGACGCCAACTATTTTCGAACGCTGCGGATACCGGTCGTCATGGGCCGCTCGCTGCAGTCGGACGATGCCGCGGAGGCCGTCGTGAACCGCGCGCTGTGGGCGCGCGTCAGGGCGCGGGGCGTGTCACTCGGCGACACGGTCGCCCTGGAAGATGCGGGGCCACGTGCAGGTCGCTTGACCATTGTCGGCGTCGTGGAAGACGCCAGAAACTACGCGGCCGACGTGCCTGCCGTGCCGACCGTCTACCTGCCGGTGCTCCCTCAGGCGGCGGCGTCTCGCCGCGCCGTACTGCTGCTTCGTACGACGGATCGACGCGATGTTCGCCGTGACGCGGTACGACGCCTCGTCGCGGAGCGCCTGCCGGATGTCCCTCTCTGGCGTCTCGACTGGATCGAGGATCGATACGCGGTTGCCCTGCGGCCGGCACGTGTCGTCCTCATGAGTCTCGCGAGTGGCACTGCGCTCACGCTGCTGTTGGCCATGACCGGCATCCAGGCGTTGTTGAACTACATCATCGGCTGTTCGCAGCGTGAGATCGGCATACGCACGGCGCTGGGGGCCGCTCCTGGTCGAGCGTACATGGCTGTGGCCTCAGGCGTGATCGGCGCCGCGTACGTGGGTCTGATCCTTGGTGCTGGTGCAGGGTGGGCCGGCAGTCACCTGCTCGTAGGCAGTCCGCAGAACGTCGACGCGTTCGGCGTCATCGCCGTGCTCGTAGGGGTCGCACTCCTGCTCTCGGTCAGCGTGCTGGCGCCTGCAGTCCGCGCCCGGCGCTGGGACGCTGCGCAGTTGATCCGGCAGGTATGACCCTGCATCGGACGCGGCGCCGCCGCGCGTTCATCGTTCCACGAAGGCCACTGCCGAGGCGACGCCCCTGGCACGAGCGGGTTGCGTGCTCACCGAGCGCCAGTTGACGACCACGGGCTCGGCATCTCGACGGGGGCCGCAGGTCACGGGCGCGGGCGACGGGCCGAACGAGATCAACTGCAGAAGGCTCAATCGTGCGGTGACGAAGCGTTCAGTGCCGTGCGGCGTCTCGACCA
This sequence comes from uncultured bacterium, assembly GCA_966211945.1. Classification (GTDB taxonomy): domain Bacteria; phylum Acidobacteriota; class Vicinamibacteria; order Vicinamibacterales; family Vicinamibacteraceae; genus Luteitalea. The sequence continues at coordinate 10,863 of CBIHOS010000152.1, forward strand.
CGAGCGAAACCCAATCATGATCGCAGTCGATCGAGAGCAGCCGCCCACGCGTGCGTTGTTCGCCGGCCGCCAGTGGTGGCAGCATCGGTACACCCACCGCGTCGCCCTGATCGGCTGGAAGCTCTCGAAGGAGCCGTTCCGCGCCGCGCTGCACCTCCACACGCTCGGACGACGCACGAAGCGATTCCGCGAGCCGACGCGCCGACGCGGTCAGGCGCCCGGCGGCGTACGCCCGCGCCAGCCACAGCGCAGCGGCGTCGTCCCACGAGGTCTCGACAGCCGCCGTCAGGCTCGCGATGGCTCGACCGTGGTCTCCGGTTGCAAGCTTCGCGATTCCCTGCAAGGCCGACGCGTCTGCGAACGGCTGCTGGCGGACGGTGATGTCCAGGAGTGCGTCGGCGCGGGCCGCGTCCCGAGCCGGCAGTCGATCGATCGTCTGCGCTCGCAGGGCCGGTGCGAGCAGCACCGCCGCGTAGTGATACGCATCGAGCGGGTCCACGTGTGCAGCGACGCCGTCGTCGAAGAGTTGTCGCGCCAGCCCGCCGTCACCGGAGCCATCGGCGATCCGCGCCAGCAATCCAGGCAGCCCGGGTCCGCTCCGCACGGTGAGCGCCCACTCACCCACTCGACGCTTCGCGAGAGACACCTCGCCAGCCGCCAGCAAGGCATCGATCACACGCGCCTTCCACTCGACGTCCGACAGGGAACGTTCGTCCGGGGTGGGCGGCTCCACACCACCGCGGACGATCACGCGCGCCAGTCCTTCGGGCCAACTCGCCATCACGGCTTCATGAAACGAGTCGATGTCGCCGCGGAGGCACTGCCGCAGACGCGCGGTTGGTTCGGCGCGAGGGTCCGACGTACCCGCGCAAGCGCGGAGGTCGCCGGCTTGCACGACGCGATGGACGTAGACGAGCGACTGCCTGAAGAACGCTGCGCGCCGCAGCCGGTTCTGCCAGATCTCGGACGACTGCCGGGCCGAGAACACCTCGCGCGCCGGCGCGGGCGGGTATTGGTAGCCACGCAGGTCAGCCGCCTGGAATGCGCCGAACTGGAAGTCGCCCGCCGGCACCCGTTTGGCCGCCATCACGAAGCGCGCGACGCCGACCTCCAACCAGAATGGCAGCGGGTGCAGCGCTCGGCGCAGGACGATGCGAGCGTAACGCTCCGCCGCCTCTCCCTCGTCGCCGCTGCCGGGTCCACATCGACCAATGACATACACGCGCCAGGGCCGCTCGACGATCGTCGAGGGCTGCCTGCCCTCGCAATCGAGGAGGACCGTGACAGGCACCTTGCTGCGGGTCGTGGCCGGCACGAGAGCCGTCAAGGCGTCGCGCACGCCGGCCATCTGGCTCGCGACCGTGCGCAGGGACTCGTTGTCGGCACTCCCGACGACCTCCACCTCGCCCTGGACGATACGCATCCATCGGCGCGTCGCCGCCTGTCCGTCCGCAGGCGCGGCCATTGCGAGCCACGACACGCCGGCCACGACAGCACGCCAGGCCCTGCGTTGTCGGCCGCTCCGCACGTCACGCCTTCTGGCCACGACGCCTCACCATCCGGCGCGCGTCAACGACGTCCCGAAGCCCTTCGCCACGCATCGATACTCCAGACGCCCGAGCCTGACGCGGCCAGATACAGAAAGACGAAGCAGAAGAGCGCCGCGAGTTCACCGCCATTGAGCAGGGGCCAGAG
>CBIHOS010000153.1:0-12546 GCA_966211945.1 uncultured bacterium
CGCGCGATCACCCAGGCCTACCTGCGGCGCATCGATGCCATCGACCGGCAGGGCCCGGCGATCAACAGCGTCATCGAGCTCAATCCCGACGCGCTCGATCTCGCCGCACGTCTCGATCGGGAACGCGCCGCCGGCACGGTCCGCGGGCCGCTGCACGGCATCCCCGTGCTGATCAAGGACAACATCGACACCGCCGACCGGATGAAGACGACGGCAGGATCGCTGGCGCTGGTCGAGGCGCGTCCGCTGCAGGACGCCGGACTCGTCGTGCGCCTGCGCGAGGCCGGGGCGGTGGTCCTGGGCAAGACCAACCTCTCGGAGTGGGCCAATTTCCGGTCCAACGACTCGACCAGCGGCTGGAGCGGGCGCGGCGGTCTCACGCGCAACCCGTACGCGCTCGATCGCAACGGCTGCGGATCGAGCACGGGATCCGGCGTCGCGGTCGCGGCCAGCCTGTGCGCCGTCGCGGTCGGTACCGAAACCGACGGATCGATCATCTGCCCCTCGGCCCGCAACGGCATCGTCGGCGTCAAGCCGACCGTCGGCCTCGTGAGCCGCAGCGGCATCATCCCGATCTCGGCGACGCAGGACACGGCTGGTCCGATGGCGCGCACCGTGGCCGACGCCGCCGTGCTGCTCGGAGCGATGGCCGGCACCGATGCGCGCGATGGCGCCACCGCCGGCGCGCGGGTGGCTGCCGACTATCGCGCCTTCCTGCAGGCGGATGCGCTCGAGGGCAAGCGCATCGGCGTGATGCGCAACTTCTTCGGATTCGATCGCCGCGTCGACGCGCTGATGGAGGCCACCATCGAGGCGATCGAACAGGCCGGCGCCACGATCGTCGACAAGGCCAACCTGCCGACGCGCGGACAGTTCGGCGAGGCCGAGCGCCTCGTCCTGCACTACGAGTTCAAGGATGGCCTGCAGAAGTACCTGGCCGCGCTCGGGCCGGCCGCACCGATGAAGTCGCTGGCCGACGTCATCGCCTTCAACGACGCCCACGCGAAGGAAGAGATGCCGCACTTCGGGCAGGACATCTTGGTGGCGGCCGAAGCGAAGGGACCGCTCACCGACAAGGAGTACCTGGAGGCCAAGGCGAAGGCGCGGCGGCTGTCCCGCGACGAGGGGCTCGACACGGTGATCGGCGAGCACAGGCTCGACGCGATCATCGCGCCGAGCGGCGGGCCGGCGTGGCTCACCGACCTGATCAACGGCGACTCCGGTACCGGCGGCAGTTCCGGTCCGGCGGCGGTGGCCGGTTACCCGAGTGTCACCGTGCCGATGGCGTTCGTGCGCGGCCTGCCGGTCGGCGTGTCGTTCATCGGCAAGGCGTGGTCGGAAGGACCGCTGCTCGGCATGGCCTACGCCTACGAGCAGCGCACGAAGGCACGGCGCGCCCCGGAGTATCTCCCGAGCGCGATCTAGCCTACGAGGCCTACGGCCTACAGCCTACACGTAGGCTATAGGCTGCAGGCTGCAGGCTACTTGAACTCGACTTCGAGCTTCTCGACGTCGTTGATCTTGATGCCCTTCATGCCCTTGAGGGCCGTGCGGACCTGATCGAGCGACGGGTTGTTCCCGAGCTTCTCGAGCTTCTCGATGCCGGCCGGGTCGGCGAAGATCTCCCCGAACGCGACGTCGAACAGCGTGATGCGCTGACCCTGCACGTGGGTCGCGTTGGTGCGCACCAGCGTGCCCTGCGGCTCGAGCGAGATGGCGACGCGCATGTCCTTGAACATCGGCGCGAGCATGGCCATCATCTCCTTGGGCATCTCCGAGTCGGCCGGCTTGGCCGGCGCGTCGGCGGCGGCGCCGGCGCCCTTCTTCAGCTGATCGAGCATGTCGAGCGTGATGATCGAGTTGCCGCCCTTGCGGGTCAGCGTCATCGGCAGCGGCTGGCCCTTGCCCTTCATCTCCGTGCTGCCTTCGTTCAGGTCGGGCAGCGCGGTGCTCACCTTCAGCGTGTTGAAGTCCTTGAAGGCGTAGATCGCCTTCACGCCCTTCATCTGGCCCTGGGTGACCGGCGTGCTCGACACGAAGCTGACGCCCTCACCGAGGTTGGCCGCTTCGGCGGCGAGCTTCTCGTTCGAGAAGATCGTGGCGGGATCGATCTTGGGTGCCGCCTTGTCGGCAGCGCCCTGCTCGCCGCCCATCATCGACATCATGCCCATCGCCGAGCCGTTGATCAGCATCGTCTGCTCGATGGTCCCGGTGCCGTCGGCCTTGACCTTGACGACCGAATCCACCGAGATGCAGCCGACCGTCCATGTCGCCAGCAGTGCCAGCACCGTCATCTTGAACTTCTGCATGCCGTTCTCCCGGGCTCGTTCGAGCCCCGCCTCGGGGTCACCATCGCGCACGAGGCGGATGGTAAGCTGCCGGAGGGTCCGATGTTCTCTTCACGCCTGCCCGCGTCGCTGGAGCCCACGCCCCTCGCCGCGTCCGTCGCGGCAAGGCGTGCCAGGCCAGGTCCCATCCTGGACCTGACGCTCTCCAATCCTACGGCTGCAGGGCTGGCATATCCGGAAACGCTGGCTGGCGCCTGGTCGAACGACGCGGGGCTCCTCTACGCCCCGGAGCCGCGCGGCCTGCGGACGGCGCGCGAGGCGGTGGCCGGCTGGTACGCGTCGGTCGGCCAGGCCGTCGATCCCGATGCGCTGGTACTCACGGCGAGCACGAGCGAGGGGTACGCGCACCTCTTCAAGCTGCTCTGCAACCCCGGCGACGAGGTGCTGGTTCCGTCGCCGAGCTACCCGCTCTTCGAACATCTCGCCCGGCTGGACGGCATCGTCGGGCGGCCCTACGCCAGCCGCGACGCCGGTCAGTGGGTGCTCGACGAGCACGACCTGGCGTCGCAGATCACGCCGCGCACGCGCGCCGTCGTCGTCGTCGCGCCGAACAATCCCACCGGTCACGTGCCGACGCCGCGCGAATGGGAGGCGATCGGCGGCGCCTGCCGCCGCCACGGCCTGGCCCTCATCGTGGACGAGGTGTTCTGCGCCTATCCACTCGTGTCAGGGCGCGACGCGATCGTGACGCCGCCGGTGGACGGCGTGCTGACGTTCCGGCTCAACGGCCTGTCCAAGCTCGTGGGCCTGCCGCAGGCCAAGCTCGGATGGATTGGCGTGAGCGGCCCGGCGGACCTGGCGGCTCGGGCGCTCGACGCACTCGATCTGATCGCGGACACGTATCTCTCGGTGTCGACGCCGGTCCAGTTGGCCCTGCCGCGACTGCTCGCCGATGGCGCCGTCGTCCGTGCGCAGATCCAGGCGCGCCTGCACGCCAACCTTGCGAGGGTCGTCACGCGGTTGGCGGGCACCGCGCTCGACGTCCGCATGCCCGATGGCGGCTGGAGCATCGTGGTGCGCGTGCCGTGCCTCGGCGAGCCGGACGATCTGGCGCTCGCGCTGCTCGACCGCAACGTCATCGTGCATCCGGGATACTTCTACGACCTGCCGCACGACGGGTACGTGGTGCTCAGCCTGTTGACGCCGGAACGGGACATGCAGGTCGGCCTCGACGAGCTCTGTTCGCTTCCCGTCATCCAGGAACACGCCTGACCATGTCGTACCCGTCTCTCGGTCGTCGCGCCGGACTGCTGCTGCCGGTGTTCTCCGCCCGCTCCACTCTCAGCTGGGGCATCGGCGACATCGCCGACGCCGGACGGCTCGGCCCCTGGCTCCGCTCGTCGGGTCTGCGCCTGCTGCAGGTGCTGCCGGTCAACGACATGGCCACCGGCCAGACCTCGCCGTACTCGGCATTGAGTGCCATGGCGATCGATCCGATCTACATCGCGATCGACGACATCGACGAAGTGCGGGCGCTCGGCGTGGCGGCGCTGACGGCGGCCGAACGGGCGGCGCGCGATGCGCTCAACGCCTCGCCGGCGGTGCCGTACGCGGCGACACGGTCGCTGAAGGAAGCCGTGCTGCACCGGGCGTTCGAGTACTTCCACCTCCACGAATGGACTGCCGGCTCGGCTCGTGCGGCGGACCTGCGCGCGTACGTGGAGGCCGAGGCCTGGTGGCTCCACGACTACGCGTTGTTCCGCGTGCTCCACGACCACTACGACGCGCGCGCCTGGTGGGATTGGCCCGAGGGCCTGGCGGCGCACCGGCCCGACGCGCTGGCCGAGGCGCGTGCGGCGCACGCCGAGGCGGTGCTCGAGGTCTGTTGGCGGCAGTGGATCGCGCAGCGGCAGTGGGAGGCGGCGCGGCGCAGCCTGCACGGCATCGCGCTGGTCGGCGACCTGCCCTTCATGGTCAGCGGCGACAGCGCCGACGTGTGGGCGCGCCAGCATCTGTTCTCGCGCGAGGCCAGCGTCGGCACGCCGCCGGACGCGTTCTCGGAGACGGGACAGGACTGGGGGCTGCCGGTCTATCTGTGGGATGCGATGCGCGCCGACTCGTTCGGCTGGCTGCGGGATCGCGCCCGGCGCATGGCGGCGATGTTCGACGGCTTCCGCATCGATCATCTCGTCGGCTTCTACCGCACCTACTGGCGCCCGGCCGACGATGCGCCGCCGTTCTTCGTGCCGGCCGGCGAGCACGATCAGCGGCGGCTCGGCGAGGAGGTCATCGGCGTCTTCGCGAGCGGCGGGTCGGCACTGATCGCCGAGGACCTCGGCACCATCCCCGACTTCGTGCGCGCGTCGCTGCACGAACTCGGCCTGCCCGGCTACAAGGTGCTGCGTTGGGAACGCGACTGGCACGCCGAGGGCCAGCCGTTCCGCGACCCGGCGGCGTTTGCCGCGTCGTCGCTCGCCACGACCGGCACGCACGACACCGACATGCTCGCCGACTGGTGGGACGGCGCGTCCGAGGACGAGCGCCGCGCCGTGCTCGCCCTGCCGGCGCTCGCCGTCACCGGCATCGAGGCGTCGCGGCCCTTCGACGACACGGTGCGCGACGCGCTGCTCACCCTGCTGCTGCACTCGGGATCGGACCTCGCGATCGTGCCGCTGCAGGACGTCTTCGGCTGGCGCGATCTGATCAACGTGCCGGCGACGGTCGGTCCTGCGAACTGGAGCTGGGTGAGCAACATCCCCGTCGATCGGCTCCTCGACGACCCGATCGGCCGGGAACGCGCCGGCACGCTGCGTCGCCTGACCACGCAGTCGGGCCGATGACCTGCTTCTGACTTTCGACTTCTGACTTCTGACTTGAACACCGAAAGAGGACCCGTAAGAGCTCCCGAACTCGATGGCGCGGTGGCCTGGCTCAACACGCCGGTGCCGCTGACGCTGGCCGGGCTGCGCGGCAAGGTCGTGCTGCTCGACTTCTGGACGTACGGCTGCATCAACTGCCTGCACGTGCTGCCCGACCTGCAGCGGCTGCAGGCGACCTTCGGCGACGCCCTCGTCGTGATTGGCGTGCACGCCGCCAAGTTCGACAACGAGCGGCAGACGGGCAACATCCGCCGCACGCTGCAGCGTCTCGGCATTCGCCACCCGGTCGCCAACGACGCGCACTTCGCCATCTGGCAGCGGTACACGGTACGCGCCTGGCCCACCCAGGTCCTCATCGACCCGCGCGGCTATGTCGTCGGGACGGCGACGGGCGAGGGGCACGGCGCGCAACTCGAGGAAGCGATCCGCGCCGTCGTCGCGGTCTTCGAGCAGGAGGGCACGCTCGATCGGACGCCGCGCCCGCTCACGCCGGAGGACCGCGCCCACGAGGGACCGCTGGCCTTTCCCGGCTCGGTGCTGGCCGACGCGGAACGGGACTGCCTGTTCGTGGCCGACACGCGGCACCACCGCGTTCTCGAGACGTCGCTCACCGGCGAGATCCGGCGGGTCTTCGGCCGCGGGCAGCCCGGGCACGACGATGGCGAAGGGGCGTCGGCGAGCTTCCGTGAGCCGCAGGGGATGGCGATCGCCGCCGGCACGCTGTGGGTGGCCGACAGCGGGAACCACGTGATCCGGTCCGTCGATCTCGCGACCGGCCGCGTGGCGACGCGGGCCGGCACCGGGCGGCAGGCGACGTGGCAGCAGTCCGATGGCGGCGCCGCGCTGGAGACGTCGCTGAACTCGCCGTGGGATCTCGCCTGGGACGGGCGCCTGCTGTTCATCGCGATGGCCGGGCCGCACCAGATCTGGCTGCTCGACCCGGCCCGCCATTCCGGTGCGGCGAGCGGGCCAGGGCTGGTCCTGCGCTATGCCGGCACCGGCGCGGAGGGACGCCACGACGGGCACGTGGACGAGGCGGCGTTCGCGCAGCCGTCGGCACTGGCGCTGGACGGCCGGACACTGCTCGTCGCCGATGCCGAAGCCAGCATCGTGCGCGCCGTGGCGCTGCCGCCCGACAACCAGGTGCGGACGCTCGCGGGCGGCGATCTCTTCGAGTTCGGAGACGACGACGGCACCGGGGACGCCGTGCGCCTGCAGCATCCGCTGGGGCTGTGCTTGCTGCCGCCCGCGTCACACACGGACGAGCCGGGACCGGCCACCGCCAGCGCGGCAGGACGCATCGTCGTGGCGGACACGTACAATCACCGGTTGAAGCGGCTCGATCCAGCGACCGGTACGGTACGCCGCTGGGTCGGGACGGGGCGGCCAGGGCATGTCGACGGCGCGGCACACGAGGCCGCGTTCTACGAGCCCGGCGGTCTCTCGGCGGCGGGCCGTCACGTGTTCGTGGCCGACACCAACAATCATGCGGTGCGGGTGGTGGAGGTCGCGACCGGCGACGTCCGCACGCTCGACATCCGTTGACGCGCACGTGCGCACATCTGCCAGGGAAGGAACATACACATGGTTCGGACGTCGAAGGCGCAGTGGAACGGATCGCTGAAGGACGGCAAGGGCACGGTGTCGCTCGGCAGCGGGGCCTATGACGGACAGTATTCGTTCTCGTCGCGCTTCGAGAGCGGCACCGGCACCAACCCGGAGGAACTGATCGCGGCGGCGCACGCCGGCTGCTTCTCGATGGCGCTGTCGGCCGGGCTCGGCAAGTCGGGCTTCACGCCGACCCGCATCTCGAGTGAAGCGAAGGTACACCTCGAGAAGGTGGGCGAGGGCTTCGCGATCACGAAGATCGAACTCGTGACCGAGGGCGAGGTGCCGGGCATCGACGAAGCGGCGTTCCTCGAGCATGCCGAGGGCGCGAAGAAGAACTGCCCGGTGAGCAAGGCACTCGGCGCCGTGGAGATCACGCTCACGGCCAAGCTCGTGGGCTAGGTAGGGGCGCCTCCCCGAGGCGCCCTGTCGGTGTCAGGCCGGCTCGGGGAGCCGGCCCTACCTCACGAAATCGACATTCCGCGTTGAGCATTTCCGCATTACTGGGAGCAAGGATCGCCAGGCGTCAGTATCCCGCCGCCTGGCCATCCTTGCGGCTCTCCGAGGCGCCGTAGTACACGCCGTTTTTGCGCATGATCGCCTGGTAGCCGCCAAACATCCCCAGTGCGTGCGCCACCTTGTGCCCGCGCCGCATCAACTCCCGGATGGTCTCGGGTGGATAGCCGGCTTCGAGGTTCAGTTCGCCGACGTCGGCCAGGTGGCCGGTCCGTGGAAACGACCCGGCGTGATAGATCCGCGGCGCGTCGCCAGCCTCCTGCAGGTTCATGCCGAAGTCGATGATGTTCACCAGCACCTGCACGTGGCCCTGCGGCTGCATGTCGCCGCCCATCAGGCCGAAGCTCATGAACGGCTCGTCGTCCTTGGTCACGAACGCCGGGATGATCGTATGGAAGGGCCGCTTCCCAGGCGCGTAGCTGTTGGGGTGACCTTCCTTCAGCTCGAACCACATGCCGCGGTTGTGCAGGGCGAAGCCGAGCCCCGCGACGACTTCGAGCGATCCGAACGACAGCGAGTTGCTCTGGATCAGCGACACCATGTTGCCGTCCTTGTCGGCCGTCGTCAGGTACACGGTGTGGCTGTCGGCCGGCAGGCCGGTGTCGTACACGCCGGCGCGATCGGGCTTCACGAGCGCGCGCCGCTGGGCCGCGTACTCCTTGGACAGCAGCCGATCGACGGGCACGCGCATCGAGGCGGGTTCGGCATAGGCGGCGGCGAGATCCTCGAACGCCAGCTTCTTGGCCTCGGTGATCCAGTGCACGTGGTCGGCGCTGCCGAACGTCGTCTTCGACAGGTCGACGCCTTCGAGGATGTTCAGCATATGCAGGGCCGCCACACCCTGCGTATTGGGCGGCAGCTCCCACACGCGGTAGCCGCGGTAGGTCGTGCTCACCGGCGCCACCCACTCCGACGAGTGCTGCGCGAAATCCTCCACCGACAGGAAGCCGCCCTGCGCCTTGATGTGGGCGGCGATGGCGGCGGCAATCGGTCCCTTGTAGAACGCGTCGCGGCCGCCGCGGCCGATCTGATCGAGCGTATCGGCAAGGCCGGGGTTCTTGAAGATGTCGCCCTTCTTCGGGAACGAGCCGCCGGGCAGGTAGAGCGCGCGCAGGTTCGCGAAGCTGCCGGCCGGCAGCGACGGCAGGCGCTGGCTCAGTCGCAGCGTCGCATCGTCGGAGATGTCGGCGGCGATGGGAATGCCTGCCCGCGCGTAAGCGATGGTCGGCTCGAGCAGGCGGGCCATCGGCAGGCTGCCGAAGCGGTCGCGCAGCGCGAACCAGCCGTCCACGCAGCCGGGAACGCTCACGCCCAGCGGGCCCGAGGCCGGAATCTGCGTCAGCTTCCGGCGCTTCAGCTCGTCCAGCGTCATGCCGCGCGGCGAGCGGCCGCTCGCATTGAGTCCGAAGAGCTGCTTCGCCTTCGCGTCCCACACGAGGGCGAAGAGGTCGCCGCCGATGCCGCTGTTGCCCGGGTCGGCCAGGCCGAGCATTGCGTTGGCGGCGATGGCGGCGTCGACGGCGTTGCCGCCGTCCTTCAGCACCTGCAGCGCCACCTGGGTCGCCAATGGATGGCTGGTCGCCACCATGCCGTTGCGCGCCAGGACCTCCGACCGCGTCGTCCAGGCGTGGCCCGACAGTCGGTCCTGCGCCGCCAGGTGAGCGCTGCCGGCGGCCAGGGCGGCGGCGACCAGCACCGCTCGGGTAAGTTGCAGCTTCCTCATGCGGCCGAACCCGCCACGAGGAGCAGGTGGCCGACGTGGTGGCGCCCGTGCCAGGCGTACATCTGCACCAGCCGGTCCAGCGACATCGGGCCGTTGTCGGGGTGGACGAGTTCGCGCGCGAACACCTCGGCGGGCAGCGCCGACAGCAGGGCGTGCCAGCGGGCGTGAACGGCCGTGAGCAGATCCAGCGACAGCGCGATCGGCGCGCTCGACGCATCCGGCAGTTCAGCCCACGCCTTCTCGTCGTAGACCTTGATGGTCGGCCGGTCCTCGGTCAGCATCCAGCGCGTACGCACGTAGGCGTTCACGTGGCTGTCGGCGATGTGGTGGATGACGCGTCGTGCCGTCCAGCCGCCGTCGCGGTACGGCGTGGCCAGCTGGGTCTCGGTCAGGGTGGCCGCAACCTCGCGGACGCGAGCCGGCAGCGCGCCAATCTCGGTGATCGCGCCAGCACGAACGGCCGGATCGCTTCCGTCCACGAACGCGAACCGGCCGATGGGATAACGAGGGACGTCGGACATGGGCGAAGTGTACCGAAACGGGAAGTCCTGTTCCTACCGTCCCACAAACGCCATGCCGTCGGGCGTGTAGCGCTCGCCGGCGACGATGCCCCGCGGGGCGATGGCTTCGAGCCGCGACAGGTCGGCCTCGTCGAGCGCGACGTCGGCGGCACCGATGTTCTCCTCGAGCCGCTCGGTGCTGCGAGTGCCGGGAATGGGCACCAGGTCGTCGCCCTGGGCCAGCACCCAGGCCAGCGCCAGCTGCGCGGGCGTGCAGCCCCTGTCCTGCGCCATCGCGGCGACGGCGTCGACCAGTTCGAGGTTCTTCGCGAAGTTGGCGCCCATGAAGCGCGGCGAGCGGCGGCGGAAGTCGTCGGGGGCGAAGTCCTCGAAGCGGCGGATGGCACCGGTCAGGAAGCCGCGGCCGAGCGGGCTGTACGGCACGATGGTGATGCCGAGTTCGCGGCACGTGCCGATGATGTCGTCCTCGACGTCGCGGCTCCACAGCGAGTACTCCGACTGCAGGGCGGCGATGGGATGGACGGCGTGGGCGCGCCGGATCGTCGTGCTGCCGGCCTCCGACAGCCCGAGGTACCGGACCTTGCCGGCCTTCACGAGGTCCGCCATCGCGCCAACCGTCTCCTCGATCGGCGTGTTCTGGTCCACACGGTGCTGGTAGTACAGGTCGATGGTCTCGATGCCGAGCCGCTGCAGGCTGCCGTCACAGCTGGTGCGGACGTAGGCCGGCGTCCCGTCGATCGTCCGGCGGCTCGCATCGACGAGGTCGCGCACGATGCCGAACTTCGTCGCGATCAGCACCTTCCCGCGGTACGGCTTCAGCGCTCGTCCGACGAGCTGCTCGTTGGTGTACGGCCCGTACATGTCGGCGGTGTCGAAGAGCGTCACGCCGAGATCGACGGCCCGATGGATCGTCGCGATCGACTGCGCATCGTCGCGCGGGCCGTAGAAGTCGGACATGCCCATGCAGCCGAGGCCGATGGGAAAGACGGGGAGCTTGTCGGGACCGAGCGTGCGTGGCGTCGCCATGGCGGAACCGTAGCGTGTTGGGTGCGGGTGACGCAACGACCGATCGTGTCGACGCAGAGGCCGAGGTATCTGCCGCGCGACCAAGTCGTGCGCTCGACCAACAGGCCACGCGGGAACGGCCGGGATGGCCTAGCTCGTCCGACAGCAACTCAGCGCCCGAGGCGGTTCTTGCGGGCCCTCACGACACGCTCGACCCGTCGTGCGGCGGCTGCTGGATCGTCGTGTTCCCAAAACCGGAGCACCTTCCAGCCGGCCTTGGTCAACGCGTCGTCCGTGTGACGGTCTCGGCGGATGTTCGCCTCGATCTTCTCGCGCCACCATGCGGCGTTTGCCTTGGGCCACGTGCCGTGCACGGGACAACCGTGCCAGAAGCAGCCGTCGACAAACACCGCGACGCGTTGTGCGATGAAGGCGAGGTCAGCCCGTCGCCGGCTTCCCGGCAGAGTCCAGTCGACCCGGTAGCGAAGACCCCGCCGATGGACCTCGGACCGGAGCGCCAACTCGCAAGGTGTGTCTCTGCGAAGCGTGCGCTGCATTCGTGTGCGCACAGACGCGGAAGATGGGGCAGGGAGCACTCTAGACGGCGATTCCTCGATACTTCTGTTCGTAGAGCTGGGCGAGTCGGTGGACGGCCATTTCGTAGTGATCGACTTCGCCCGGCTGAGGCGCAGGTGGAGACGTGGTGACGGTGACTGGTGTCCCGTCGTTGGTGCAGTTCACCAACAGAATGGCGAATGCATCGTAGCCCTCCTCACCATCCCTGCCCCTTCGAGGGAGTTCCCTCAGCTTCTCCACAACGCTCCGTGCAGCGGCCGGCTGTTTGTGAAGAGTCACGACGGGCGCGCGACTCGAGAGGTCGAAGTCGTTTCGTCCTGGACTGACGAACGTCGTGGACGTGTTGACCATGGCGAGGCCAGCAGCGATTGTGAACGGTGAGTTCCCATGAATCGCAAGGTGACTCGAGTTCAGCTCATCGTAGAGGCGTGGCCTCGCCTTGCCGAACTCGGTCATGCAGGCCTTCGCCTCGAGTGCGACGTGAACCGCACCCACAGGCATCTCGTCCAAGCGCGGCAACTCGCGGAGTGCTGCGCGGACGTTCGGTTCGAGGAGTACTCCGATCTCGCTGGCTTGGTCCTCGAAGGTCGGTGCTGGGCCGCTCATCACGGCGCCGCTTCTTGGGCGACAGAGAACCAGATCGAGTTTCTTCTTACGACCGGTTCCAAATTCGCGCATCTCGTGGTTCAGGCCATACCCGACCAACCCCTTCGACACGTGATCACGCAACAGCGCGCAATGGCACATCAAATCGAAGAGGAGGGCCCAGCACGCCACTTTGGAGTGATGGTCGCTCCGAGAGTGATACTGCCACTCGTTCCCATGCTTGAAGGTCGACGACCTCGGGACCAAGGAATCGACGAGTATTCGGGGACCGTGCACGAGGTCAAGCCACCGAGGCGGTGCTGGTGAGTCGTCGCACGTACCGCTCCATCGCCAGACTGAATGCGGGTAGAGGATTCAAGTTGCCTTCATTCAATCGCTTGTTGAATCCTTCCGCAGCACGAGCGGAGAGCGGAGTTCTGTCGTGCTCCAAGAACCGCGCCAGGGGTGGGCGTGGCCGATTGATCGGCCACATCGAAACGGCGACTGCGGAGGGACGCTGTCCGGGCCCACCACAGGCGGCCTTGGGCCAGGAGACTCCGCTTACAACGTCTCCGTCGAGGCGCCCGGAGTCGAAACGACCTGGACTTGCCAGGCGATCGCCAACCCACTGAGCTACCGGAACACTGACGGCGTTCCCCACCAACTTCCAACGGTGACCTCGCCGAACCCCGCTGACGCCGAGGGCAGGTGCCGTCCAATCGACCTCGAACCCCTGCAATCGCTCAGCGTCTCGGATGTCGGGGGTCGTGAACGAATTGTCAGACGAGTCCCAAATAGCTGGCGGCGACGGGATGCCGATCGTCGATCCGCCCTTCAGTGTGGGC
>CBIHOS010000154.1:0-12315 GCA_966211945.1 uncultured bacterium
GATGTCACGACCGACCAGATCAACGGGGCAGCCGAATCTCGAACGTGCTGCCGGTGCCGACCGTGGAGTGCACGGCCACGCTGCCGCCGTGCGCTTCGACGATGGCCTTGACCAGGCTCAGGCCGAGCCCGAGTCCGCCGGTCGATCGGCTGCGATCGCCGCGGAACAACCGCTCCCAGATGCGAGGCAGTTCGTCCGGCGTGATGCCCGGGCCGTGGTCCGTGACGGTGAGGATGGCCTCGGTGGCCGACGACGATGCGGCAATCGCAACGACCGCATCGTCCGGGCTGTACTTCACGGCGTTGTCCACGAGGTTGGCGAGCACCTGGCGAAGGCGCGTGCGATCGGCGGGGACCACGAGCGCGCGATCGACCGACACCTCGAACCGGATGCCGCGATCGTCGGCCGCGTCTTCGTAGAGGTCGACGGTCTGAGCGACGATCTCGGCCAGCGACACCGGCTCGCGCTCGAGTGCCATCGTGCCGGTCTCCGCCTCGGAGATGTTCATCAGCGTGTGCAGCATCGCCACGACCCGATCGGCCTCCTCGATCGAGTCGGCCAGCGCGTCGCGCATGCGGGCCGGGTCGTCGGCCGCCAGCGCGCCCTCGGCGATGCCGCGCAGCCGCGTCAACGGCGTGCGGAGATCGTGCGCCACGTTGTCGAGCGCGCCGCGCATGCCGGTGACGACCGCGTCGATGCGGTCGAGCATCGCGTTCACCAGCGCACCCAACTCGCCGAGCGCATCGTCGGATCGCGACGCCGGCACGCGCAGGTCGGTGCGGCCCGTCCGGACGATGCCGCGAACCGTGTCGGTGAGCGCCCGGACCGGTTGCAGGCCCGACCAGGTGACCAGCGCGCCGCCCGCGAGCGCCACGAGCAGCACCAGCCCCAGGTCGACGAACAGGACCAGGCGAAAGCGCTCCAGCAGTTCGCGCCGGCGCTCGGTGCTCTTGCCCACCTGCAGCAGCACGCCGTCGGGCAGGCGCACCGACGCGACCTCGAGCTCGTCGCCGCCGTCGCCCGTACTGAGCGTGGCCCAGGCCTGCTCGCCGCTGAGGCGCGGCGTCTCGAGCTGCGAGAGATCGAACCGCCGCCATTGCTCCGGCATGCTGAAGAACACGACTTCCTGGCGCGGCCCGAGCGTCCGCACGAACAGCGGGCCTGGCGACACGGCGAGGTCGCCCTCGCGGATTTCGGTGGCGATGCCGCGCACGCCGCCGCGCACGTAGGCGCGGGCGTACTGGAGCAGGGCCGATTCGATGGTGTCGCGGTCGTAGGCCCGCAGCGATGCCGCCAGCAGGACATAGGTGACGGCGACCAGCGCGAACGCGCTCGCCACGAAGATGACCGCGTACCACAACGCGATGCGCAGGCCGAGCGCGCCGCGCAGGTCGTCACGCCACTTTGAGAACATAGCCGGCGCCCCGCACCGTGTGCAGCAGCTTCTGGTCGAAGCCGCGGTCGATCTTCTCGCGCAGCCGGAAGACGAGCACGTCGACGACGTTGGTGCCGGGATCGAACGAGTAGTCCCACACGTGCGACAGGATCATCGTCTTGGACACGACGCGGCCGGCGTTGCGCATCAGGTACTCGAGCAGCGTGAACTCGCGGGGCCGGAGTTCGATGGCGCGGCCTTGTCGGGTCGCAACCCGGCTGACCAGGTCGAGGCGCAGGTCGCCGACGGTCAACTCGTTCTGCACCGGCGTCTGGGTGGCCCGGCGGATCAGCGCGTGCACGCGCGCCAGCAGTTCGGGAAATGCGAACGGCTTGGTGAGGTAGTCGTCGCCGCCGGCCATGAGGCCAGCGACGCGGTCGTCCACCGTGTGCCGCGCGCTGAGGATCAACACCGGCGTCCGGACCCGCTGCTGCCGCATGCGCTGGATCACCTCGAGGCCATCGAGGTGGGGCAGCATCAGGTCGACGACGGCGACGTCGTGCGGGCCGGCCGTTGCCAGGGCGAGACCGGTCTCGCCGTCGGCCGCATGGTCGACGACGAAGCCGGCTTCGCGCAGGCCGTGGGCCACGAAGTCGGCGATCTTCGGGTCGTCCTCGACGAGCAGCGCGCGCATCGTCTCCAGCAGAACAGGAATGGCGGCTCGCGGGCAACTGGCGCGCCCGGCGCGGGCGATTCGGCATGCTAGAGTCCGGAGCGCATGCCGATGAGCTCCACGGCCGCCCGCGGCCTCGTCCTGATGCTGTCCACGACCCTCGCCGGCTGTGCCGCCCGCGCGGCAGGAGGCGCCGCGCCGACGGCGTCGATCGCGCCGTCGCCCGACGTCGACATGGTGAGCTTGCAGAGGCGGATCGACGCGCACCTGCGCTTCCTGGCGAGCGATGCGCTGCAGGGGCGCGGCAGCGGCACGCGCGACGAGTGGATCGCGGCCACCTACATCGGCGCCCAACTGGCCGCCCTCGGCCTCGAGCCGATGGGCGCCGACGGCTGGTTCGTGCAGCCGATCGAGGTGCAGCGCCTGAAGGCTGCGTCGCCGCCCACCCTGGTTGCCGGCGACCAGCGGCACGTGCGGGGCGAGGCGTTCCTCGTGTCGTCGATCGCCGCGCCACGCGTCGGCGGACCGCTGCACCATCACAAGGACGGCGCCGCGGTGCCGGCGGGCGCCACGGTGATCCTGGCGGCGGACGCGCCGCCCGCGGCGATCTCCGCCGTGATGTCGGCGCCGCTGGTGCTGCGTCGCGTGTCCGCCGCGCAGGCCGGGAACTGGGCGCAACTGGCGAAGCAGCAGTCCGAGCGCATCGCTTCACAACTCGTGAACGTGCCGGAGACCCCGGGCGCGCCGCCCGGGCCGACAGTCGTCACGCTCGGCGCAGCCGTGTTCGACGCACTGCACGCGCTGGCAGACGGCACGCCGGTGCATCTCGACACCGAGTTCGCGCCGCTCGATCGCACCCGGACCTGGAACGTCGTCGGTCGCCTGCCTGGATCGGACCCCAGCGCCGCGTCGGAGGCGATCGTCGTCTCGGCGCACCTCGATCACATCGGCGTTTCGGCGGGACGCGGCGACGCGAGCGACGCGATCAACAACGGCGCCGACGATGACGCGTCGGGCGTGACGGCCGTGATTGAACTGGCGCGGCTGCTGGCGCAGGGACCGCAGACGCGGCGGCCCATCGTCTTCGCGCTGTTCGGCAGCGAGGAGGCCGGCGGCTTCGGAGCGCGCTACTTCGTCGAGCGTCCGGTGCTGCCGCTCACGGACATCCTCGCGGACCTCCAGATCGAGATGATCGGCCGGCCGGACCCGGCCGTGGCGGCCGGCACGCTCTGGCTGACCGGCTACGAGCGATCGACGCTCGGGCCGCTGCTGGCTGCGCATGGCGCACGGCTCGTGCAGGACCCGCATCCGACCCAGCGCTTCTTCGAGCGGTCCGACAACATCCGCTTCGCGCGCCGCGGCGTGGTGGCGCACACGGTCTCGAGCTTCGGGCTGCACCGCGAATACCACCAGCCGAGCGACGAGCTGCAGCACATCAACCTCGCGCACATGCGCGACGCGATTGCGTCGCTCGTGGCGCCGGTACGGTGGCTGGCGACGACGACGGACAAGCCGGACTGGTTGCCGGGCCAGAAGCCGTAAGACCGTCGAACGTCGAACGCCGGGGCCGCCACGAACCCGCTACCCGCTACCCGCTACCCGCTACCCGATACCCGATACCCGATACCCGTCTAGAAACTCTTGTCGTCGGCCGACGGGCCGTACAGCGCTGGCACGGTCGCGCCCATCAAGCGCAGATAGACGGTCATCTGGCCGCGGTGGTGGACCCAGTGCGCCAGCGTGTCGCTGATCATGTCGAAGCGGGACGCCTGCTGCACCACGTTGCCGGCGACCAGCAGCTGCCAGTTCTTCACCAGGTGTGCCTCGCTGGCGTCCTTCAGGGCGGCGCGCGCCTCTGCCGCCGCCTTGTCGAGCGCCGCGACGTATTCAGCTGCTGTCTGGAACGACGGCACCTCGGTGCGCTTGCCGTCCTTCGGTGCGAGGTCCATCGAGTCGTCGAGGGCGATGCGCGCCATCCATGACGGGATCGTCGCGACCATGAACGCGAGGTAGCCAAAGGCCATCGATCGGTCGTGGGGCTTCCAGTCGCCGCGGTCGTCTGGCACCTGCTGCAGGGTCTTGCGGCTGCGTGGGACCTCACGGTCGAGTTGCTGCAGTAGCACGTCGGACAGAGTCATGCCGACACATTGACAGAGAAGGGCGAGAGGGGCGAGAAGGGCGGGCAGTACAATCTCAGCCACTCGGAAAGGACACCCTCCGTACGTGAGTCAGTGGTCAGACGATCGGTTCCTCGATGTCCTCCGCGAGAGCGGCGATCCGCTCGCGGACGGCGCGGTGGCGCGGCTGCGTGACGAGGGTGGGAGCCGGGCCGTCGGCCAGGCCTTCCGGCTCCTCCAGGGCAATCACACGCCCTTGCCCGCCAACGCGCCGGAGGCGCTCGCGACGTTCATGCGCGAGGCCGGGGGACTGCCCGACGGCGTGGACCTGGCTCGCCTGCGGTCCGGCGGTCGGGCGTTCCTGCGCAACGCGCTGCCATCGGTCGTCGTGCTCCTCGCGTCGAGCCTGCCGCGCGGTTATGCGGCGCCCTGCCTCACCGAGATCCTGTCGATCTCCGGTGATCTCGCCCGCCATCCCTACGATCGATTGATGGGCGTCGTGCAGCTGCTCGTCAACATCTCCGACGGCGACGCGTTCGGCGACGACGGCCGCGCGATCGTCACGGCGAAGAAGCTGCGGCTGCTGCACGCGGGCGTGCGGGCGCTGGCCGACCAGTACCGCCCGGCGTACCGCGCGCGCTACGGCATGCCGGTCAACCACGAGGACATGCTGGCCACGATCATGGCGTTCTCGTACCTGCTGATCGACGGCATCGGGAGGCTCGGCTTGACGCTGCCGAGTGCGGAAGCCGAGGACCTGTACTACCTCTGGCAGGTGTTCGCGCGGCTGATGGGCATCCATCCCGCGGGCCGGCCCGGCGACGCGAGCTACGTGCCGGCGTCGCTGGCCGAGGCCGCCCAGTTCTATGCGTCGTATGTGCGGCGCACGAACACGCCGGCGGCGCGCAATCCGGCCGGTGTCGCGTTGACGCAGGCCAACCTGGCGATGATGCAGCGCCTGCTGCCGCCGGCGGCGCGTGTCCTCGGCGCCGGGCTGGCGCCGCGCCTGTTCATGACCGAGCTCCTGACGCGCGACGAACTCGCGCGCGTCGGCGTCACACCGCTGCCCGGACACCGGCTGCTGAAGACGCTCGTGACGGTCGTCCTGCGCGCCGGCCAGTGGGCTGGCGAACGCGACGCGCTCGTCGACAAGCTCGGACACCTGGTGCTGCAGGGCATGGTCGCGGTCGACCGGCGCGGCGAGGTGGAGTTCTCGATTCCGTTCAGCCGGCTCGACCTGCGCGGTCCGGCCTTCGAATGACCCACGCCCCGATCACGCCTCCGCGAGGACACGCCCGATGGTGAGCATCGTCTGGATCAACTGGGAGCACTACACCGGCACCGAGTTCTTCTTCTACGGGCTCGGCTGCCTGTTGTGGGTGATCGCGTACGGCATCTACATCCGCAACATCTTCACGATGAAGTACGTGGAGATGCCGGTCTTTGCCGGCTGCTGTGACGTGGCGTGGGAGTTCGTGTGGAGCTTCCTGGCGCAGAACGACATGGGACTGCTGTTCCAGGGCGCCAACTACGTCTGGTTCTTCCTCGACGCCGGCATCATCTTCAGCTACGGCGTGCTGTTCTTCGGCGCCAGGCAGCTGACGGTGCCGGAGCTGGCGCCGCGCCGCGTCTTCATCCCGATGTGCCTGTGCATCGCCGTGATGGCTGGCGCCGCCACCTACTACCTGCACGCCCAGGGCCTCGACAACACGGTTGGCGGCCGCTCGGCCTACGTCATCCAGCTCTCGATCTCGTTCCTCTACGTGCCGCTGATGCTGCGGCAGCCGACGCTCGAGTACTTCTCGTTCAACGCCAACTGGCTGCGCGCCGCCGGCTCGGCGCTGGTCGTCGTGTTCTTCTTCCTGCACTTCCCGGACGACACGTTCCTGCTGACGATCGGCTGCGCCGCCGCGATCGTCGATGCGGTGTTCCTGTATCTGTTCGTGCAGAAGCGCCGGCGGCTGGCCACGCCGGCCGTAGCCATCAGGGCCGCCGCCCTCGCGTAGCGCCCATCGTGCGACGGCGGGCCGACGACGCCCGCGATCCCCCAGCCCCCAGGGCCCAAGGCCCAAGGCCCAAGGCCCAGGGCCCAGGGCCCAAGGCTTACGCCCGCCGGCCCTGGTCGTCCAGCAGGCGGTCGAGCGCGTCGGCCGCGCGGAGTTCGAACGTCGTCGACTGTTGATCCCTGGCTACGGCGATCGCCTCGCGGATCAGCCGTTCGACCTCGGCGGGTGCGGCGCCTTCGGCCTGCCGGAGACGGGCCTGCAGACGGAGCAGTTCGGCGAGCCAATAGCGTTCGCCGTCCTCGCCGGTCAGCTGCAGGGCATCGTCCAGCAGCGCCGCGGCCCTCGTGGGGCGGCCGTGATCGAGGCACGCTTCGACGACCCAGGCCAGGTAGCGCGTGCACTGCAGGTTGCTGCCGTAAGCGGTGCGCATCGTCGCGATCGCGGTGGCGGCCTTGTCGATGGCCGCGTCCACCTCGCCATCGGGCGTGTGGTCGGTGAGGCCGATGATCGCCAGCCCGATCTGCCAGAACACGATCCAGTACTGATAGCCGTGCTGCTCGCTGAGGGCGATCAGGGCCGCGGTCCGCTCGCGCGCGGTGTCGCGATCGCGCATCGAGATCGCCAGCGTCATCCGGTCCACCAGCGCCACCGACTCGGTGAACGGCGAGCAGGCCCGGCCCCTGACGATGGCGTTCTCGGAGGCGCGCGCCCCTTCGTCGGGAGAACCGAGCGCCCAGAGGACGTCGCCGAGCAGCGACTCCCCGACCGCGCCGATGTCGTAGGCAATCGTGCGGGTTGCCAGTCCCTCGGCCGGGTAGATCGCCAGCAGGTGCTCGAAGCCGTCGCGGGCGGCCTGGAAGCGGCCGAGGAACAGGTCGGCTGCCGCGCCGGTGTAGATGCCGAGGAGCGTCGCGTCGCTGTCGCCCTTGTCTTCGCCGTAGGCCAGGCGTTGACGGGAGAGCTCGCGCGCCTGGGTGAGCTGACCGCGGCTCGCGTAGAGGTTCCACAGGCCGAAGAACACCTCGTGCGGCACGTCGCCGAGCTGGCCGGTGAGGGCCAGCAAGCGATCGTAGGCGGCAACGAGTTCCGGCGACGACAGTCCGCGGATGACGCCGAGCGACGTCGCCAGCGCGGTGCGGACGCCGATCTCGCGCTCGTCACGCGCGGAGGACGCCGGCAGCTTCTCGAGCGCGGCCAGTGCCTGCTCGAGGTGACCGATGGCCTCGGCGTGCGCCGATCGACCCATCGCCGTCAGGCCGGCATCGAGCCAGCAGCGAAACGCGAGCTCGAACTGCTCGGCGGCCGTGTAGTGATGCGCGAGCACTTCGCCCGGCACGTCGTCGCTGCCGGCACGGCGCTGCACGTCGAGCGCGTCGGCAATCCGGAGGTGCAGGTGCTGGCGTTCGCGGCGCAACAGCGAGTCGTATGCCGCGTCGCGCACGAGCGCGTGCTTGAACGCATAGCGGGCGTGCGCACCGAAGCCGCGGCGATGGACGAGGCCCGACTGCAGCAGCTGCCGCAGCTCCCGATCGAGCTGATCGGCCGGATGCGGACACACCGCCGCCAGCAGCGGCATCGTGAACGATCGACCGATGACCGAGGCGAGCTGGGCGACCTCGCGTGCCGTGCCCAGCCGGCCGAGGCGTGCGGTGAGCGAGTCGCGCAGCGTCGTCGGCAACTCGCGGCCCTGGCCGCTGTCGCCGCTCTCCAGCACCGTGCGGGTCAGTTCCTCGACGAACAGCGGCACGCCGTCGGTCCGGGCGACGATCTGCTGCTGCACCTGCGAGCCGAGACGGTGGTCGCCGAGGATCGACCGGATCAACAGCTCGGTGTCGTCCTGGCCGAGCGCGCCCAGCGTGATCTGGGTGACCTGCGCCCGCGCCGCCCAGGGCACGTCGAGCGTGTTGGGCCGCAGCGTCATCACGAGGAACAGGCGTCCGGCCGGCGTCTGGTCGATCAGCCGATCGAGCCACGCGAGGCTCGTCGCATCGAGCCAGTGCAGATCCTCGACGAGCAGCACCACCGGAGTGGTCGTGCCCATCTCGAGGAGCAGCGCGACGAGCGCATCGAGCGTCTCCTCGCGCTGCCGTTCGGGCGGCATCGGCGGCAGCCGCCGATCGGATCGCTCCGGCAGGTCGAGCAGCGAGGCCAGCAGGGGATAGGCCTCGTTCAGGTGGTGCAGATCGAGCAGCGATTCGAGCTGCTGCGACGGCGATGCGGCCGGGCCCGAATCTCCTCCGGCCATCGTCCGGTGCAGCAACTGCACGACGGCGTGCAGCGGCGTGTTCTGCGTGTACGGCGTGCCGTGCGCCTGCAGCCAGCGGACGCGGTGCGCGCCAACGCTTTCGCGGACGCGTTCGCGAAGGGCGCGCAGCAGCCGCGACTTGCCGATGCCGGGCTCACCGCTGAGCAGCACGGCCTGCCCGGTGCCGGCGCGCGCCTGGTCCCAGCCGGCCAGCAACTGCTCGAGTTCGCGGTCGCGCCCGATGAGCGGCGTGAGGTCGAACACGGCCTCTTCGCCGGAGTCCTGACCCTCGCGCACGCGGTAGGGCACCATCGCAACGCCCGATCCCGGCGCCGGCGCCAAGGCCGGCAGCGGTTCGGCGACGACGCCGCGGTGTACCAGCGATCGCGTCGCCTGGCTCATCACCACCGTGCCCGGGGCGGCGGCGGCAAGGAAACGGAGCACGACGTCGAGGGTGGCGCCGAGCGCCACGGGCTCGGCGGCGTTGGGGCTCGTCGACACGACGGCGGTGCCGGTGTGGACGCCGACCCGCAGCGCTGGCGACACGCGGCCCAGGCCTGGCATGCCGGCCAGCCGCTCGGCGGCTTCGCCCACCAGATCGAGCGCCGCCCGCACCGCCCGCCACGCATCGTCTTCATGGGCGTGCGGGTAGCCGAAGTAGACGAGCAGGCGGTGGCCCATCGCGTTGCCGATCGAGCCGTCGTAGCGCTGCGCGGCCTGTTGGACGATGGACCGCAGCTGCATCGTCAATTCGTACAGCGTCTCCGGATCGAAGACCTGCGCGCCGTCCACGCCGGGCCGTCCGGCATCGGCCAGATCGCAGCAGAGCACCGTCATCTGGCGGCGCTCGATGCTGCTGAGGGGCGGCGGTGCGGCCGATCGCGCCGGCGCGCCGCTCGGCCGATCGATGTGCGTCAGGACCTCGGTGGCGGCGACCACCGTCGGACGCGCTGCCGGATCGAGATGGCCGCCGCGTTCGATGCGGGCCAGGGCCGCCGCCACGTCGTGGCTGCTCTGGGGGCGCCTGGTCGCCGCCTTCTGCAGCAGGCGCGCGGTCAGGTCGGCCAGGTCCTGCGGGACGGCAGGTTCGAGCCGGCTCACCGATTCGGGTTCGAAGGCACAGATGCGCGCCAGCGTCTCGGTCGGCGTCGCGGCATGGAACGGCGACAGGCCGGTCAGCATCTCGTACAGCAGCGAGCCGAGCGAGAAGAGATCGGATCGATGGTCGACGGTCAGTCCCTGGGCCTGCTCCGGCGACATCGCGTGGCAGGTCCCGACGATGGTGCCGGGGGTCGAGATCTCCTGGTCGGCGTCGCCCTCGTAGGCCTTGGCGAGCCCGAAGTCCAGGATCTTCACGCGGCCGCCGGCGCCGACCATGACGTTGGCGGCCTTCAGGTCGCGATGGACGATGCCCTGCGCGTGGGCTTCGGCGAGGCCTTCGGCGATCTCGCGGGCGAAGCGCACCGCGCTCGGCAGATCGATGCGGCCTTCGCGCAGCAGCCGGTCGAGCGTCTTGCCCTCGACCAGTTCCATCACGATCCAGTCGCCCTCGGGGGTCTCGACGATCTCGTAGATGTGGACGATGGCCGGATGGTTGAGGCGGGCCGCCATGCGCGCTTCGCGGCGGAAGCGCAGGTTGCGGCTGTGATCGGCGAGGGTGGGCAGCAGGCGCTTGATCGCCACCGGCCGCTGCAGCGATTCGTCGAAGGCGCGGTACACCGCGCCCATGCCGCCGGCGCCGAGGCGCTGACCGAGTCGATACTGGCCGACCCGAGTGGGCGGGCCGGGCTGCCCGTCGCCCGGGGTGGCCGTCACACGGGCGATTCTAGTCCATCGACCTCGAGCAGCTGCCGGTCCGTCCCGGCCGCGACGTACACTGCCTGCTGCTGTACGTGCCTCGATTCCCGGACCTCCGCCACCCACGCCGCGACTCGCGCCGCCGCCGCGCGCTCGCCCCGAGCTGAGTCGTGTTCGCCTCGACGCCCGACGGCCTGGTCCTGCAGGTGCGCGTGGTTGCGCGGGCCGGCCGATCCGCCGTGGCCGGTGTCCGCGACGACGCGCTGCTGGTCCGGCTGGCCGCGGCGCCAGTCGACGGTGCCGCCAACGCCGAGCTCATCGCCGTGTTGGCCGAGGCCTTCGGTGTGCCGCGCCGGGCAGTCACGCTCGTCGCGGGCGAGCGGAGCCGGCTGAAGCGCGTGCGCATCACCGGTATCGACGCCGGCGCCGTGGCGGCCGTGATCGCCCGCGCCGCTTCGGGCCGATAATGCCCCGGTGCCATCCCCTGCATCGTTGTCCCGCCGCCAGTGGCTCGCCGCCGCCGGCGCCGTGTCGACCGCCTGGCTCGGCGGCGCCCGCCAGGCCGCCGCGGCTCCCGCGGTCCAGGCGTCGCGCCCCACCGACATCCGCCTGGTCGAGGTGACCCACGAGTTCGAAGCCCATGCGTATCGAACGCCTTACATGTTCGGCGGGCGATCGGTGGACCGCGTCACCCTCCTGAACGTCCGCTGCCGGGTCCGCACCGGCGATGGCCGCGATGCCTGGGGCTTCGGGTCGATGACGCTGGGCAATGCCTGGGCGTTCCCGGCGGCGCCGCAGGACGAGGGGCTCGGCGCGATGATGGCGCTGGCGGACGCCTGTCGCGGGCGGACCGCCGATTGCGACGAATCGGGACATCCCCTCGACCTGTGGCGCGCGCTCGAACCGGAGTACCTGCGCGACGCCGCCGACCTCTCGCGCACGCGGTCGCTGCCCACGCCGATTCCGGTCCTGGCCACGCTGGTCGTGGCGAGCGCGTTCGACGCCGCCATCCACGACGCCTACGGCAAGGCGTTCGGGCTGAGCAGCTACGCCACCTACTCGCGGGCCCACATGCGGCACGATCTCTCCCGGGATCTCGGGCCCCGCTTCAAGGGCGAGTACCTCGACACCTACGTGCCGGTTCGGCCCCGGGCCCAGATCCCCGTCTTCCATTCGGTCGGCGCCAGCGATGCCATCGAACCGTCGGACCTGAAGACGCGGATCGAGGACGGACTGCCGAACACGCTCGACGAGTGGATTGCCCGCGACGGCCTGACGCACTTCAAGATCAAGTTGAACGGCGGCAACGCCCCGCAGGACTTCGACCGCATCGTCCGGATCGATCGCGTGGTGCGCCGCGCCATGGAGGCGCGGCGGGTCAGCGACTGGCACTACCTGCTCGACTTCAACGAGGGGTGCCCGAACGTCGGCTACCTGCTCGACCTGCTGCAACGAGTGAAGGCGGCGACGCCCGACGGCTTCCGCCGCATCGCGTACGTCGAGCAGCCGACCTCGCGCGACCTCATGAAGGATCGCGCCAACGTGATGCACGAAGCGTCGAAGCTGCTGCCGGTCGTCGTCGACGAGGGGCTCGTGGGCCTCGACAGCTTGCTGCAGGCCCGCGAGATGGGCTACACCGGCGTGGCGCTCAAGGCGTGCAAGGGCCAGAGCCAGGCGATGCTGATGGCGGCGGCCGCGCAGAAGTACGAGATGTTCCTCTGCGTGCAGGACCTCACCTGCCCGGGCGCGTCGCTGATCCATTCGGCCGGCATCGCCGCGCGCGTGCCGGGCAACGCCGGCATCGAGGCCAACGCGCGGCAGTTCGTGCCGGCGGCCAGCGCGGCGTGGGAGCCGCGGTTCCCCGGCATCTTCACGATCCGTGACGGCGTGATGCGCACCGGCCAGCTCACCGGCCCCGGCCTCGGCGCTGTCCCGGCCGGGCTGCCGTCCGCGCGCGGGTAAGTCGAGGCCGCTCCCCGAGCGGTCCGATATCCAACGCCAGCAATCTCGGACGCGCCGGCGGCGCGTCCCTACCTATCGGCGGGTTCCGATACCCGATACCCGATACCCGATACCCGATACCCGATACCCGGTACCCGGTA
>CBIHOS010000155.1:0-12308 GCA_966211945.1 uncultured bacterium
TCGCACTCGTGCTGCTCGCGGCCTGGATCTGGCTGAAGGGCCGCCCCTTCGCGGCTGGACACATCTTCCGCGCCAGCCGTCTCAGCGCCGGCAATCGCCTGCTGCCGGTGCAAGTGCTCATCTCGCCGACCAGCGTCGTGCACTACACGCCGCAATGGTTCGGCAAACTCGAGCACTCGATCCACATGGCGCACGTGTCGTCGGTGCGCATCGACACCAACCTGCTGTTCTCCGACCTGTTCATCGAGACCACCGGCGGCGCCAACCCCATCAAGTGCGCGGGGCACCGGAAGGCGGACGCCGTCCGGATGAAGGCGCTGATCGAGGAGTATCAGACCGGATACTATCGACAGCGGGAGCCCTCGTCCTAGGCGCCACGCGGCGTCCCGGCATCGTTCGGCGGTTCCGCCCGTGCCGCCGTGCCCGACGCACTGACTCTCTCCGTTCGCGCCTTGTCCGCGCCGACGCCGACCACGCGCCGGCTGGTGCTCGATCTCGGTGACGTGCCCTTCACGTACGCTGCCGGCCAGGGCGCCGCACTCGGCCTGCACGGCCAACGCGAACGGCGGCCCTACTCCATCGCCTCGGCGCCGGCCGACACCAGGCGCGACGGCGGCATCGAGTTCCTGCTGCGCACCGATCCGGCCGGCGGCCTGGGCCGTCACCTGCAGGCCGTCGAGCCAGGCTCACGCATCGACTTCGAAGGGCCTTACGGCGCCCTCCTGCTCCCCGACGTCCTGCCCGAGGCGCCGCTGCTGTTCGTCGCCGGTGGGACCGGCCTGGCGCCGTTGCGATCGCTCGCGCGCGAGGCCCGCGCGCTTGGCCACGCCTGGCCCAGGCACCTCGTGTACTCGGTGCGCGCGGCCGACGATCTCGCCTACCCGGAAGAACTCGCGCAGTGGGAGATCGACCACGGCGGCGACATCGTCCTCACGGTGACACGCCAGCCCGGCGACGACTGGACGCGCGGCCGCGGACGCATCGATCACGCGATGCTGCGTCCGCTTGTCGGCGGCACGCCGCCGCTCTGCTTTCTCTGTGGTCCACCAGGCATGGTGGACGATGTGACGCACCTGCTGTCGCAGCTCGGCGTCCCGGCCGACCACGTGCTCACGGAGCAGTGGTCGCCGGCGGTCTGACGGCCGCCCCTTCGCTGGCGACCGGCGCACCGCCGGAATGCGCAAGTCGTATGCGGAAGTCGAACCCACCGCAGCGCTGCGCATCACACCTGCGGGCCCGCGTCCATGTGCCGGCCCTCGACATTTCGCAT
The DNA here is from genome assembly GCA_966211945.1 of uncultured bacterium. GTDB lineage: Bacteria > Acidobacteriota > Vicinamibacteria > Vicinamibacterales > Vicinamibacteraceae > Luteitalea. The sequence continues at coordinate 1,271 of CBIHOS010000155.1, forward strand.
TGCGCATTGCTGAGACGCGCCGTCAGGCGCGTCTCGCCTACATCCCCATCGGCCGGTAGCCGCCGTCGACGTAGATCACTTCCCCGCTGACGCCCTTGCCCCAATCCGAGAGCAGGAACATCGCCGCACCGGCCACGTCGGTGGCGTCGGTGTTGCGCTTGAGCGCGGCGCGATCGCGGTAGACCTGCAGGATGCTCGAGAAGCCCGAAATGCCCGACGCGGCGAGCGTCTTCACCGGGCCGGCCGAGATCGTGTTGACGCGGACGTTCTGCGGGCCGAGGTCGCTGGCCAGGTACCGCACCGACGACTCGAGCGCGGCCTTGGCCACGCCCATGACGTTGTAGTTGGGGAAGACGCGATCGGAACCGAGGTAGGACAGCGTGACGATGCTGCCGCCGCCCTTGCGGGCCATCAGCGGCGCGGCGCCGCGGGCCAGGGCGACCAGCGAGTAGGCGCTGATGTCCAGCGCAACCCGGAACGCCTCGCGTGAGGTCTCGACGAAGGGCGCCGACAGCGCTTCACGCGGCGCGTAGGCGGCACCGTGTACGACGAAATCGAGGCCCTGCTCGTCTGCGCCGAGCGTCTCGAACAACCGCGCCACGTCTTCGTCGCGGCTGACGTCGCACGGCAGCAGGATCGGCGGCGTGCGCAGCTGCGGCGCCAGCTCGTCGACGTTCTCCTTCAGCCGATCGTTCTGATACGTGAGCACGAGGCGCGCGCCCGCCGCATCAGCCGCCTGCGCGATGGCCCAGGCCAGCGACCGCTTGTTGGCGACGCCGACGATGAGCCCGGTGCGTCCCGAGAGGTCCGACATGCGTACTGGTCTCCGTGGGGGGAGAGGCGTGATGCCCGACCCGGCCCCGCGCAGTATACCGGCGCGGGCCAGCGGTGTGCGCACGGCAGCCGGCGGCTGGCCGCCGGTCCGTACGGGTGACGAAACGCTTACGTGAAGGGGTGGCGCGGAGGGCGCCGCGGCGCTAGCGGCCGCGGCGGTGACGACCGCCGCCCTTGCCTTGCGCCTGGCCGCCCTGGCCCTGCTGCGGCCCCTTGCCGGACGGGTGACCGTTGGCGTACGGCGAGTATCCGCCCCAGTTCGAGTTGCCGGCGGCCGGCGGCCGCGGCCGGCCACCACCGCCGCCGCTCCCGCGGCGCCCCTGTGGGTGCCGCGCGACGTTCCACAGCGTGAAGTCGGCGGGCTTGCGTTCGGGCACCTGCCCTTCGATCTTGGGCAGCGTGGCGCGAATGAGCTGGTGGCGATGCACCGGCTCTTCGTGCGGCGCTTCGTCGCCGCCGGCGGAATCGGCGTCGGTCGCCGCGACCGGATCAGGCTCGCGCGCCGGCGGTGGCGGCGGCGCAGGCGCGGCAGCCACGCGTGGCACCGGCGGCGCGGCAGGTGGCGCGGCAGGTGGCGCAGATGCAGCCACCGGCACTGCCTCCGGCTCGCCGGACGGCACGAGCGGCACACCCGTGTCGGCGTCGCGACCGGTGATGTTCTCGAGCACGGTCTTGTACAAGGCGGCCTGAGGTTCGGCCTTCTTGCGGCGGGCTGGAACCTTGCCCCCCTTGTAGACGTGTTCGAAATCGCAGGTCGCGCACCGCGTGGTGCGCACCTCGTCGCCCACGAGCGCGACGATCACATGATTGGTAAGGCGTTTCTCGCGCGGACAATAATCGTCCAGCACATCACCCAGCCGAAGCCGGCGCTCTTGCATCAACAGCTCCCGGAAGTACGTCCCAGGGGGGTCGGGATCTCCGCGACAGACCCAACGGAAAGGAGGTCACCGGATACTAGCACATCATCGGCGTGAGCCGATCCACGCCTGCGTCTCGGCCAGGCGTGTCGCGACCGCGTCGGGCGCGGTGCTCTGCGGTGTCCGCCGCGCCCGGATGGACGCCTGCGGCGTGATCGCCTCCACTACATCATCGTCGAAGAGCGGCGAAAAGCGCCGCCAATCTTCGGGCGTCAGTGATTCGATCGCCCGATGCTGCTCCAGCAAGCTTCGCACCATGCCGCCCACCAGTTCGTGCGCGTCCCGAAACGGCAGGCCCTTGCGCACCAGGTAGTCGGCGACGTCGGTGGCGAGCATGAAGCCACCCGATGCGCGCCGGGTGACGTCGCGCCGCACGCGCAGCGTCCGGACGACCGCTTCGCACGACAGCAGGCTGCCGGCCAGCGTGTCCTCGGCGTCGAAGACGGCTTCCTTGTCCTCCTGCAGGTCCTTGTTGTACCCGCTCGGCAGGCCCTTCATCGACACGAGCCAGCCGGTGTGTCGACCGATCAGACGTCCTGTCTTTCCCCGTACGAGTTCCATCGGGTCGGGGTTCTTCTTCTGCGGCATCAGGCTGCTGCCGGTCGTCACCGAGTCGTCGAGCTCGAAGAAGCCGAACTCCTCCGATCCGTAGATGATGACGTCCTCGGCCAGCCGGCTGATGTGCACCATGGCCAGCGCCGACGCGTGCAGGAAGCTCGACACGAAGTCGCGATCGGCAACCGTGTCCATGCTGTTGATCGCCACGCGTGCAAAGCCGAGGCGCTGGCGCAGGAACTCCACGTCGATCGGGAACGAGTTGCCGGCGATCGCGCCCGACCCGAGCGGCAGCACGTCGGCCTCGGCATGGACCGCGTCGAAGCGCTCACAGGCCCGCCGGAACGCCGCGGCGTGGGCCAGCCAGTAGTGCGCCTCGAGCACCGGCTGCGCCCGGCGCAGGTGCGTGTAGGCCGGCAGCGGCGCGTCGCCGGCGTCGGCGGCACGCTCGCAGAACGCCTCGATCAGCGTCAGCAGCCGCGCCTGCAGCGCCCGAATCCGGCGGCGCAGGTAGAGCCGCAGATCGAGCGCGACCTGCTCGTTGCGCGATCGACCGGTATGGAGACGCTTACCCGTGGGGCCGACCCGGGCGACCAGCTGCCGCTCGACGAAGGAGTGCACGTCTTCGTCGTCGCCGGAGACGAAAGCCGGATCGGCGGCAGCCGCCTCGAGCAGATCGGTGAGCGCCCGGTCGAGCGACGCGAGTTCGTCGTCCGACAGCACGCCGGCCCGACGCAGCGCCTCGGCCCACGCCCGGCTGCCCTTCACGTCGTCTTCGAACAACCGGCGATCGAAGGCGAACGACGCACCGAACGCGAACACGTCCTGATCGGGCGCACTCGCAAATCTCCCGGACCACAAAGTCGACATCAGTGCTCACTTACGCTTGGCGGCCGTCGGCCGTCCGGCCCTGGGTCTTCGTCAACAGCAGCAGAGGTCGGCAAGAGCCATCGATACGTCGCGGCCGGACGTGTCCGCCCGAGCCGGACCGCAGCAATCCCGCCGAAGCCCGATCGACGAAGCCGCTGGTCGATTACGCGAGCTCCCGACCGACGACCTGCACGCTGCCCTTGAACAGCCGCAGGTGGATCGTCGCCGTCGCGTCGTGCAGCGCCCGGTCGGCGAGGGCGTCGATCGCGGCACGCGTGAGGCCGTGCCAGTCGCCGGTGCGCAGGAGATCGACATAACTCTCGGCGAGCCGCCGGCGAAGCGTCCGCAGCGACCAGGGCAGCGTCAGCGCTTCGAGTTCGCGGAACGCGAGCTGCAGCACCACGGCCGCCGGCGCCTCGGCCACTTCGCGGCGCACACCGGCGCCCTCGGGCACCAGCAGGTCGGCGCGGCCGACCCCGTGCGCCGCCGCAATCGTATCCAGACTGCTCAACAATTCCACGAGAGGCATGCCGACGCCGTTGACCCGGCGCGGCGTACCGGCATCGAAGCCGATGGCCAGCGTCGCGGGCACGTCCGGGCCGCGCGTGGTCGTGCGCGTCATCGTGAACAGCGCCTCGTCGACCGGCGTGTCGAGACCGCCGGGCACCACGATCGACCGGCCCCACAGGGTCGCACGAATCGGGCTGGCCGTGTCGGTGTCGAGCTGGAGCGCCGCTGCGGCCGCCGTCCGGGCCTCCTCCGGCATCGTCTCGACACTCGGCCGTACCGGGATGGACGACCGGCTGGCCAGCAGCCGGCTCATGCGCGCCGCCGCCTGGCCGAGCCCGCCGTGCGCCAGCGCCGTCGCCTGCTCCATCGCCGCCACGGTGGCCACCTGGGCCGCCACGCACGGCAGCGCGAGCACAGCCGCGTGCGGATCGCCGTCGAAACCCACCGCGCCGGCCCGCAGCGACGGCAGCACCATCTCCTGCGCGAACGCCTCGCGCGCGTCCAGCACGTGGGCCCGCGCGGCGCCGGCTTCGAGCGCCCGTTCGCGCACCGACAGCAGGCTCTCCCCCTGCCCGACATCGACGGTGACCGTCACCACCTCGGCCGATTGGGCCAGCCAGGGAATCGCGCACAGGGTCGCCGCATCGCCCGCATGGGCGAGCACCACCCGTTCATTGGACATCGTCGGTGTCGTTCCTCACTGGACGAGCGTCGCGGCGCGCCCGAGCGCCGGAGCCGGCCGCCAGCTCTGGAGCCGGTGGACGAGCGCGGCGGCCGCTCCACCGTCGCGGCAGATCACCAGGATCGTGTCGTCGCCCGCCACCGTGCCCAGCACGCCGTCCAGGGGCGCACGGTCGATGGCGATGGCGAGCAGGGCCGCCTGCCCGGAATCGGTCCGCAGCACCACGAGTTGCTCGGACCAGTCGGCACGCTCGAGGAACTCCGCCGTGGTGCGTCGCAGATTTCCCATCGCATCGGTCGACCCCGGTGCGGCAACGACCCGCTGATACGCGCCGTCGCTGGCACGTTTGACGACGCCCAGTTCCTTGAGGTCGCGCGACAGGGTGGCCTGCGTCACGTCGAAGCCGCGGCTGCGCAGTCGCTGCCTGAGCATTTCCTGGCTGGAGATGCTTTCCGATTCGATGACGTCGAGGATGGCGCCGTGTCGTGAGCTCTTCATGCGTTATGCAGACTTATGCAGCATAGCATGCAGATTCGAGGCAGGAAGTAGAAAAGATTTCTCTTGCGGCAAACTGCATGCGCCTGCATACTTGGCGTTCTTTCGTATAAGTATCCAGATGACAGACGGCAAGCAACGTATCGGGGTGGGCGTGGTCGGCGCGACGGGCTATGGGGGCCAGGAACTGGTCCGGCTGCTCGCGCGGCACCGCGGCGCGGACTTGAAGGTCGCCCTCGGCTCGAGTCAATCCGACCAGCCCCGAACGCTGCCAGGGCTGGCGCGCATCTGGGACGGCGAGATCACCGCCTACCGGCCCGAGGCGCTCGATGGCTGCGACGTCGTCTTCCTGAGCACGCCGGAAGCCTTCGCCGCGACCAGCGCCGTCGAACTGCTGGCGCGGGGCCATCGCGTCATCGACCTGTCGGGCGCCTTCCGGCTGAAGGACCCGGCCCTGCGCAACCGCTTCTACCCGAACACGCCCGATCCGCTGCCGGATGGCACGGTCTACGGCCTGCCGGAGTTCGACGGCGCCGCCATCGCCGGGGCCCGGCTCGTGTCCTGCCCGGGCTGCTACCCGACGGCCGCGATGCTGTCGCTGCTTCCGCTGACCAGGCTGGGGCTGCTGCAGGGCGATGCCATCGTCGATGCCAAGTCGGGCATGTCGGGCGCCGGCAAGGGCGCGAGCGAGCGCACGCATTTCTCGGAGAACCACGGCAGCGTCGCGGCCTATGGTCTGTTCGGCCACCGGCACACGCCGGAGATGGAGCAGGCGCTCGGTCTGCCGGTGACGTTCACGCCGCACCTCGTACCGCTCGACCGCGGCATCCTCGCGACGGTCTACGCGCGGCTCGCGTCAGGGGTCACGGCGGCGGCAGTGGACGCGGCGTACCGCGCGGCGTACGCCTCGGCGACGTTCGTCCGGCTGACCGGCGATCGGTTGCCCGAGATCAAGCACGTCGCCCACACGAACTTCTGCGACATCGGTTGGCGCGTCGACGCCGCGACCGGCCGCTTGATCGCGGTGGCGGTGCTCGACAACCTCCTCAAGGGCGCGGCCGGGCAGGCCGTGCAGCAGTTCAACCTGCTGTGCGGCTTCGCTGAGGACGAGGGGCTCCTGTGACGATGGCGGCGCCGACGCTCGTCAAGTTCGGCGGCGAGCTGGTGGAATCCGCCGAGCGTCTGGCGGCGGTCGGCGAGGCGCTCGTGGCCCTGGCGGCCGACGGCCCGCTCGTCGTCGTGCACGGCGGCGGCCGCGAGATCGACGCCGAACTGGCGCGGCGTGGTGTGGCAAAGCGCCAGGTCGACGGCCTGCGGATCACCGATGCGCCGACGCTCGAGGCGGTGGTCGCGGTACTCGGCGGGACGATCAACACGCGGCTGACCGCGCACCTGGTGGGCAGAGGGCTGCCGGCGGTCGGACTGACGGGTGTGGATGGGGCGCTGGCGCTGTCGACGCGCGCCGCGTCGCACGTGACGGCGGCCGGCACGGCCGTCGATCTCGGCCTGGTCGGCGAACCGGTCGCAGCGGCGGAACTCGGGCTGGTGCAGCACCTGCTCGCCGGTGGATACGTGCCGGTGATTGCCAGCCTCGGCGTCGACGCGCAGGGCGGCGTCCTCAACGTCAACGCCGACACGCTGGCGGCGCACGTCGCGGCCGGCATCGGGGCGCGTCAACTGCTGCTGGCGGGCGGCACGCCGGGGGTACTCGACGCGTCGGGCCAGTCGATTGCCACGTTGACGATCGACGACGCCGGGACGCTGATGCAGGACGGCACTGCGTCGGCCGGCATGGTCGCCAAGCTTCGCGCCGCCACCTCGGCACGCGGCCGCGGTGTCGCCGACGTGTGGATCGTCGATGGGCGCTCGGCCGCAGCGATCGCCGAACGCCGCGGGACGAGGGTCACGTAGGAAATTGCAGAATTGCCGAATTGCAGAATTTCATTCCCACCGCCACACGTCGCACGCTGGGCAGTTGTGAAATTCTGAAATTCTGAATTTGTGAAATTGAAGGAGTCCCCGATGTCGACCACCGCTACCGAATCCACCGCTGCGACCGTCCAGGCCGTCGAGGCCGCACACGTCCTCCAGACGTACAAGCGCCAGCCGGTCGTGTTCGTGCGCGGTGAAGGCGTGTGGCTTCACGCCGAGGACGGCACGCGGTATCTCGACCTGCTGTCGGGCATCGGCGTCAACGTGCTCGGGCACTCGCACCCGGCCCTGGTCGACGCCGTGCGTGATCAGGTGGGCACGCTCGTCCACACGTCGAACCTGTTCTTCCACCCGTTCCAGGGTCCGCTGGCCGATCGGCTGACGAAGGCATCCGGGCTGCCGCGCGCGTTCTTCTGCAACAGCGGCGCCGAGGCGGTCGAGGGCTGCCTGAAGTTCGCGCGGCGGTTCTGGTACACGGCCGGTGCGCCACGCCCGGAGTTCATCGCGTTCGAGCGCGGGTTCTCGGGCCGCACGATGGGCGCGCTGTCCACGACATGGGACGCGCACTATCGCGATCCGTTCGGCCCGCTGGTTCCGGAAGTGCGCTTCGTGTCCAACGAGGACCCGGCCGAACTGCTCGCGGCCGCGAGCGATCGGACGGCGGCGATCATCGCCGAGCCGATCCAGGGCGAGGGCGGCGTGCGGCCGCTGCCGCCGCAGATCGTCGCGGCGATCAACGACGTGTGCGCCCGCACCGGCGCGCTGTACATCGCCGACGAAGTGCAGTCCGGACTCGGCCGCACGGGGCACATGTTCCACCACACCGCGCTCGGCCTGCGGCCCGACCTGATCTCGGTGGGCAAGGCGCTCGGCAGCGGCGTGCCGATTGGCGCGGTGCTCGTGTCGGCCCGGGTCGCGGCCGCAGTCAGCGCCGGCGATCACGGCACGACCTACGGCGGCAATCCGCTCGCCTGCCGCGCCGCGCTCGCCGTGCTCGAGACGCTCGACGGCGGCCTGCTCGAGCACGTGCGCCGCGTCGGCCCGATCTTCGCGGCCGCGTTGCGTGGGCTCGCGCCGAAGCACCCGATGATCGTGGAGGTGCGCGGCGCCGGCCTGATGCAGGGCCTGGTGCTCGACCGCGACGCCGCCCCGGTCGTGCCTGCGGCGCTCGAGCGCGGGCTGATCGTCAACCGTACCGCCGAGAACGTCGTGCGGATGTTGCCGCCGTATGTGATCACCGAAGCCGAGATCGCCGAGGCGATCACCCGGCTGGACGCGGCGCTGACCGCCGTCGAAGGAGCCTGAGATGGCGCCCACGCTCACGCCCATCGAAGTTGCGCAAGTCGGCGCGCTGCCGGCGGGATACACCGTCGAACGTGGCCGGCCGGAGCAGGCCGAGGCGATGCACGCGCTGATCACCACCAACCTCGAGGCGGGACATCTCCTGCCGCGCACGCTGGACGACCTGCGCCGGCACGCGCCGCGCTTCCTGGTGCTCCTGCACGGAGAGACGCTGGTCGGCTGCGCCGAACTCGCGCCGCTCAGCGGCACGGTCGCCGAGGTGCGCTCGCTGGTCATCGACGCCGCTCACCGCGGCAAGCGGTTGGGCCCCGCCCTCATCGAGTCGCTCGGCGCGACGGCGCGCCGCGAGCAGTTCGGCACGCTGTGCGCGTTCACGCACGAGCCCACGCACTTCGTTCGCCTCGGATTCACGATCGTGCCGCACACCTGGCTGCCCGAGAAGATCGCCGCCGACTGTGTCGCGTGTCCGAAGTTCCGCACCTGCGGGCAGTACGCGGTCGCGCTGCCGCTCCGCGGGCACCAGATCGGCAGCATGACGGCGGTGCGTACGGCCCGCCGTGCCGCGCAACCCCGCTCGGCGGAGTCGTCCGTCCTCGTCCTGCACCGATGATCACCACGATCGAGGGAGGCATCACCGCGCCGGCCGGCTTCCGGGCCGCCGGCGTCCACTGCGGCATCAAGGCGAACCCCGAGAAGCTCGATCTGGCCCTGGTCGTGTCCGACCAGCCGGCCAGCGCCGCGGCCGTGTTCACCACCAACCTGGCGGTGGCGCCGCCGATCGTCGTGTCGCGCGACCACCTGAAGGCGTCGCAGGGCAAGGCCCGCGCCGTGGTCGTCAACTCGGGCTGCGCCAATGCCTGCACCGGCGATCAGGGCCGGCAGGTCGCGCACCTGATGGCGGCCGAGACCGCCCGTGCGGTCGACTGCGATCTCGAGGAAGTGATCGTCATGTCGACCGGGGTGATCGGCGTGCAGCTCGATGCCCGCACCGTCACCCGGGGCATCATCGACGCCGCCGACGCGCTCGCGGTCGAGGCGCACGCTGACGCGGCCCGCGCCATCATGACGACCGACCCGTTTCCGAAGTCGCGGGCGGTCGAAGTGACGACGCCGCGCGGCACGTTCCGGATCGGCGGCATCTGCAAGGGCAGCGGCATGATCGAGCCGCGCATGGCGACGATGCTTGCCGTCCTCACGTGCGACGCGACGGTGCCGTCGGCGCTGCTGCAGCGCGTGCTGGGCGAGGTCACCGAGCACACGTTCAACGCCATCACCGTCGACGGCGAATGCTCGACCAACGACTGCGTCGCGCTGCTCGCCAACGGCGCCAGCGGCGTCACCATCGGCGAGGCCGACCTGCCGCTGCTCGGCGACGCGCTGTACGAGGTCTGCCGCCACCTCGCGACCGAGATCGTCCGCGGCGGCGAAGGCGCGACAAAGGTCGTGACCGTACACGTCACCGGCGCGCGGTCCTACGACGAGGCCAAGCAGGCGGCGCGGGCCATCGCCAACTCCCTGCTCGTCAAGACCGCCATCCACGGCGGCGACCCCAACTGGGGCCGCCTGGTCGCCGTGGCCGGCCGGGCCGGCGTCGGCTTCGTGCTCGAGCACGCCGCCGTGCGGATCGGCGACGTCGTGCTGTTCGAACACGGTCGCCCCTTCGACGAGCGCGCGCCGCAGGCGGCCGAGTACCTGCAGGGTGCCGCGATCGACGTCACCGTCGATCTCGGCACCGGCGGCCGCGACGAAGCCACGATGTGGACGTGCGACCTGAGCAAGGAATACGTCAGGATCAATGCGGAGTACAGGACGTAAGCCATGCCGACTCGCGTGAGCCGTTCCGTTCGTCCGCCGGCCGCGTCGCGGTCACTCCGCACGCAGCACTTCCTGTCGATCCTCGACCTCACGCCAGGCGAGCTCGCCGACGTCCTGGCCGCGGCGCAGCAATTGAAGAAGGATCGCGCCCGCGGGTCGCGCGGCTTCGGCGCGACGGCGCTGGCCGGCCAGCACGTCGCGCTGCTCTTCGAGAAGCCGTCGCTGCGGACCCGGTGCACGTTCGAGATCGCCGTGCGCGAGCTCGGCGGCGACGTCATCGCCCCGCCGCAGGACGTCGCGATGGGCGAACGTGAACCGATCGCCGACGTCGCCCGCAATCTCGAGCGCTGGGTGGCGGGGGTGGTCATCAGGACGTTCGCGCAGGAGCGGCTCGTGGAGTTCGCGGCGGCGGCGCCGCGCGTCCACGTGATCAATGCGCTGACCGACGAAGAGCACCCGTGCCAGGCGCTCGCCGACCTGCTGACGCTGCAGGAGCAGCTCGGCCGGCTCGAGGGCCAGACGGTGGCGTTCATCGGCGACGGCAACAACGTCGCGACGTCGCTGGCCCAGGGCGCGCTGATGCTCGGCATGCACGTACACCTCGCGGCACCCGACGGCTACGAGTTCCGCCCGGACGTGGAGGACCAGCTGCGGTCGCTGGCCCGGCACGATGCCACGCTCAGGACCTTCCGCGACGCGCGCAAGGCGGTCGAGGGCGTCGCGGCGGTCTATACCGACGCCTGGACCTCCATGGGCCAGGAGGGCGAGGCCCAGCACCGCCGCAAGGTGTTCGCGCCGTTCCAGGTCGACGAAGCGCTGATGGCGGCGGCCGGCGACGCCGTCTTCATGCACTGCCTGCCTGCGCACCGAGGCGAGGAGGCCACCGACGCGGTCATGGACGGCCCGTCGTCGATCATCTTCGACCAGGCGGAGAACCGCCTGCACGCCCAGAAGGCCCTGCTCATGCTGCTCATGGGCGGGTCACAATAGCGGCCATGCTTCGCGGCATCCAGATCGGCGTCCTCACCAAGCTGCAGCCCGTGAGCATCCACGGCCAGGTCTTCTACGACGTGCACTACGTGCGCGCCGACGACGAGGATCTCGTCCCGCAGATGGCACGGGTCGG
>CBIHOS010000156.1:0-12162 GCA_966211945.1 uncultured bacterium
GCATCCCCCTTCACGTAGCACTGCGTCGTCAGCAACTCGCGATCGCCGCGCTTCACCTTGACGTGGATGTGCGGCGTGCGGCCCGGATAGGCCACGGGCTTGACGGTGCGGAAGCGGTACTCACCGTTCGCCGCCGTCTCGAAGCGCCCGAAGCCCTGGAAGTGTTGGTCGCGCCCCGTCGCGCTGTTGCCGCTGCGCGAGTGCAGGTAGACGCCGCGTCCGTCGACCTGCCAGATCTCCACGGTGACGCCGCGCAGCGGGCTGCCGGCGGTGTCGAGCACGCGCCCGGAGAGGTGGGTCACCTCGCCGATGGCCGGCGTGGTGCGGTCGCCGACGATCAGCAGGTCGTTGTCACGGTCGAGCGGCAGGTGATCCGGGTAGAACGGGCCCTCGGTCTGTCGGGGCGTTTCGACCAGCGCCTGCGCGAACACGCCGGGAACGGTCCAGGCGGCCATGCCGAGGCTGCCCAGCGTGATCAGCCGTCGCCGGCCGAACGTCTGCGTGAATTCCATGCGACCTCCAGGTGACTGCGCCATTGTAGGCCGTAGACGAGGTGGCCTCGGCATGACGTGACGAATGCTCCGGTCGTGCTGGCATGTGGGCGGGGACGAGGGGTAGGCTCGATCCGGTGCCGCTGCTGATCGTTGCGCTCGTCGGTCTCGTGCTGGTCCTTCCCGTCGTCCTGCTGCCGCTGTCGATCGTGCAGCGGTATCGCGTCGGCACGGCTCGCCGGCCGGCCCGCGCGTGGGTCGCGACGCTCAACGTCGTCGCCTTCGCGGTGTCCACGCTCGTACTCGTGGTGAGCGCGACCGTGATGAGCATCTGGGTTCCCGGTGCGCTGTCGGCCGCGTCGGCCGGCGTGAGTGGCGGCCTGCTCCTGGGCGTGATCGGCCTGTCGCTCAGTCACTGGGAGAGCAACGCCGGCGTGATGCACTTCACGCCGAACCGGTGGCTGGTCGGCGTGCTGACGCTACTCGTCGTGACGCGCCTGCTGTACGGCGTGTGGCGTGCCTGGGTCGCCTGGGGCACGTGGGGTGCCGTGCCCGGCTGGACGACTGAAGCCGGCATCGCCGGGTCGGTAGCCGCGGGCGCGCTGCTGATCGGATACGGCGTCGGCTTCTGGGGCGGTGTGCGGTGGCGGATCGCGAAGCGCCGCGCCGCGCGGATGCGATACGTCTAGACAGGACGGGTACCGGGTACGGGGTGCCGGGTACCGTCAGATCGAACCCGGGACCCGATACCCGGAACTCGGGGATTTACACCCTCAAGAACAGCTTCCGGTTGTACATCCAGTACAGCACCAGCCAATAACCGGTCAGCACGACGAGACCCTCGACGAGCGGCGCGACTCCCGTGCCCAGGCGTTCGAAGACGTGCTGGCCGAAATGCGTCTTCACCGAACTGCTGATGAAGTGTTCCCACAGGTGGGCGATCAGGTAGGCCGCGATCGAGTTCAGGCCGATCACCACGAGCGGGAACGCCCAGCGGCGATACCGCTTGACGTCGATCACCCACGAGAAGCCGGCGAGCAGCAGGTAGCACAGGCCGCCGCTGAAGAGCGTCCAGCTCGGCGTCCAGATGCGCTTGACGATCGGGTTGAGGCCGGCCACGTGCAGCGCGACGCCGGCTGCAATCAGACCCGCACCGGTCAGCAGCAGCCAACGCATCGGGACGGCCGGGCCCTCACCGCCGCGTGCCGCCGCCGCGGCGCTGCTGGCGCGCAGCGCGCGGCCGGCAATCAGGCCGAGCATCATCGTGCCGAGCGTGGGAATGAAGCTGAGCGTGAGATAGCCGCCACGGTTGGCGATGAACGTGCTCGGGCGCGGCAACAGGTTGAGGAACCACGTGTCGAACGCGTGCCCGAGGTTGGCGTTCTTGTTCCAGTGCGCGGCGAACCCGGTCGCGTGGTGCGCCCAGTCGGCCGGCACGCCGACCGCGGCGAAGTCGTACCCGGGGCCGGCCACGGGGTACAGCGCCCAGGCCAGCCAGTAGCCGCCGAGGACGACGGCGAGCGCCGTCCACACCGTGCGCGTCGGGCGCGCCGCCAGCAGGAACAGGAACGGGTAGCCGAGGCCGATCTGGGTCAGCGTGTCCTCGAACGTGAAGTTGGTCTGCTCGCGCCCGATCGACCGCAGGAAGATGCCGAGCGCCACCAGCACGAGCGACCGCCGAAACGCGTGAGCGAACGCTTTCGGGAAGCCGTCGGCGGCGAGGCGGCGGGCGAACGAGTAGGGCAGGGCGACGCCGACCAGCAGCGAGAACGCCGGCTGGATCAGATCGTGGAGCGACGCACCGGTCCAGTCGACGTGGGTCTGATGGTAGGCGAGGACGCCGATCAGCCAGTTGCCGGGGAAGGCCGCGGCGACCCGCGCCAGGTTCAGCACCTCGGCCATCATCAGGAACATCACGAAGCCGCGGAAGGCGTCGACCGCGACGTTGCGCGCGGCTGGCGCCGGCACCGGGACGGTCGAGGACGATGGCGTCGGCGCCATGCCGGCGACGATCGCCGGCGCGGCCGGACCCGGCGCGCTGCTGCGCGCCGGGGAGGGAGGAGCGTCGAGCATGTGCGCACAGCCTACATCGCGCCAGGCCCGGAAGGTAGCGCCGGCTACCCGCCGGCCAGCTTGCCGTGCTTCACGAGCGTGGTGCCGCCCACCGTGACGGTCGTGTCGGGGAAGAACAACCAGCGCACGCCGCCGCCGCGCACGGCGCCGCCGACCTCCTGGTTGTCGCCGAGGCTGAGGCGGACGACCGCGTCGCCGTAGCCGTAGTAGGGCAGCGCCGTCTGCCCGGCCGGCACGACCAGCTTGGGATTGAAGCCGAGGCCGAACTCGCGGAAGTGCCTGGCGCCCGGCGCCGAGGCGAGGAACGCGTCGAGCGCCGCCTGACCCTCCTCGGCCGCCGCCTTCACGACCAGGCCGTCCTTGATCTCGAGCCGGGCGTTCTTCACCACGGCCGTGCCGAAGCGCGCCTTCGGAATCACCAGCGTGCCCTGCACCGACGTCTCGATCGGCGCCACCCGCAGCACGCCCGCCGGCAACTCGATCTCGCGATCGACCCGCACCTTCGCCTCGGCGACGCGCTCCCGCGACGCGTCGCCGTCCTGCAGGTTGAACGGCCGGTCGCCGATCCTGAAGCGCAGGTCGGTGCCCGCCGGTGAGGTCACCCGCGTCTCGGCCGATCGCAACAGCGCCGCGGCGCGCCGCTGCCGCGCGCCGAGGGCCTCGTAGTCGATGTCGAGGGCATCGACATAGACGGCATCGTACGCCGCGTTGTGCGCGACAGGCAGGCCGTCCACGTCGCGCGTCCCGCCATTCCAGTGGAAGTGGATCTGACGGCCGCGGCCCTCGTCCAGCCATGTGGCGAGCAGAGCCCGCTCCTGCGGCCCGGTGTTCGCGTTCTCGCCGGCCGGCAGCCAGATGTAGATGTCGGTGCGCGCCAGGCGCGCGGCCAGGTCGGCGGCCGGCGCGTAAGTCAGCGACTCCACTTGTGCGCCCGCTGCTTCGAGTTGCCGCCGCACCACCGGCTCGATGCCGGCCAGCGTGTCGGGGTCGTACCGGAGCAGGACCGTCTCGCCTGCCTCGACCTTCAGCGACGTGACGATGCGGGCGGCGAGCCTGTCGAGCGGCAGCGGCGATTGGGCGGCGGCCGGCAGCGACCAAGCCGAGAGCACGAGGGCGAGAGTAAGCGGAAGGATGCGCTTCATGATGTCTCCTGTGAATGGGCCCCGCCGTGCAACGGGGCCATCGATTTCAGAACTGGACCTTGAGGCCGATGCGCAGCAGCCGGGCGTCGAGGTTGCGTGAAATGCGTCCGAGTGCCGCGCCGACCTGTTCCACCTCGGTCACCGACGCGTTCTCGTTGAGCAGGTTGTACACCTCGAGCAGCGGCTCGAAGGTCAGGCCGCGCACGTCGAAGCGCCGGCCGAGACGGACGTCGAGCAGTGACTGGTCCGGCTTGCGGACGTCGCCGGCCGGCAGGAGCAGCACGTCCTGGCTCACCTGCCGCAGCGACGGCGCCACCGTGCGCGTCACCGTGTAGATGCGCCGCAGCGGCTGCCCGCCGTAGTGCGCAAAGTGCGCCGACGCCTGCACGTGCCACGGCAGTTGGTAGATGCCCGACAGGTTGACGATGACGCGCGAATCGAGCAGATCGTCGCCGGCCGAGTTGATGCGGTCGTTCGGGTTGGTGCTGGCCGACGAGTCCGACGTGTTGCTGCCGACGGTCACGCCGCCGAACAGCGCCAGGCCGTTGGCGAACCGGCGGTTCACCGTGAACTCGACGCCCTGATAGGTCTGCTCCAGCAGGTCGGAGTTGACGAGCACGTTGTCCACCCGGCCGATACTCTCCGCCGACTGGTTGTAGATCGTGAACGACGACCCGTCCAGCGGGTTGACGATGTCCAGCGGGCTGTAGTCGTCGGGCGAGACGGCGAGGTTCACCACGGCCGTGAGGTCGCGGTAGTCGCGGCGGAACCAGCTGACCGCCACCGCGAAGTCGTCGGCGAGCTGGTGCTCGAGGCTGGCGCTGTACTCCCACTGCGTCGGCCGCTTCAGCCCCGGTGCGATGCGCACCGTCGCACCGCGATCGAGGCCGCCCTGCCCCGGGCCGATCTCGTCGAGCTGCGGCACCAGGTCGCCATTGCGGTCGCTCCAGGCACGGTTCTCCGTGTTCTGCCGCAGCGGGTTGAACTGGTCGATCAGTTGCGAGCCCTGCCGCTGCGCGTACTGGCTGGCGCTCGCCTTGAGCACCGTCCGGCCGCGGCCCGTGAGGTCGAAGGTCGCCGCCAGGCGCGGCACGAACGTGTTCCAGACAATCAGATCGGACCGCGGTTCGAACGTTCGCGCCGGCACGAACTGGCCGGCGGCCGCCGACTGCTGGCCGAGGCTGCCGGTGTGGCGCTCGAAGCGAAAGCCGGGGTTGAGCGTCAATCGCGGCGTGATCGCCCACGAGTCCTGCACGAAGACACCGATCTCCAACTGATCGAGGTTGGTCGAGACCGGGGTGTTGTACACCGTGACCGAATCGGGCACGCCATTGCGGTAGCGCGCCACGAAGTCGCCGTGTCCGAGCGAGTCGAACACCTGGCTGTACGGCGCCTTCTGCACCTGGATCCCGGTGCGGATGGAATGCTCACCGCGCCAGTGCGGCAGCCACGACAGGACGGCGCTCGCCGCCCGCCGTTCCTGCGTCGCGCGGACCATGGCCGGCGGCGGCGCGCCGGTCAGCGTCGACTGCGCGATGTCGACGCGCGGGATGGCGTTGGCCGCCAGGTCCGGCTGGTACTCCAGCGACCACGGCACGTAGTACCAGGAGACGCCGGCGTCGAGCAGCAGGTTGGACGCGAGCGTCGATGTCCACTTCGCGTTGGCGACCGGGCCCCACAGCGGCGAGTGGTAGCTCGCCTCGGGCGACACGAACTGATACGCCGCCGTCGTCTGCCGCCGGTGCTCGCGCAGCTTGTAGTTGTAGTCGACGAAGCCGGTCAGCCGGTTGGACCGGTTGATCTGCCAGGTCAGCTTGCCGGACGTGTTCCAGATGTAGTTCTCGTCGAGCGCCTGGGTGCCGTCGGGGTTGAACGTGTTGGCCTCGAAGCGGTCCACCTGGAAGCGCCGGCCGCTCGCGTAGAACCAGAGCGTCTCGCGCAGGATCGGGCCGCCGATGCCGCCGTTGAGGTCGTTGAAGACGTCCATCGAGCTCGGCGCCCGCAACCCGCGCGCCTCCTGCTCGTCGCTGACGTTGCTGCCCTGCAGGCCGCTGCCCGTCCACGTGCCGAAGAAGTCACCGCGGAACTCGTTGCCGCCGTCCTTGGTGATCATGTTGACGCTCACGCCGCCGGCGCCGATCTCGGCCGGCAGCGCCCGCGTCTGCACCACGATCTCCTGGTAGGCGCCCTGGTTGGGATACTGGCCCGAGACGCCGCCCGATCCCGTGTTCGAGGTCATGTCGAGCCCGTCGGTGTTCCACACGAGGTCGCGTGTCTGGGATCCGTGGATCGACACGCCGGCGGTCTGCCCCGTCTCCGACCCGCCGATGTCCGGCCGTGCCGTGACCGCTCCCGGCACCAGCATCACCGCGACGTTCGGGACGCGCCCGACCGGAATGCCCTCGATCAGTTCCTGCGTGAGCGGGCGCTCGGAGGTGCCCGAGCGCGTGTCGATCACGGGCGCTCCGCCGCGCACCGTGATCGCATCCTCGAGTGCGCCCACCCCCAGCGTGCCGTCCACGGTCGTCGTCACCGCGGTGGTCAGCCCGACGCGCTCACGGCGCAGCGTCTGGAAGCCGCCGAGCGAGAACGTCACCGTGTACTCGCCCGGGCGCAGATCGACGACGCGGTATCGCCCGTCGTTGGCCGTGACCGTCGTTCTCGTCCCTTCGATCAGCGCCGGGCTCGCGACGTCGACGGTGACGCCGGGCAGCGCCGCGCCGGAACTGTCGGTCACGGCGCCGACCAGCGTCGCGGTGGATTGGGCCGCGGCTGGAATTGCCGCCAGCACGATGGCAAGGAGTGCGCCGACGGTGAGTCGGACGCGCAGGGATACGGCACGCATGACGGTCCTCCAGAGACACGACACCCGCAGGCGTCGCCGGGACGCCGCTGGCTCGGTGCGGGGAAGAGACGGCCCGGCCTGCGCAGCTCACGCCACACGGATCGTCCGTCGCGGCCGCACGGGCCGGCGGTTCAGGAAACGGAAAGTAAGGAAATCCTCACGCCTGCGGCGCGGCGATGCCGCGCGCCGGCAGCGAGGCTAGGGACAGGCGCAGCGCGAACAGCAACACATGCCGATCGTCTTGCGGCGCATCACGGGCGTGATGCCGAGGGACCAGAGGTTCCCGATGCCGGACGGTGTCGAAGCAGTGCGCATGATAGGAAGCGTCAGTGGCCGCGTATCGGTCACCTGACGCCTTCAGGATACGCCGGTCACGACGCGCCGCAAGAGCCTGAACGTGACATACAGCCCGATCGGGCGGGATCACCGTCATCACCCCTCCCGAGCACGGAACGTGTAACGTGACCGCATGACCGATCAGGACGAACGCGATCCCCGCGTCTACTTCGCGATCGAACGCACGTTCCTCGCCTGGACGCGCACCGGCCTGGCACTGATGACCTTCGGCTTCGTCATCGCGCGGCTCGGACTGTTCCTGAAGCAGATGCAGAACATGGGCGGCGGCGGCGCGGCGGAGGTCCCCTCGCCGCCTGCCGCTTCACTCTGGATCGGCACCGGCATCGTCGTGCTCGGCATCGTCGTGCAGGGCCTGTCCCTGTACGAGTACCAGCGGTTGCGCAGGAAGTTCCTGGCTGGCGACGGCATCATCGGCGGCGGCCTGCCGCTGCCGCACATCGTCGGCCTCACACTGCTCGCGGCCGGGGTCGGCCTCGCGGTCTACATGCTCACGCTCGACTAGGCGGCTTCATGGACGGCCTCGGACGATTCGTACGTGCACAAGCACAGCCGCAGGCCGGGCTCGACGACGCGATCGGCGAACTGCGCGCCGGCGCCAAGCGCGGCCACTGGATCTGGTACGTGTTTCCGCAGCTTGCCGGCCTGGGCATGTCGGCGATGGCGCGAGAGTTCGGACTCGCGGGCCGCGACGAGGCCGAGGCCTACCTGCAGCACGACGGGCTGCGCGACGGATACGCGCGTGCGGTGGAAGCGGTGGCCGGCCGCATGCGCCAGCCGCACCCGCCGCGTCTGGACGACCTGATGGGCAGCCGGATCGACGTGCTGAAGCTGGTGTCGTCGCTCACGCTGTTCGAATGGGTGGCGCAAGCCGCTGCGGCGCGCGGTGGCAACGCGGAGATGACGGCACTCGCGGAACGGATCGGCGAGGTGCTGGCGGTCGCCGAGGCGCAGGGCTACGAGCGCTGCGCGTTCACGCTGACGCAGTTGACGGAAGGGTAGGGGCGCCTTAGGCACGTTCGGGAAACGCGCCCTACCCTCGCTCTCGGCCCGATACCCGATACCCGATACCCGATACCCGATACCCGATACCCGATACCCGATACCCGGCACCCGGCACCCGGCACCCGGTATAGGCTCTGACCCCTATGCGCAGCCATTCGGTCACGATGCTCGGCGCCGGCCTGATCGGCGACTTCTATACGCAGACGCTGCACGCGCAGCGCAGCCGCGATCGCGTCGGCGTGATCTACTCGCGCCAGGAGCCGCGCGCCCGTGCCTTCCAGGAGCGTTGGCAGATTCCGCACGGCGTGACCGACATGCGGGCCGCCATCGAGCATCCCGACACCGACGTCGTCGTCGTGGCGCTGCCCAACCACCTGCACGAGGAGGCGGTGGCGCTGACCGCGCAGGCGGGCAAGGCGGTGCTCTGCACCAAGCCGCTGGGACGGACCGCCGAGGAAGCGTGGCGCATGCTGCGCACGGTGGAGCAGGCCGGGGTCTTCGCCGGGTACCTCGAGGACCTCTGCTACACGCCCAAGACGCTGAAGGCGATCGCCTCGGTGCGCGACGGCGCGGTCGGGCAGGTCACCTGGGTGCGGGCGCGCGAGGCCCACCCCGGACCGCACGCGGCGTGGTTCTGGGACCATCGGCTGACCGGCGGCGGCGCCATCATCGACCTCGGCTGCCACTGCATCGAGATCATCCGCAACTTCGTCGGCAAGGGGAACCGGCCGGTGGAAGTGCTCTGCACGGCCGACACGCTGGTGCACCCGATCGAGGCGGAGGACAACGCCGTGGCGCTGATCCGTTTCGCGTCCGGCGCGCTCGGCCAGTTCGAGGTGAGCTGGACGTTCCGCGGCGGCATGGACCTGCGCGACGAGGTCGCCGGCACGCACGGCACGATCTGGCTCAATCACTTCCTGCGCACGGGTTTCGAGATGTTCACGGCGGCGCCGCGCGGAGGCTACGTCGCCGAGAAGGCGGAAACGGCGGACGGCTGGCTGTTCCCGGTGGGCGACGAAGTGGCCGAGCTCGGCTACGTCGACATGTTCACCGACATGTTCGACGCGATGGAGCACGGCCGGGCGCCGCAGGAGACCTTCTACGACGGTGTCGTGGTCAACGCGGTGATGGACGCGGCGTACCGTTCGGCGCGGACGCGCACCTGGGAACCCGTGACGATCGACACGTGGCGCGGCGGCGACGCGGCGCGCATCCACGTCGAGCCCGAGGTCGTCGACGGGCACCTCGTGATCAAGCGCGAGCTGCTGCCGGATGGCCGCGCCAAGTTGATTCTGCGTGATCCGGCGACAGGCGATTTCACCGAACGGGTGACCGATCGTTCGTGAAAATGGACGCGGGCCTGGTCGGCCCGCGCGTGTTGTTGGCGCGTTCGGGGACCGCGCCCTACCGGTATGACGATGGTAGGGGCGGCTCCCCGAGCCGCCCCAAAGACGACGCCGACCGATCAGGTCGGCGTCCTGTTTACACCAGCGGCG
Source organism: uncultured bacterium (assembly GCA_966211945.1). GTDB lineage: Bacteria > Acidobacteriota > Vicinamibacteria > Vicinamibacterales > Vicinamibacteraceae > Luteitalea. The sequence continues at coordinate 9,407 of CBIHOS010000156.1, forward strand.
ACTGCACCATGCCCGAGCCGACGTCGCTGCCGTCGAACGTGCCGGTGATGTCGGCCGTGGATCCCGACGCCACGAGCCGCGCCTTGAGCAACGACCCGGGCACCGGTCCCTGTTGCGCGAGCTGCTGCATCCACAGCGCGGCCACGCCGGCCACGTGCGGCGTCGCCATGCTCGTGCCGCTCATCGCGACCAGCCCGCCCGTATGTCGGGCCGACTGGATGCCGACGCCGGGGCCGGACACCAGCACGTTGGTGTTGCTGAACGACGCGACGCTGAACTTCGCGCCGGCCTGGCCGAGCGCCGCCACCGAGATCAATCCATCGGACACGGCCGGCGGACTGCACGCAATCTCGAAGTCGGCGTCCTGATCGCGACGGCTCTCGTTGCCGGCCGCCGCGATGATCAGCGTCGTCTCGCCGAAGGCCTCACGCGCCTTCACGAGCGAGGCGAGCCGCTCGAACAGCAGGATGTTCTGGCGGTATCCCTCGAGCGCGGTCGTCGTCGCCAGCTCGATCGGCATGCCGCGCTGGGTCACCAGGAATTCGACGAAGCCCGGGAAGTCGATGCCGAGCGACATCGAGACGACGTTGGCGCCTTCCTCGATGGCCCAGTTGATCGCCTGCACGATTGCGTCGCTGCCGCCGCCGCTGTCGCCGAGGACCTTGCCGATCAGCGCCTTCTTCACGCCCGGCGCGACGCCAATCCGCGTCCCGCTCACCTCGCGGCCGAAGATCGTGCCGGCGCAGTGCGTGCCGTGGCCGTGGGTGTCGCCGTTGCCTTCGCCCGTGAAGTCCCTCTCCGTGATCGTCACACCGGCAAACGCCGGGTGGTTCTTCGCGATGCCCGTATCGAGCACCGCAACGACGACGTCGGTGCCGTCGAAGGGCGACTGGTCGGCCTTGACCGCGGTGATGCCCCACGCCGTCCCGGCGGCGGGCTGCGCGTTGTCCTGCGGCTGCGGAATCGGCGTGATCAGCCGCATCGGGATCACCGGCGCGACCGCCTTGACGTCCTTCTTGGCGGCCACGGCGCGGCTCGCACGGCGATCGAGTTCGTCGATCTCGACTTCGAGACTGGCTTGCGTGCTCGTGCCGCCCGCCGGCCCTGCCACCGGCCCTCGCGGCCTCAGCGACGATTCACGCAGGATGACGTACTTTTCCTTCATGGAACCTCCTCGGGCACGCGTGCGCGACGTCCCTCGTTCCGGTGTGGACGACTTGAATGTGCCTGTGCAGAAAAGAACGCCAGTGCCTGCCCGAACGCACATCCGATTCACGTGTGAGAATCCACGCATGAGATGGCGTTGCATCCCGCTCCGGCAGTCCCCGCACTACGGCAGAGCCGCCCGGTCGGCGGTAGGCTAGGCATCGTGGATGCTGCCCTTGCTTCCGCCGTGCCCGGCTTCGTGTGCATCGACCATCTCGGGATCGCCGTGCCGGCCGGCGAACTCGAGGCACATGTCCGGACCTACCTGGCGCTCGGCTTCACGGAGATCCATCGCGAAGACGTGCACGGCGCCGATCAGGTTCGCGAGGTGTCGATGCGGATAGGCGACGGGCCCAATCTCGTGCAGTTGCTCGAGCCGCGCGCCCCGACGTCGCCGATCGCGGCGCAGCTGGCCCGCAATGGCGGGCGAGGCGGTCTGGCGCACGTCGCGCTGCGCGTTGCCGACGTGCAGGTCGCGTTCGACGCGCTGCGGCAGGCCGGCTTCCGCATCATCGACGCCGCGCCACGGCCGGGCTCGCGCGGCACCACGGTGTTCTTCGTCCATCCCAAGACGACCGACGCGGCGGCCTTCGGCTACGTGCTCGAAGTCGTGCAGGAAGGGCAGCGCGATGCGTGACGCCGTCCCCGCACTGCCACCGCTGCGGCTGCGCGACGCGTTCACGCCGGTGCCTGCCGCCGACTGGGAAGCGCAGGTCCTCCACGAACTCGGCGGTCAGGCCTACGAGACGCGGCTGCTCTGGCGCACCGACGAGGGACTGACGGTCAAGCCGTTCTTCACGCGCGACGACCTCGCGACCCTGCCCGCATGCGTGCCGTCGTCGTCGGACGTGCGCTGGCAGATTGCGGGCGCGGCGTCGTGGTCGTCCGATGCCATCCGCGCCGACCACGTGCACGAGGCCGGCGGTGGTCCGCTCCACGAACTCGCGTGGGCCGTCGCCGAGGCTGTCGATCGCTGGGCCGCCGCGACGGCCGCCCAGCCGCCGCCGGCGCGGGTCGACGTCGTATGCGCCGTGGGCTCGACGTATTTCGTCGAGATCGCGAAGCTGCGCGCCATGCGGAGGCTGTGGGCGCGCGCCCAGGGGGCCTTCGACGACGCGAGCATTCGCAACGCCGCGATCTGCCTGCACGCGCGCACCGCGCGCGCCAACAAGAGCGTCCTCGACCCGTACGCGAACCTGTTGCGCGTGACCACCGAGGCGATGGCGGCAGTGCTCGGCGGCGCCGACGTCGTGCTCGTCGAGCCGCACGGGTTCGCGCCGCACCTGGCGATCGACGTCCAGCACCTGCTCGCGCACGAAGCGCAGCTCGGCTCGACCGCCGATCCCGCCTGCGGGTCGTACTACATCGAATGGCTGACCGATGCGCTCGCATCGGCGGCCTGGCCGATCTTCCAGGCGATCGAGGCGGCTGGCGGCTTTGCGGCGGCCCTGAAGGCGGGGCTGCTCGAAACCCACCTGCAGGCCCAACGCGAGGCGCGACAGCGCGATGTGGCCACGCGGCGCCGCCCGCTCGTCGGCGTCAACACGTAT
>CBIHOS010000157.1:0-12095 GCA_966211945.1 uncultured bacterium
GGGTCGAGAGGCGGTCGTAGGCGTCGAGCTTCAGCGTCCGGCGTTCGGCGTTCGGCGTTCGGCATTCGGCGTTCGGAGTTCGCCGGTGTCTCCTTCGTGAACAGGCGGGTCGCGAGGCGGTGGTGGGATCGTCGTGCGATCGCGCGTCGGCCAGCGTCCCTGCGCACGGCTTGACGGGTGCATGACTTGCAAGACGAACGGGCGCGGAGGTGCATGTGTCCAGGTCCAGGCTTCGCAGTGCGGCCGAGTCGTTCGAGTGGCCGCCCTCACCCGCCGATCTCTCGACAGTCACGGTGGTGCCCACGAGCGGCGCATCGCCGATTCGGGCCGTACCACGACTTGTCGTCGCGGCGGATGCCCCGGCGGATGTGCCGCAGGTCGGCCGGCGTGTCGCTGCCGTGCAACCAGAGACCGGATCCAGACGACACGCACAACTCGGCACGATGCAGCAGCTCACGCTCCTTGGCGTCGGCATGCTGGTCGGCGCCGCGCTGCCGGGCCTCGACGATGGGCGCCGGCCGATCGTTGGCGTCGCCGCCGCCGCGGAAGCATCGTCGGGCGCGGCATCAGCGGCATCCACGCAGGCGACCGCGAGGGACCGGGCAGTGCCGTCGTCCCCGACTGCCACGGCCCAGCCTCCGGCACTCGCGACGCACGCTGGTGCGACGGCCACGGCTTCCCCGGAACATCGCGCCAGCGCCGCCGCATCCAGCCCGGCGACGGCAGCGCATGCCGTCCCCCGACCCGCGATGACGCCGGCCGAGCCGGCCGACCCGCGCACGCGGCAGGTGCTGCGTCTGCTGCAGAGATACGAGACGGCGTACTCGCGGATGGATGCCTCGGCCGCGGTCGAGGTCTGGCCCTCGGCCGATCAGGAGGTGCTCACGCGCACCTTCACCGCCATGCGGGAGCAGCGGCTGCGGCTGCACGACTGCACCATCTCAGGCGCGGGGGCGCAGGCCTCGGGGACGTGCCGCGGAACGTTGCGTTACCGTCCGCGCGTTGGCGATCACTCCACCCGGCTGCGGTACGGCACATGGCGGTTCGCGATGGAGCGCGAGGACGGACGCTGGCTGATCCGTCGCGTCACCATCAGCTGACGCGTCGAGTTGCGGCCGCATGGCCGCGTTTCGCGGCTACAGACGAGCGTTCATGCCACCGTGGGCACGCATCTCGCATTGAAGAGCGCAGTGGAGGTCCACAGATGATGAAGGTGACTCGATTTTTCCGCTGCGCCGTGCCGGTGTGCGCGGCGCTGATGGTCGCCGGTGCGGCCGGCGCGCAGACCACCGCCGAGCGTGAGGTACGCGAAGCGAAGCAGGACACCAGCCAGGCGGCCAGGAGTACCGGCAACGCCGTGAAGGACTCCTGGATCACGATGAAGGTGCACTCGCAGTTCGTCCCCGAGGATGCGCTCGAGGACAGCGACATCGATGTCGATACCAGCGCCGGCGTCGTCACGCTGACGGGGGTCGTCGCGAGCGAGGCGGGTCGCACCCGCGCGGTGGCGATCGCCAAGGCGACCGATGGCGTGAAGAACGTCAACGACCGCTTGCGCGTCGATACGGCGCGGATGGACGACGATGCCCGCGACGCGACGGCGAGGACCGGTGCCGCCGCGCGTGAAGGAGCCCGCGACGTCAAGGAGACCGGGCGCAGCGCTGGCCGTGCCATGAGCGACGGCTGGGTCACGTCGAAGATCTACGCGCAGTTCATCGATGAAAGCGCGCTGAGCGACAGCGACATCGATGTCGACGTGAACGCTGGCGTGGTGACGCTGACCGGCACCGCCGTGAGCGAGGCCGGCGTGTCTCGCGCCGCGGCGATTGCCAAGGCGACCGAGGGCGTCAAGAGCGTGAACAACAAGCTGCGGGTGGGCGCCGAGAAGTAGCGCACTGCCGCAGCAGCCGGTTACGCGGGGGAGGTCCTCCCCTCCTCTCCCGTGGGCGCTCCGGCCGGGCCTGGGATCGCTGTAGTAGGATCGAAGGCTCGGTCGGGGCGTAGCTCAGCCTGGTAGAGCGCTCGCTTTGGGAGCGAGAAGTCGCAGGTTCGAATCCTGTCGCCCCGACCATCCTCACTGCGTTCGTCTGATCGGCGCGCCAGCCTTCAGGCGTCGCGCGCCTCCTACGGACGCGCGCTCTGGCTCGAATCCGTCGCCCCGACGATCTCGCTCGGTCCGTCCGGTCAGAGCCCCAGCCTTCAGAGTCGCGCCTCCTCCGGACGCGTGCTCTGGCTTGAATCCGTCGCCCCGACCACTGTCCTCCTCCGTAACTGCCTCACAACACATCGGTTGCCGGAAGACGCGTCGCTGACGTCTGCCGAGTGGTCTACACGTCGAGAACGCGATTTACCGGATTTGTCCGGATTCGCGGCGGTCGTCGGCCCACGCAGCTCGGCCATGGACCGTGGCCAAGACGCCGTGAGGCTCACGAGACCGCGCGGCGGCCTTGTCCGCCACGCCCTTCGTGGCAAGCGGGTGAGCGCGGCGAGGCTGACTAGTTGTCGCTGTAAGCGGAGTCGGAGCCCAAGGGGGCAGCCAAACCTGTTGCCGAGCTAGGATGCAGCATGTTCTTCCCCCGAAAGCGGTTCGGCTGGGGACCTCCCAACACGTGGCAGGGGTGGGTGTTCCTGGGTCTTTGGGGAGTCAGCTTCACAGCGGTCACGAGCCGGGAGCCTACTGTCGCCAGCGCACTCGGCTCGCTGGCCCTGGTCATCTTCCTGCTCGGCGTCGCGTTGGTTGAGGAGAGGTAGACAGACCAACCGCCCGGCCACCGCAGCGGCCGTGCAGGCGGTCGGCCAAGGCCAGCCGGGACGTCGGCTAGCCGAGAGATCGCCTATTTGTCTTTGTCCTTGTTAGCTGCAGCCATCATGAGCGCGCAACAACACATGACAAAGAATATTGCTACGTAGACCATCGTTTGCTCCGCTGCCGCCACACGTGTGTCAACGTCGGACGAAAATCTGGCAGTTGTGTGGAGTGCGCCGATTGAAGATCTGACAGATCGACGAGGGGACGAGCCTCAGGTCGTCGCGCCGACCGATCCAACCGCTGCAAGTCACTCACAACACGCAGCTGTAGGCGACGCCGTGTACGCGTGTCGATAGCCACGACGCGTGCAGAACGCGATCTGGACTCTCATGACGTCCCGAGGGTCGGCCTACAGCGTCAGGTAGGCTGCAGGCTACAGGCTATAGGCTGCTCGACCATCGTCATGGCCCGTGGTGGCCGCAGGGCCATGGATGACTTGTCCGGATCGGGGCGCACGTCAGCCTTCTACTGCAACAACCGCCTGAGGCCGTGCCACCAGAAGAAGACCGAGGCGAGCAAAGCGACCAAAGCCCATGTCACCTGTGGCCACACGACGTGTCCGACCCATACCGCAGGGTGATCGATGAACGGATTGTGTCGCGGGACCACGTAGCCCATGAAGCCAGCGGCGCCGTACAGCAGCGCGACCGCCGTCAGCGTGAAGGCGATGTGCAGTGGATTCCACAGGGGTCGGCCTGATCGCCTGTGCAGGACGTAGCTCCAGCCGACGACCAGAGCGAAGAAGCCAGCAACTATCGCGACGGCGGTCATGCGCAAGTCTCCGCGGACAATGTACGCCGTGAGGGCACGGTCTCCAAGAGCCGGCGCAACCCACGAGCTCGGCAGGTCAGACGGGCGCTCCGAGGGCCATCGTCGTCAGCCTGTAGGCGCTGCATGGCCGCGGCCTTAGGATGACGAACACAGTCGCCGGCCTGGACGGCCGGCGCCGTTTCATGGGCGCTTCGGGGAAGCGCCCCTACCGGCATGCTCGTGCGATCGGTCGGCGCCTACACGGCCTCGACCAGGCCTGCAACATTCTGCATGTGGGCAACGCCGCGTCGCACGTCCTCCACCTGCGCGCGCACCCGCTGATCATGGTCGCCGGCCTGGACGGCCGGCGCCGTTTCATGGGCGCGTCGGGGAAGCGCCCCTACCGGCATGATCACCCGACCGGCATGATCGTGCGAGCGATCGAGTCGCCAGACGACGCAGCCCGCCATGATGCCCGCGACGATGCCTTCGACATTCCCGCATTCCCGCCTTGCTCCAGCCGCCCGAAGCTTGGCGGCCTCACGTCAATGACATCGCTCCGCGCCGCTGTCCTGGATGCCGCTCGGGGTCACGAACTCCCACCGGTACCGGCCAGGCGAGAGCGTCAGCTTGATCACGCCCCACGACAGCACGCGCACCTCGGTCATCGGCCGCGGCGAGCCGCCGGTCGCGTAGAGGTGCGCACCGCCCGTGCCGACGATGAACGAACGCAGGCCGCGCGGATCGACACGCCCCTCCGCGGTGTGCGGCGCCTGGCGCTCGTACAGGTGATCGTGCGACGTGATGGCGACGTCGGCGCCGGCGTCGGTGAGCACCCGCCACACGTCGCGCATGTTGGAATGGTCGCCGTTGGGCCCGGAGCTGTAGAGCGGGTGGTGCCAGATGGCCGCGATGCACGGCGCGGTCGCGCCGAGCAGGTCGTTGCGCAGCCACTGCAGTTGCGCCGAACCCTGGCCGGCCGGCACGCTGCTGTTCAACGAGACGACGTGCCAGGCCCCGAGCTCGAACGAGTAGTAGCCGAGACCCGCCGGACCGGCCCGCTCTCCGAAGTAGGCGAAGTACCCGGCGGCGTTCGGCGTTTCGTACTCATGATTGCCTGGCGCCGGAAACATGCGGCTGCGATGGCGTCCCCACGTCCGTTCGAAGCACTGCTGGAAGTCGCGCAGACTGCCGTGCATGTACGCGTTGTCGCCCGATGTGAAGACGGCGCCGGGAATGGCGTCGAGCAGGGCCGCAGTCGCTTCGACGCCGGGCGACCCGCATTCGCCGATGTCGCCCGCGCCACTGAGGACGACGTCGCTCATCAGCGGCAGAAGGTCCGGAGCGGTTGGTGAGGCAGGCGCTGCGGTGCGGGCCTGCGGCGTCTCCCTCGAACAGGCGGCGGCGCCGGCGAACACGGCGAGACCGATCGCCGCGGCCGCGACCGTCGCCGCCCGCCGCTGCATCTACCCGCCTTCACCACGGGCCGCTGCGACTTCCGCGCGGACGCGCCCGGCGCGCTCCGCCACGAACTGTCGCAACTGCGCGATTGCCGCAGCCCGTTCCGCTTCGGGGAACGGCTTGCGCTGGTCCTCACGCGCCGCATCGTCGACGAGGGCGAGCATCGACTCGAGTTCGGCCGCCAGCCATCCGTCCTCGCTGGCGGCATCGACCGTGCGTGTCAGCGCGTCGAGATAGCCGGCGCGCAGGTCCGGAAACGACAGCACCTGACGCACGATCGCATTCTCGTCGACACGCTGCCACACGCTGGACGTCACGTCGAAGAACGCGTTGTCCTTGTCCCAGGGAACCACCACGTGGCGCAGGGAGTCGGTCGGCCTGAACATGTAGAAATTGTTGACTCCGGCATAGCCTAGCATCCCGTCGAGTTCCGAGACGAACGCCTCGACGGCCACGTGCGCGAGCAGTTGCTGCAGGTCGAGCAGCGGTTCGACCCGGGCCCGCCATTCGTCGCCGGAGAGATCGGAGGCAGTGAAGAGGTCGCGCAACGGGCCGAAGAGCGTGTCGGCGGGCAGTTCGTCGTTGGTCTGCGCCGAGAACAGCGCCTGGTAGGGCGCCAGATCCGGGCCCATGCTGGTCGCGTACCAGTTGGCCAGCCAGTTGTACTCGAACAGCGTCCCGCCGCCATCGTCGAAGGCGCGCGCGGCGAACCGTTCGTCGATGTCTTCGACCACCGTGTACAGGCCTTCGTAGGCGTTGTTGATGTAGACCCGCGCCAGCACTTCACGCGGCGCCGCCATGCCCAGGCGTTCGTAGAGCCGCATGGCCAGGCGTTCGCGGACGTTGGTCGGGTCCTGCCACAGGTTGTCCAGCACCACCGCGCGCAGGCCGAACAGTTCCTGGCCGCTCGTGTAGCGGTTCATGTCGATGCGCAGCCCGAGCTTGGTCTGGCTGCGGCTGCCCGAGCCGCGCGACCTCACCGCCACGTTGCGCACGCGCACGCCGCGGAACTCCACGTCGGCCGGGTAGTACGTGTTGTCGAGGTACCGCTCGCGCAAGCGGGCCAGGTCGGTCGAGTGGATGAAGAGACGCAGGTCAGGCAGGCCGTCCTGCGCAAAAGGCTCGACCGGCGTCTGCGCCGCGGCGAGCGGAGCGCCGACGAGCGCGGCGATCAGGACGAGCGCGTTCGGAAGGAGACGCAGCGGGCGGAGTGCGGACATGGCCTGGCCCTCACAGCGTGATCTGGAGCAGCAGCACGCGACTCCAGAACGCCGGCTGCGCCGGCATCGGGCCGCGGGCCGGATCATCGAGGCGTTCGCGCACGATGTTGGCCTGCACCTTCACGTAACGATTCAGATACCAGTTGACGCCGATGGTGGTGGCGCGATCGGCGTTGGGCAGCACGACGTCGGCGCGCGGGCTCGTCGATCCTGGCTCGCCGCTCGCGGTGCTGCCGAACGCGAGCCGCTCGATCCGCGCCGCCAGTTCGATGGCGCCCGGCCCGCCACGGAACAGCGGCCGGCGCGGCGACGTCAGGCCGCGCGACTTCTGCTCGCCCGTGATCGCCCACGTGCCGGTGAGATACCACCCGTGCGCCAGCAGCGGCGAGAGGTCGCCATCCTCGACGCTCTGGCCCTCGCGCGCCGTCGTCATGCGGATGTACTCGCCGACCACGGAGAACGGCCCGCTGCGCCAGCGCGCTTCGAGGCCGGTGCGATGCCGGGCGCCGAGCACCGGCGTGTCGGATGCGAAGAACACCGACTCGAGCACCGTCTCCGCGCGCAGCGCCGGAATGCCGAGCGGCACGTCGCTCGACGTGCGGGCGACGCCGAACTGCAGATCTTCCAGGAGGTGCTGCTTCTCGCCCCGCCACGGCTGCGCGACGACCCGCCACGCGAACGTGCGCCCGCCGGCCACGCGCTCGGGATTGCGCGTACGCGCGTTGCGGCCGTCGTTGCGGAAGAGGCCGGCCTCGTACCGCAGCCGCCGCAGGACGCGACCGTGCACCATCACGCCGGGATCGCGCCCCGGACCGAGTTGCCGCCCCGCCAGCGAGCGCGACACGAAGTCGCGATGGGTCGCGCCGATGTCCTGGTCGAGGCTGAACGGCAGTCGGAAGTGCCCCGCCTGGACCTGCACGCGAGGGTCGGCGCGGTAGTTCACGAACACGTCGCGCCACGGCTCGTCGCCGGTGACCTCGCGCTCGATCTCGAATTCGAGCTGGTCGAAGGCGACACCCTCGATGCTCACCCGCCGGCGCGAAAGGTCGAAGCGCGGGTTGCCATCGTCCTGTTCCTCGAGCGGCGCTTCCGACGCCCGGCCGTCGACCTGGAGGCGGAAGTGGACGTCGAAGCGCAGCCGGTCGCCAAGCCGCACCGAGGGCAGCGGCCGCCACCGGACGGCGGGCGGGCTTGCGGGTTCCGGCTCGTCCTGATCGGCTGGCGCGGCGCCAGGCGGAGACGCGGACGTCTCGGCCGTCTGCGCGGTACCGCGCGGCGCGACGAGCAGGCATGTGGCGAGGACCAGCGCAGCCGCGCGCCAGTGGATCACGGGCGATGTGCCTCACCTGCCGGCGCCATCGCCGCCTGCAGCCGCGTGGCAATCGTCTCGGACACATCGGCCTGCAGCGCCAGCAGATCGCGGTCGGTGCGGTCGAAGGTCTCGGCCCAGAGATGGTCGTCGGAGCGCGCGTCGATCAGTTGCACGGTGACGCGCACGCGATCGTGCTGCCGCACCACGGACCCTTCCACGACGTAGTCGACGTCGAGCGCCCTGGCAATCACCGGCAAGGGATCGCGCGACGCCTTGAAGTGCATCGATGACGTCCGCGACGTGACGTGGACCTGGCCGCCGCGGGCAAGACGCGCGATCACCGCCTCGGTCAGGCCGTCGACGAAGTACGACTGCGACGCGCCCGGCGAGAAGTCCTGGAACGGCAGCACCGCCAGTGACCGTCCACCCGGACGGGCGGTGCGCACGCGCGGGGCCTCGCTCGCGACCGCCGCAGCGGCCGCCGGCCGTTCGTTGTGGTACGTCGACACGACGTAGAAGCCGAGCACGACGGTGGCGACGGCGCCGATGAGCTGAGCGAGGATGCGCCCGACGAACGAGATCCACGCGGAGCGGACCTTCTCCCGCTTCTTGTTGAGGGCCCTGGCTTCTGCCAGCCAATCGCCGGTGTCGACGTCGCGGGCCGGCGGCGGGGTGACGACGATGGGTGGCGGCAGGACTTCGGGCATTGCAGCAGCGCAGCGTCGACAAGTGGCGACGTGAGTGGTTGACGATTGGCGTCGTGCAAACGTTGCGCCCGGCAACCGCCTCATCCCAACTATCGATAGCAACAGCGTTTGGGCCCAAATGATGGGCTTTTGCGGGTGGTCGAGCCGTCCTCTGTTGTGGACATCCTGATATACGAAGAGGACATTTCAGCCAACGTGCGCTGTCCGCGCCTGGCGACGCTGAACCAGCGGCCCGATTGTTCGCGTTCGGAACACGTGCAGCATTCAGCACCAGAGAACGGTCCCGGCCGACCCGGCCGTGATGCGTCTATTCCCGCACGCTTGTCTGGATTCCTCCTGATGGTCGTGCTGGCAGCGGGGCCGCAAGATCCGGTGCCAGCGGGCGCCTCGGAGTTGCACGGCTCGGTCGTGGGCATCGACGGCCAGCCGGTCGGCGCGGCGGCGGTGTCGTTGACCTGCGCCAGCTGGACGCGGTCGGGCACGACCGCGCCAGACGGGACGTTCCACTTCACGGGCGTGCCCGCCGGCCAGTGCCGGCTGCGAGCCCTCGCACCGGGCTCGAGCGGTGACGGCATCGACCTGCCCGCCGACGTCTCCACGGGCGCGCCCCTCCGCGTCGTGCTCCCGGCCCCGGTCCTGGCGGCGCCGTCACGGACGCCGGACGCCACTCCAGCCGCTGAACCCGTCAGTGGATCGTTACGCCTCGATCTCCGGCACATGTCCTCGCCGCCAGCGGCCACCGTCATCGGCGGCATCGCCGTGTCGTCGCAGTGGCGCGGTGGAACGGCCTCGGGAACGGGGTCGCCGATCCAGGGCCCGCCCGTGCGGCCGGCGTGGCAGGATTGGTCGGTCGTCGTGTCGGGCCGGCGCCCCGGGCCTTTGGGGACGCTCTTCGTCGGCAGTGTGGGTGCGCGCCGTACGCCGGGGCCGGTGTCGCTGCTGGCGGACTCGACCGGTCTCGCGCTTCCCGCCGGTACCGGATCGTCGAGCCTGCTCGACCCGACACGGACCGGCACCATCTGGGACGCGCGGCTCCGTCTCGAGCGCCGCTTCGTGTTCCCCGGCGCGGAGATCACGGCGTTCGCCGAGGCGTATCACTCGTTCGAGTCGTCGCCGGCGCGTACTGTCGCACCGCCCGTGTCGAGCACGAACGCCCCAGGGCGCACCGGCCGCGCCTTCCGCGGCGGGGCGCGCATCCGGTGGGAATGAGAACAGGAAGTCAGGAATCAGGAACTGTCTCCTGATGTCCTGTTCTTCCTCAGGTATGCTCCGACCATGAGCAGACGCACCGTGACGATCAGCGCCGCGGCGCTGGCGATCGGGATCGGCGCCGGCGCCCTGTTGGCGCAGCAGGCACCGTCCCCTCAGGCACCGCAGCCGTACGTCACCGGCAATCCACTCGGCCTGCCGATCACCCCGGCGCCCGGCGGCACGCACGCGCCGATGTCGGCCAACGTCAAGGTCTACGGCGCGATCTATTCGGCGGAGAGCTGTGCGTACGATCCGGATCGCAAGCTGATCGTCGTCCCCAATCGCGGCGTGAATCAGGCCGTGCAGACCAACAACGCGTGGGTCTCGCTGCTCAACCACGACGGCTCGGTGCACACCGCGCGGTGGATCGGCGTGCAGAACGCCGGCGCGCCGCGGCAGGCGTTGACGCCGCCGCTCGTCCTCAACGAGCCGTACGGCAGCGACATCGTGAAGGGTGTGCTCTACCTGGCCGATCGCGACGGGGACACCTCGCCGCAGGATCCCGGCGTGGCGGTCATCCGCAAGTTCGACATGAAGACCGGCGCCCCGGCCGGCGAGATCGCGGTGAAGGGCGGGCCCGCCTGGCTGAACGACATCGAGGTCGCCGACGATGGCACCGTGTACGGCACGCAGACTGGCGCGGCCAACGATCCGAAGACGTGGCAGGTCTGGCGGATCACGCCGGACGGCAAGGCGGCGATGTTCCTGCAGGGCGCACCGCTCCGTCAGCCCAATGGTGTCGCCCTCGACGCGCAGGGCAACATCGTCGTCGTCAACATCGGCGATGCCGACGTCATCACGTTCTCGCCGGACGGCACGCCGGTGAAGACCGAGCAGGCGGCGCAGGCCGGCAACGACGGCCTCGTCATCATGGCCGACGGCACCAAGTACGTGAGCAGCGTCATCCACGGCGGCGTGTCGCGCATCCGCGCCGGCCAGGCCGCCGAGCTGATTGCGACGAACATCCCGAACGCCGCGTCGATGTGCTACGACGCCGGTGCCAACCAGCTCGTGATCCCGATGAACGCCAACAACGCGCTGGCGTTCGTGCCGTTGAAATAGCGAGGGGGACGGGGCAATGGTCGCCGGCCTGATCGGCCGGCGTCACCCGGTGGGCCGCTCGGGGAGCGGCCCCTACCGGCGAGGACGCCGATCCTGCTGCCCCGCGCGCCTCATGACCGAGGCATCTCCGGCGCCATCCGTACGGTGACCGGCGCGAACTGGCCTTCGACGACGTCGACGGTGGCGCCGTGTGTATCGACGAGCGCGCGGACCTGCTCTGGCGCCATGTCGCGAACGGTCTCCATCATGTCCGCGCCCACGACGAGCACGTCGTAACTGCCCGGACGCACGCCTTCGGCGCGGAAGGTGCCGTCGGCGGCGACGCCGGTGATGTGCCCGCTCCCGCGCAGCGCCGTCTCGACGCGTCGGTGTCATCCGCGACGAACGGACGCAAGATCCCCGGGCGCCCGTGCAGGATGTGGCGTACGGCGCGCTCGCGCAAGCGCCCCGCCGCGAACTGAAGCTGGTCGTCCGCACGCATGGCGCCCCCGGCGCGCTGCTCGCCAGCATTCGCGACGCGGTCCGACAGGTCGAGCCGCGCGTCGCGCTGGGCGACATCCGGACGATGGAGGACGTGAAGGCGCTGAGCCTGACGGGCGCGAGCCAGCCGGCGTGGGTGATCGGCACCTTTGCCGGCCTCGCGGCGCTGCTCGCCGCACTGGGGCTGTACGGCGTGCTCGCCCATGCCGTCCAGCAGCAGCATCGCGCGCTGGGCATCAGGCTCGCGCTCGGAGCACGGCGGCGCGACGTCGGCGCGGGGGTACTGCGGCAGTCGCTGCTGATCCTCGCGGGCGGGTTGGCGGCGGGGGCGGTGTGCGTGGCGCTGCTGGGCCGCCTGGTGCGCAGCATGCTCTATGAAGTGTCGCCGCTCGATCCGGTGGCACTCGGCGTCGCCGGCCTGTGCGTCCTGCTGCTCGGGACGCTGGCGGCGGCGCTGCCGGCCATCCGCGCGTCGCGCGTCGATCCGGCGACGGTGCTCAGGAGCGAGAGTTGACGCGCGGGTGACATCGGGCGGCACCTGGCGCACGATGAACCCGCCGCACCCGCGGGGCCTCGTTGGTCCACGGTTCGCCGGCCGAAGGGGGCCCGTCCGTGTCCGACACGCTGCCGTCCGCGCAGGCCGTCCAGGCGCTGCTCGTGATCCCGTTCGTGCTGATGGGGCTGTCGCACATCGTGCAGCCGGCGATGTGGCGCGCGTACTTCACGCGACTGCACGCCAAGGGGCCACCTGCAATCGTCACGCGCACCTTCACGCTCGAACTCTGGCCTCTCTGCGCCTTTCTTGCTCGCTAGACGCACGCGACCGGCCTCCGTGGCCGCCGTACACTGCCGACTCCCGACTCCCGACTGCCGCTTCTCGCCTGCGTCCGTCGCCCAGCTGAGATACACTCGCTCAACCGGTGCGAGGCCTCTTCCGGCATTCTCACCACGCGTGCTCACCCGCGTGTGGCTGATGCCCTCCCGGAGGTCCGCGCCGGCCTGCCTCCTGTCTGTTTCGACCAGTCGCCCGTGTCGTACGTCCT
>CBIHOS010000158.1:0-12071 GCA_966211945.1 uncultured bacterium
TCCACGCCCGGCAGCGTCCGGCCGCCGAGGAACTCGAGGCTGGCGCCGCCGCCGGTCGAGATGTGGCTGATGCGCTCGGTCACGCCGGCCTTGTGGACCGCCGAGATCGAGTCGCCGCCGCCGATGATCGTCGTGCCGTCGACGTTGGCCACTGCCTCCGCGACGGTGTTGGTGCCGTTGGCGAACGCGGGGATCTCGAAGACGCCCATCGGGCCGTTCCACACGACGGTCTTGGCGTTCCTGATGATGTCGGCGTAGCGAGCCGCGGTCTTCGGGCCGATGTCCAGGCCCATGCGCGCGCCGATCGCCGTGTCGCCCACCGCCAGCGTCTCGCTCGGCACGTCGGCCGACAGCGCCTCGGCCACCACGTGGTCCTCGGGCAGCGCGAACGTCAGGCCGCGCGCATCGGCCTGCGCCCTCAGGTCACGCGCCGTGTCGACCAGATCGGCCTCGACCAGCGACTTGCCGACCTCGAGCCCCTGGGCCTTGAAGAACGTGTACGCCATCGCGCCGCCGATGATCAAGGCATCGACCTTGGGCAGGAGGTTCTGGATCACCTCCAGCTTGTCGCTGACCTTCGCTCCGCCCAGCACCGCCACGAACGGGCGCTCCGGATCGGACAGCGCCTTGCCCATGTAGGCCACTTCGTTGGCCATCAACAGGCCGGCGGCGGCCTCGGACACGAACTGCACCATGCCTTCGGTCGAGGCGTGCGCGCGGTGCGCCGATCCGAACGCGTCGTTGACGTACACGTCGGCCAGTTCAGCCAGTTGCCTGGCGAACGCCGGATCGTTGGCCTCTTCCTCGGCGTGGAAGCGCAGGTTCTCGAGCAGCACCACGCCAGGGGCACCAGCCCTGGCGATGGCGTCCGCAGCGGGCTGGCCGATGCAGTCGGTCGCGAACACGACCGGCTGCCCGATCAGCGACGACAGCCGATCGGCCACCGGCTGCAGCGTGAATTCGGCGTTCGGCTTGCCCTTCGGCCGCCCGAGGTGCGAGGCCAGGATGACCGTGGCGCCCTGCTCGAGCGCGTACCTGATGGTCGGCAGCGACGCCTGGATGCGGGTGTCGTCGGCGATCTGCCCGTTCTTGATGGGCACGTTGAAGTCGACGCGGATGAACACGCGCCGACCCTTCAGATCGAGGTCGGTGATCGAACGCTTGGCCATCCCCTACAGCCCCTTGCTGTTCATGTAGATCGCGAGATCCACGCAGCGGCTGCTGTAGCCCCACTCGTTGTCGTACCAGCTCAGGACCTTCACGAAGTCGCCGTCCATCACCTTGGTGTACGCCGAGTCGATGATCGAGCTGTGCGGGTTCTTCCGGAAGTCGATCGACACGAGCGGCGCATCCTCGACCGCCAGGATGCCCTTCAGCGGACCGGCCGCGGCAGCCTTGAACGCCGCGTTGACGTCCTCGGCCGTCGTCTTCTTGCTGACGATGACTGCCAGGTCGACCACCGAGACGTTCGGCGTCGGCACGCGCATCGACATGCCATCGAGCTTGCCCTTCAGCTCCGGCATCACTTCGCCCATCGCCTTGGCGGCGCCGGTCGTCGTCGGGATCATCGACAGCGCGGCGGCACGCGCCCGGCGCATGTCCTTGTGCGGCAGGTCGAGCAGCTGCTGATCGTTCGTGTAGCTGTGGATCGTCGTCATCCAGCCCTTGACGATGCCGAACTGCTCGTGGAGCACCTTGGCGAACGGCGCGAGGCAGTTCGTGGTGCACGACGCGTTGGACACGACCAGGTGCCTGGCGGGGTCGTAGAGCTCGTGGTTGACGCCCATCAGCAGCGTCGCGTCGGGACCGGTCGCCGGCGCGGTGATCATCACGCGCTTGGCGCCGCCGGCGATGTGCTTGGCGGCGTCCTCACGCTTGGTGAAGCGGCCTGTCCCTTCGAAGACCAGGTCGACGCCGAGCTTGCCCCACGGCAGCGCCGCCGGGTCCTTCTCCGCGAGCACCTGGAACTTGTCGCCGTCGACGCTGATCCAGTCGCTGCCCGACTGCACGTCACCCTCGAGGTTGCCCAGGATGGAGTCGTACTTGAGCAGGTGCGCCAGCATTGCCGTATCGGTCAGGTCGTTCACGGCCACGAAATCGAGCTGGCCTGTCCCCATCGCCGCCCGCATGATGTTGCGCCCGATGCGCCCGAAGCCGTTGATACCAACCTTGATGCCCATGGAGAACCCTCCCACGCGGTCGCAGACCTGCGGATGAAGACGACGGGATTAGCATGCCCATCGCGCCCGGACCTGCGTGACCGGGACGCCCCGACGAGCACGACCGCCCATGGTATCGCGAATGCCCGCCCAGGCAGGCCGGGCTGGTTCGCTATACTCCACGCAGCCGCCTCGAACGCACGATCGCGGCCGTGCGCGTGCTCCGCCCGCCGCCCGGACCGGCGCACCGTGCGGCGCAAAGCGAGCCGTCCCCTGCATGTACGCCCTCTACAGTCTGCTCAGTGCCGCGGCGCTCGTCCTGGCCGCCCCGTGGCTGGCCTGGCAGGCCGTGCGTCACGGCAAATACCGCCACCGCTGGCGCGAACGCCTGGGCCGCCTGCCGACGGCGCTGGCGGCCGGCACCGCGCCGACGCTCTGGCTGCACGCGGTGTCGGTCGGCGAAGTGCTGAGCGCCGTGCCGCTCGTGGCGGCGTTCCAGCGCGACCATCCCGACTGGCGCATCGTCGTCTCGACCACGACCCGCACGGGCCGTGACATGGCCGAGGCCCGCCTGCGCGAGGTTGCCGGCGTCTTTTACTTCCCACTGGATTTCGCGTGGATCGTCCGCCGCGTGCTGCGGCACCTGCGGCCGGCGCTGATCGTCATCGTCGAGACCGAGATCTGGCCGAACCTGCTGCGCCTCTGCCGGGCGCGGGGCGTCGGTGTGCTGCTCGTGAACGCGCGTATTTCGGATCGCAGTTTTCCGCGCTACCGGCGGCTGGGCAGACTGCTGGCGCCGGTGCTCGCAGACTTCGACAGGCTGTGTGCCCAGTCGGAGGACACGGCGTCGCGCCTGCGGGCGCTTGGTGCTCCAGCCGACAAGGTCGTGGTGACCGGCAGCCTCAAGTTCGACGTCGGGGGAGACGGCCCCCCCGCGGTGGAGATGGTCGCGCGGCGGCTGGAGGGGCGGCCCGTCCTGCTCGCCGCCAGTACCCTGCGCGGCGAGGACGAGGTTCTGCTGGACGTCCTGGCACGACTGCGCTCGCGGGTGGCCGATGCGCGGCTGGTGATTGCGCCCCGACATCCCGAACGGTTCGACGAAGTGACGGCGCTTGCCGAACGGACCGGCCTGGTCGCGCTGCGGCGGACGGCGCTGGCCGCGTCGCCGGACGCGCCGTTCGACATCCTCGTCCTCGACACGATCGGTGAACTCGCCGCGCTCTGCGCGCATGCGACGGTGGTCTTCGTGGGCGGCAGCCTGGTGCCGGCCGGCGGCCACAACATCCTGGAGCCGGCGCGCTTCGGCCGTCCGATCGTCGTCGGTCCGTCGATGTCCAACTTCGCCGAGATCGCCAGGCTCTTCCTGTCGGAGCGCGCGCTGGTGCAGGTCTCCGATGGAGCGGCTGCGTCGCGCGAGATTCTCGCCCTGTTCGACGACGCGGCCCGGCGACGCGCGATCGGGGAGGCCGCCGCGGCGGTGCTGTCGCGGCATCGGGGCGCCGTCGCACGGACGATGCACGAGATCGCCGAGGTGCTGCGGACCCGTGCCGCGGGGGCCGGGCTTGCCGCCGTGGAGCTGCCGCGATGAGCGGGCCCTGGAGCCTGGCGATGTTGCGGGCCGCCGCCCGACTGTACGGCGGTGGCGCCGCCCTGCGCCGCGAGCTCCGCCGCCGGCAGGCGCACCGCCTCGCCCGGCCCGTCGTGAGCGTCGGCAACCTGGCCGTCGGCGGGCGCAACAAGACGCCTGTCGTGGCCGCCATCGCGCGGATGCTGCACGGCTGGGGCGAGCGGCCGGCGATCCTGAGCCGCGGCTACCGGCGCGAAACGCCGTCGCGCGATGTCGTCGTCGTGCGCGACGCCGAGCACATGCGCGCCTCGCTCGCCGAGAGCGGCGACGAGCCATTCATGCTGGCCCGCGAGCTGCCTGGCTGCTGCGTGCTCGTCGATCCGCAGCGGGCCCGTGCCGGCGAGTTGGCCGAACGGTCCCTCCACTGCACCGTCCACGTGCTCGACGATGGCTTTCAGCACGTGCAGCTGGCCCGCGACGCGAACCTCGTGCTCCTGACGCTGGACGATGTGCGGAGTGGGGAAGTGCTGCCGGCGGGCCGGCTGCGCGAACCGCTTCAGGCCCTCGAGCATGCCGACGCACTCCTGGCTGTGGACACGAGCGCGGCGCGGCTGCGGATGGCACTGGGGCGCGCCCCTGAGGTGCCGATCTTCGAAGTGCGCCGCCATCACGGTCCCGTGCGACCACTCGCCGGGGCCACCGATTTCTCGCGGCTGCACGAGACGCCGGTGCTGCTCGTGACCGCCGTCGCCGAACCGGATCGCGTTGCGGCGGACCTGCGCGCCGCAGGATGGACGCTGGCCGACGTGATGATCTTCCGCGACCATCATCGCTACCACGCCGACGATGTGCGGCTCATCGCCGGCCGGGCGCGCGGCGCCGGTGCGGCTGCCGTCGTGACGACTGCCAAGGACGCCGTGAAGCTCGAACGTTTTCTGCCCCTCGACCTGCCGGTCGCGGTCGTGCCGCTGGATGTCGTGATCGAACCGGCCGACGAGTTCGCCACCTGGCTGCGTCGTCGGCTGTCGCTCTCGCCGGAGGGCGCGTGACCGAGACGCCACCGGACGTGCCGCGGCGGCACCGCCTCGAGCATGCCGCGCTGCGCGCCGTCACGGCCGTGGTGCGGCGGCTGCCGCAATCGACGGCGACCCGCCTCGGGCACGGCCTCGGCTGGCTGGGCTACCGGCTCGATGCCCGTCACCGGCGCATCACGCTGGAGAACCTTGCCGCGACCTTCCCGGAGCGTTCGGCGCAGGAACGCGCGCGGATCGCGCGCGAGGTGTTCGCGCACTTCGGTCGCAAGCTGATCGAGCTGCTCTGGTTCTCCGGCCTGCCGCCGGCCCGGCAGCTGGAACTGGTGGAGTTCGTCGGCGCCGAGCACATCGAGGCCGCGCTGGCGCAGGGGCGTGGCGCCCTGATCGTCACCGGCCATTTCGGCTTCTGGGAACTGCACGCGCTGGCGCACGGGCTGCGTCTCGGGCCGATGGCGGTCGTGGCGCGTGCGCTCGACAACACGCTGCTGGACCGGATGCTGATCGACTTGCGGAGCAGCACCGGCAACGTCGTCATCGACAGGAAGGGCGGGCTGCGCCGCATCATGCGCGCCCTGAACGCCAACCAGTCGGTGGCCGTGCTGATCGATCAGCACATCCTGACCGCCGATGCCGTGAAGGTCGACTTCATGGGCCGCCCCGCGGCGACGACGTCGGCCGTGGCGGTGCTGGCCCTGCGCACGCGGGCCGCGGTGATTCCGGCGTTCTCGCTGCCGCTCAACGACGGCCGCTACCGCCTGATCTACGAGCGCCCGCTCGCCCTGCCCGACGGCGAGTCGGCCGAGGCGGTGCGCGACCTCACGCAGCGCTGCACGAAGGTGCTGGAGAAGTACGTGCGGGCCCACCCGGAGCGCTGGCTGTGGATGCATCGCCGGTGGCGCGACGACCTCCGGACGACCGAATCGCCCTCGCTCGCGGTGGACGATGCCGGCGGGGAGGGTGAGTCGTGATCGAGCCGCGCCGGATCGTCGTGCGCGGTCCGAACTGGCTTGGCGACCTGGTGATGGCCGCGCCGTCGATTCGCGCCGTCGCCGACCGGTGGCGCGAGGCGACGGTGCAGGTCGCGGTGCCGGCGGCCTTCGCGCCGCTCGTGCCGCTGCTGCACCCGCGTGTCACCGGCCTCGGGCTCGAGGGCGGCGGCGTGCGTGCGCTGAATCGCCATGTGGAGCAGTTGCGCGACGGCGCCTTCGATCTGGCGCTGCTGTTGACCAACTCGTTTGCGAGCGCGCTGGCGGTGCGTCGGGCGGGCATCCCGGAGCGGTGGGGATACCGGCGCGATGGGCGCGGCTGGCTGCTGACGCGCGCCGTGCAGCGGCGCCGCGTGCGGCGCACGAGCCCGCACCACGCGGACTACTACGCCGGACTGCTCGAAGCGCTCGACCTGCCGCGCCCGCCGCTCGACGTGCAGGCGGTGCTGCCGCAGGCCGTGCGCACCGAGGCGGTCGCGCTGCTGCGCGAGGCCGGCTGGGACGGACGTGCCGCGCTGCTCGCATGCGCGCCCGGCGCGGCCTACGGCACGGCGAAGCAGTGGCCGCCGGCGCACGTCGCGCGCGTGGTCGACGGCTGGACCGCCGATGGCGGCTGCGTCGTGCTGGTCGGGGCGCCGGCCGATCGTGTTGCCGCGACGCAGGTGCTCGCGCACGTGGCCTCGCGCGCCGGGGACGGGCCGCGCGGGCACGTGATCGACATGACCGGGCGCACGAGCCTGCTGATGCTGGCCGGCGTCCTGCGCGCGGCGTCGCGGGTGCTGGCCAACGACTCGGGCGCGATGCACCTCGCCGCGGCGCTGGGCGCGCCGACCGTGACCGTGTTCGGCCCGACCCGGGAAGAGGCGACGGCCCCGCTCGGGCCGCACCGCATCCTGACCCACGACGTGTGGTGCCGCCCCTGCATGCTGCGCGAGTGCCCGCTCGATCACCGCTGCATGACGCGCGTGCCTCCTGAACGCGTCCTCGCCGCGCTGCGCGAGCGATAATCTCGCTGCCAGGGCGGCTCGGGGAGCCGCCCCTACCGGCCTGACTGCTGCCGGATCACGGGTCCGGCGGCTACGTGGTGACGTGGTCGGGGCGGGGGAGCGCGACGCTCAGCGCCAGTGCGACGAGCGCGGTGACGGCGGCGCCGATGAACGCGTACCACGTCCACGCGATCGGCGTCGCGATCCAGACGTACAGCAGCAGCCCGATCCCGACGCACATGCCGCCGAGCATCGCGCTGGCGCTCACTCGCGTGGTCGCGAAGCCGACCAGGAACGCGCCGAGCACCGGGCCGGCCGTCAACGACAGAATCGACAGCCCGGCGTCGAGCACCGACCGGTCCATCCACTGGCAGGCGAGCGCGACGATCAACTGCACGATGCCCCAGCCGAGCGTCGCCCGATACGAGACGCGCATCACCGTCTGCTCGTCGGCCGTCTCGTTGACGTAGCGCAGGTAGAAGTCGTTGACCGTGGTGGCCGCCATCGCGTTGATCGACGGCGACAGCGCCGCCGCGACGATCGCCGCGACGATGAAGCCGGACACGCCGCTGGGCAGCGTGTTGATCACGAACCGCGGCAGGATCTCGTCCGGCCGTCCGAGCGCCGGCAGCGGCACCTGCTGGTAATACGTGAAGAGCATCACGCCGATCAGCAGGAACAGGCCGAACTGCAGGAGCACGAGCACGCCGCTCAGCACCAGGCCGCGGCCCGCGTCGCGCGCCGACGGCGCCGCCAGCAGGCGCTGGACGAGGAACTGGTCGGTGCCGTGCGTCGCCAGCGTGAGCGCCACACCGCCGATGACACCGGCCCAGAACGTGTAGATCTTCGTGAAGTCCAGCGCGAAGTCGAACACCGCGAACTTGCCGGCCGCCGATCCCACCGACACCACCGTGCTCCAGCCGCCGTCGATCGCCGCGAGCAGCGCGAAGAACACGATCAGCGCCCCAGCCAGGTACACGAACATCTGGACGACGTCGGTCCAGATGACGGCCGCCGATCCGCCGTACATCGTGTAGACGATCATCGCGCTCCCGAGCAGCATGACCGTCCACGGCACCGGGATGCCGGTGACCACGGCAATCACCAGCGCCGTCGTGAACAGGCGGATGCCGTCGGCCAGCGAGCGCGTGAACAGGAACAGCGCCGCGCCCGCCGTCCGCACGCCGGGGCCGAAGCGCCATTCCAGCAGCTGGTAGGACGTCATCAGGTCGCCGCGGAAGTACGCCGGCAGGAACAGCGCGCTGACGATCAACCGCCCGATCACGTAACCGATCGGCAGCTGCAGGAAGGCCATGTTGCCGGTGTAGGCCGCCGCCGGCACGCCGATGAACGTGATCGTGCTCGTCTCGGTCGCGACGATGGTGAAGCAGATGGCCCACCACGGCACCGACCGGCCGGTCAGGAAGTAGTCCTTGCTCGATCGCTGGAAGCGCGCGAAATAGGTCCCGAACGCCGTCAGGGCCAGCACGTATCCCGCGATCACCGCGTAATCCAGCCAGTTCAGGACCATTGGCGGCACAGCGTACTACACGGTCTCGGCCTCCGGCGGGGCCGTCGCGAGACAGCGTCCGGGCCTCGCGGTACCATGCCTGCGATGTCCGCCCTTGCGCCCGCGGTCTTCCTCGACCGCGACGGCACCCTCATCGAGGAAGCGGGTTACCTCGACGACCTCGATCGGATTGCCCTGTTCCCGTCCACCGTCGATGCGCTGCGCGTGCTGGCGCGCGGCGGCTACCGGCTGGTGGTGATCACCAATCAGAGCGGCATCGCCCTCGGGCTCTTCGACGAGCCCTTCGTGCGCCGCACGCACGAAGCCCTGCAGGCGCGGCTGGTCGCCGGCGGCGCGAGGATCGACGGCTACTACTTCTGCCCGCACCATCCGGCCGGTCAGGTCGCCGACCTGACCCAGATCTGTGAGTGCCGCAAGCCGGCCCCGGCCCTCGTCCACCGCGCCGCCGAGGATCTCGGCATCGACCTGTCGCGCTCGTGGATGATCGGCGACCGCTGGGGCGACGTGCAGCTGGCCGGCCGCGCCGGCCTGGCCGGAGGCATCCTGGTGCGCACGGGTTACGGCCGCAGCGCCGAGGCCCGCCCGCTGGCCGGCGTTGGCGCCGCCCTCGTCGCCGAGGACCTGATGGAGGCGGCATCGTGGCTGCTGCGGCGCGACAGATGACGATGCGGCCGCGCCTGCTCGCGCTCCTCGACGCCCTGAAGGGCCGCCGGACGGTGGTCATCGGCGACATCGCCGCCGACGAGTTCCTCTACGGGCGGGTCGCGCGCGTGTCGCGCGAGGCGCCGGTCCTGATCCTCGAGTACGACACCACCGAGATCGTGCCCGGCGGCGCCGGCAACGCGGCCAACAACGTCGCCGCCCTCGATGGCCGGGCCCGGTTGTTCGGCTGCGTCGGCCGCGACGCGCAGGGCGAACGCCTGCTCGCCGCGTTGTCGGGTGCCGCTGTCGACGTCGCCGGCGTCGCCCGTGTCGCCGGTCACGTGACGCCGACAAAGACGCGGGTGCTCGCCGGTGGCATCCACTCGGCCAAGCAGCAGGTCGTGCGCATCGATCGCAAGGGCGAGGCGGCCGCCGCGCGCCTCGTGCACGCCGCCTGGGGGACGCGCCTCGACGCCGCCCTGCGCACCTGCGATGCCGTCCTCGTCTCCGACTACGGTGCCGGCATCGTCACGCCCGCACTGGTGCGCCACGTCCGCGGCGCGCTCCGGGCCAGGAAAGGCCGGCGCATCCCGATTCTGGTCGACTCACGGTACGACCTGCACCGCTACAGCGGGCTGACCGCATCGACGCCCAACGAGTCCGAGGTCGAGGCGATGCTCGGCGTCCGCATCGGCGACGACCGGAAGGCGCTCGAACGGGCCGGGCGTGACCTGCTGGCGCAGACGCGGATGGAGGCCGTGCTCATCACGCGCGGCAGCCGCGGCATGGCGCTGTTCGAGCCCGATCGACCTACCGTGCACATTCCGATCTTCGGCAGCGACGAGATTGCCGACGTGACCGGCGCCGGCGACACCGTGATCGCCGCCGCCTCCCAGGCCCTCGCCGCGGGAGCGACGGTCGAGGAGGCGGCGCATCTCGCCAACCATGCCGGCGGCCTGGTGGTGATGAAGCGCGGCACCGCCACCGTCGGCCGCGACGAACTCCGCGCTGCCATCGACGCTTCCGATGATCGTCACGCGTGAGGATCTGCTGACCCGTGCGGCGGCGCACCGGGCCCGCGGCGAACAGATCGCACTGGCCAACGGCGTCTTCGATCTCCTGCACGTCGGCCACCTGCGATACCTGCAGGGCGCGGCCGCCGAGGCCGACGTCCTCGTTGTCGCCGTCAACGACGATGCGGTCGTGCGGCAGTTGAAGGGCGCCGGCCGTCCCATCGTGGCGGAGCAGACGCGGGCGGTGCTCGTCGACGCCGTGCGCGGGGTGGACTACGTCGTGCTGTTCGGCGACCTCACGGTGGGGCCGCTGCTCGAGGCGCTGCGGCCCGACGTCCACTGCAAGGGCACCGACTACACGGTGGAGTCCGTGCCCGAGCGCGCCATCGTCGAGGCCTACGGCGGCCGGACGGCGATCGTCGGCGATCCCAAGGACCATTCGACGCGCGACATCGTGGCGCGGCTCCGGTGACGTCGTTCCTCCTCGTCCGCCTGGGCGCGCTCGGCGACATCGTCCACGCGATGCCGGTCGTGGCGGCGCTCCGCGCGGCTCATCCCGACGCGCGCATCGGCTGGCTCGTGCACCCACGGTTCGCCCCGCTGCTCGAAGTCGTGGCGGGGCTCGACGCCATCCATCCGCTCGACCGGCGAAGCGGCGCGGCGACGCTGTCGGCGGTCCGCCGGCTGCGGTACGACGTCTGCCTCGATCTGCAGGGCCTTCTCAAGTCCGCCGCCGTGGCCAGGCTGAGCGGGGCGCGCCGCGTGATCGGCTTCGCGCGGCCGTGGCTGCGCGAACCCGCCGCCGCGCTGGCCTACAGCGAGACCGGCGGGCGTGGCGACGGCCACGTCATCGCGAAGAACCTGTCGCTGCTCGCCATGGTGGGCATCGACGCGCCGCCGATTCACTTCGAGCTGCGCCTGCCCGAGACGCCGGTCGTGCCCTGCACGCGCGAGATCCTGGGCCTGCCGCCGGACGAGCCGTTCGCGGTGATCAATCCCGGGGCAGCCTGGCCCAACAAGCGCTGGCCGGCCGAGCGGTTCGGCGCACTCGCGCGCCAGATGCTGGAGCGCCATGCCCTGACGAGCGCAGTGTTGTGGGGCCCGGACGAAGCGACGCTGGCTGCCGCGGTGGCGCGTGCCTCCGGAGGCGCGGCGCTGATGGCGCCGCAGACGTCGATGGTGGAGATGCTCACCCTCGCGCGGGCCGCGCGCATCGTCGTGTCCGGCGACACCGGGCCGTTGCACCTGGCGGCCGCCGCGGGCACTCCCGTCGTCGGGCTCTACGGCCCGACTCCACCCGAACGGAACGGACCGTGGGATCCTCGGGACGTGACCGTCTCGGCGCACGACCGCTGCGCGTGTGTGTTCAAGCGCCAGTGCACGGCGCAGGCATGGTGCCTCGAGAGCATCCCGGTGGAGACGGTGATCGACGCCGTGACCGGGCGGCTCGGAGTGCCGGCGTGACGCCGGCGCCATCCTCGCCTCGCGCCGGCTTTGCGCGCTGGCGGGTGCCGATCGGGTTCGCGGCCGCCGGGCTCGTGCTGTGGCTCGCGCGTCCGACCCCTGCGAGCCTGCGCGTCGGGTTGCCGCTGGCGCTCCTCGGCCAGGCGCTGCGATTCTGGGCGGCCGGACACCTCGAGAAGAGCCGCGAGGTCACATCCTCGGGGCCCTACCGGTTCACGCGGCATCCGCTCTACCTCGGGTCGTCGTTGATGGGAGCGGGCCTTGCCGTCGCGGCCAGCCACTGGCTGGTGGCGGTGCTGATTGCGGCGTACCTCGTCGCGACGCTCTGGACCGCCATCCGGACCGAGGAGGCCTACCTGCGCGCGACCTTCGGCGACGCCTACGACCGCTACGCCGGCGGCGGCCTCCCCGGCGCGCCGCGCCGGTTCTCGATCGAACGCGCCCTCCGCAACAAGGAGTACCGGGCCCCGATCGGCCTGCTCCTGATGAGTCTCTTCCTCGTCTGGCGCAGTTGGTGATGCCGCCGATCGGCATCGACGCTCGCCTGCGTCCGTAGCCCGGACGGACCGCCGCTCCGACAGGTGCGTGCCGGCCCGTGACGGTTCGTCCCTGCGACGTCTGCGCTGGCCGCGGGACGCCACCGTTTCGCGGCCGGCTGTACCTTGACATTACCCAGCCCCGGTCGCAAC